>JAFGFN010000041.1 GCA_016931035.1 Candidatus Sumerlaeota bacterium
GACAGCGACTCATATGGCCGACGTTTCGTAGTCCCAAAGCCCCCGCTAGGGGGCGGAACAAGGGTAGCCACGGGCGTGAGCCCGTGGAAAACGGCATCCCCCCAAACACACACTCTCTCTTGAGCCCCCTTCAGGGGGCGGAACAAGGGTAGCCACGGGCGTGAGCCCGTGGTACGCGGCATCTCCCCCCCTCTTTCCCTTCTGAGCCCCCTTCAGGGGGCGACATGAATCGGTTGCCACTACTACGGGGCGCACGCAAGAACCCGTTCGAGAATCTCGACGATCCGCGGGGCGGACTTGCCGTCGCCGAAGGGGTTGCTGGCTTCGCTCATCGCGCGGTAGGCCGCGGCGTCGGTCAACAGCCGCGTCGCTTCGCTTACGATCAATTCCTCGTCGGTCCCGACAAGCTTCACCGTCCCGGCCTCGACCGCTTCGGGACGCTCCGTCGTGTCGCGCATGACGAGAACGGGTTTGCCGAGCGACGGGGCTTCTTCCTGCACCCCGCCCGAATCGCTCAAGATGAGGGTCGAACGCTCCATCAACGACACAAACGGAAGATATTCGAGCGGCTCGATGAGATGGATGTTGGCCGCCCCGCTCAGAAGATCGTGAACCGGCCCGAACACGTTGGGGTTGAGATGGACGGGATAGACGAACTCGACGTCGGGGAACTGCGCGGCCAAACACCTGATTCCACGGCAGATCGACTGAAACCCTTCGCCGAAATTCTCGCGACGGTGTCCCGTGATGGCCACCACCCGCCGCCCCTCGAAACGCGCCGGATCGATACCGTGCCAATGCAGGAGCGGTGCGCCCCGAATCTTATCGCGCGCGATTCTATCGCGCGCCATGAAAAGCGCGTCGATCACCGTGTTGCCCGTCACGAACACGCGTGCGGGGTCGAACCCGTCGCGCAGCAGGTTATCGCGCGCCCATTCGGTCGCGGCGAAATGGTAGTCGGCCACCTGGCTCGCCAAACGGCGGTTGATCTCTTCGGGAAAGGGAGAGAACCGGTTGCACGTCCTCAGTCCCGCTTCGACGTGCCCCACCGGAATTCGATGATAGAACGCGCACAGCGCCGCAGCCATCGTGGTCGTCGTGTCGCCCTGGACCAGAACGCAATCCGGACGGTTCTCGGCGAACACGCGGTTCGTCGCCTCGAGTACGCGTACGGTTAAACCCGCCAAGTCCTGACCGGGCTGCATGAGGTCGAGATCGACGTCGGGGACGATTTCGAACGCGTCCAGGACCTGATCGAGCATCTTGCGATGCTGCGCCGTGACGACGACCGAGCATCGGAAGCGATCGGGCCGTTCCTGGAGGGCCTTGACGACCGGGGCGAGTTTGATCGCCTCGGGCCGGGTGCCGAAGACCACCATGACGGTTGGGGGCGACATAGGAGGGCGAATCCTTCCGAGTGGGGGCGCGGGTTCTGGCGGACCGCGCGTCGAGCGGCCCAGCCAGAATAGACTCGGGCGGCCCGCGCGCGCAAGGCGATTGTGAGCGAACCGAGGGGACGAACCCGCGACCGGCGGGCAAAAGGGGTTGACTTTGCGCCCGGATTGGGTCAAATGTCGATGCCACGCCCGGACACGTTCCGGCTTCCGACTTTCGCCGTTCGCCGAACGCCGCAAGGAGCCAGGTATGATCGGTTGCATCTTCCATTTCGCCCTAGGTCGCGCCACACGCGCGGTCTCCTCGAAACACGGTCGGACAAGAATCCGGCGTGGGTTCGCCGTGGCGGCGGTTCTCGTCGCGCTTGCCGCGCTCGCAAGCGGTTGCTCGCGACTCGAGACCGCCGCGCCGCTCACGCGCCGCGTGGTCGTGATGGATTTCCGGATTCCCCGTTCGGTCGCCGAAAAGGAGTTCCAGATCAAGGGGTGGTGGTTCGGGGCCCACACGATATTCCAGAACCCCCGCGCGGGCGAGGTCTTCGCCGACGCTCTGGCGCTCCAACTGCATCGTCTCGAGTACCTGGAACAACATTCGCGCACGGACCTCAAGTTCTACATGGAGGGCAACCGCCAGAGACTCCAGGACCGGTTCAAAGGGCGGCCCGACGGCGACTACGACCGGATGCTGTCGGAGATCTCGCCCGTCGACTACGGGTTGGACCTGGGCGTGGACCAGGTCATCACGGGTCGTCTGATCGAGTGCTTCACGTCGCAGCACCGCACGATCCAGACATGGTACAGCCAGGTCAAGGTCGAGGTCCAGGTGTGGGACATGAAGAGCGCCCGCGCGGTGTGGAACCGCACGTTCTTCGAACGCAGTCGTTTCGCCTCTCAAAGCATCGCGATGCAGCGCGTCGCGGGACGAATCGTCAAGGCGCTCGATCGCAAGTTCTACCGCGCCGTCAAACCCTGAAGCCAGGCGCGACGGTCGTATCGTCTCGCCCCAGAACCCCACAGGCAAACCTCTCGCAAACCTCTCCCCTACGCCTCTGCGCACCAAGGAATGAGGCTCCGTGCCAAGCGCGCGGCTTCGGTCTGAGAATGACTGGGAATCGGCGGTCTGCTCTGCCTGGGGACGTCCCAGGGTTTTGAAATTCCCTCGCGCCCGTGGGGTATCTCCGGACGAATTCGGCGAGAACCGCGCTAGCGGTTCGACCTACCAAGCCGTGGGTCGCCGAGACCGTCAGGTCGAGGCCACCCACGGTGGTCTCGTTCCGGCCTGCGAACCGATTTATCGGTTCGACAATCTCCGCGCGGACCCTTTCTCTTTGTCGAACCGACAAATCGGTTCCCATCCTGCCGTGCGTGCCGTGGGTTGGCGATTCGGAAGCGAATCGCCAACCCACGGCTCTGGAAGTGAAACCGCTGGCGCGGTTCAAATCCTCGCGGGACGCACCCGCTCTACCTGTCTTCTCGTTTCGCATGTTGCCCTGAAACACCCCTTTCTGAGAAAATGAGAATTGGAATTCGCTTTCGATCGGGACGAGCACTATGAACAAGAAACAACTCGCGCGCCTCGGGATTCCGAGAGGAGACGCGATGGAGATCGCCCTCGCCGCGGCCGAGCGCGCCCGCAAGAGCGGCCTCAACCGCGGCGCGGTCCGGCGCAATCTCGAAACCGTCGCCCAGGATCCGGCCGCCTATCAAGGCGACCCGGTCTTCGGCGAGCTCGCGGCGGCCCTCATCGCCCAACGCGACCCCGACACGGAGACCGAAACCGAAATCGAGCAGATTCCCGCAGTCGAAGGGGTCCCCTATCGGGCCTGGGGATCGGACTTCGAGCCCGACGCCCTGCGCCAGATGGAAAACGCCTGTCGTCTTCCCGTATCCGTCGCGGGCGCCCTCATGCCCGACGCGCACGTGGGATACGGCCTCCCGATCGGCGGGGTCTTGGCGACCGAGAACAGCGTCATCCCCTATGCCGTCGGGGTGGACATCGCCTGCCGGATGAAGATGACCGTTCTCGACCTCCCGGTGCGCGATCTGGACGATCATGCCGACCGACTTCGCCGCGCCTTGGGCGAGGAGACCCGTTTCGGCATCGGAGCCTCGTTTCACAATCGCCGCGGCCACCGCGTGATGGACGAGGACTGGTCGGTCAGCCCGGTGACCGACCGCCTGAAGGACAAGGCGTGGGCGCAGCTCGGCACGAGCGGCAGCGGCAACCATTTCGCCGAATTCGGCGTCCTGACCCTCGACCGCGACGATCTGGGTCTCGCGGCGGGAGAATACCTCGCCCTTCTGAGCCACAGCGGAAGCCGCGGCGTCGGAAACGAAGTCGCCTCCCACTACAGCCGGTTGGCTCGCGCCGCGCGGCACGGACTCCCCCGCGACCTGGTCCATCTCGCCTGGCTCGAGCTCGACACCGAAGCGGGTCGGGAGTATTGGGACACGATGCACCTCATGGGAAGGTACGCTTCGGCCAATCACGAGCTGATCCATCGCCACATTGCCCGCCACCTGGGAGTCGAGGTCCTGCTCGATATCGAGAACCACCACAACTTCGCGTGGATCGAGAATCATCGCGGGCGCGAAGTCGTCGTTCACCGGAAAGGAGCGACGCCCGCCGCTCTGGGGGTCGTGGGGATCATCCCCGGGTCGATGGCGACGCCCGGGTTCGTCGTCCGAGGCCGCGGCAACAAAGCCTCGCTCGATTCCGCCGCCCACGGCGCGGGACGCCGCATGAGCCGCAAGGCCGCGAAACAGAAGTTCAACTGGGGCGAGACGAACCGTCTTCTCAAGGAGCGCCACGTCACTCTTGTTTCGGCGGGCCTCGACGAAGTGCCGATGGCGTACAAGGACATCGAGTCCGTCATGGCCGCGCAAAAGGATCTGGTCGAGATCGTCGCGCGTTTCGACCCCCGCCTGGTCAAGATGGCCCCGGCGGGCGAACGCCCCGAAGATTGAGTTGCGAGTTAGGAGTTGTGAGTTACGAGTTACTGGTTGCGATCTGCGAATGGGTGAGCAGGGGTAATCAGTGTTGGTCCGCGCCGATTTCTGGGCGCTCTTCCCAATCCGTGTTCGATCCGTGAGGTTCCTTTGCGATTTGCAGGTCGAATCCGCACTATGAGAAAGCCCCCGGTCCTTTCGAGGATCGGGGGCGATGCGTTTCGGGAACGAGGGTGGGAGAACGCCGGGCTGGCGTCGCGGGGCCGAGCCGTCTCGTTTACGCGCCGGGCTCAGTGTGTGCGGTCGAGGAGAGCGCTTCCTTGTCCGCCTCGTCGCTCGTCTTTGTCTCGAACGTCACGCGGCCGCCGTCGTCGAGGAGCGCGACGACCTGGTCGCCGTCCTTGACCTTGCCTTCGAGCATCATCATGCTCAGCGGATCCTCGATCTGTTGCTGGATCGCGCGTCGAAGCGGCCGCGCGCCGTATTCGCTGTCGTAACCCGATTCGACCAGGAACCGACAAACGGGTTCGGACAGGGCGAGCGCGATGTTGCGTTCCTTGAGCAGTTCGTTGGTGCGGCGCAAGAGAATGTCGATGATCTGGCGGATATCGTCCGTGGTCAGAGATCGGAAGACGATGGTTTCGTCGAAGCGATTGACGAACTCGGGGTTGAAGATCTTGCGCATCTCGGCCAGAACGCGCGTCCTCATCGTGTCGTAGTCCATCATGGCGTCTTCGCCCCGGAACCCGAGCGATCCCTTGCGCAGCATCTTGGTGCCGATGTTGCTGGTCAGGATCAGGACGGTGTTGCGGAAATCGACCAGGTGACCCCACGAGTCGGTCAGCCGGCCTTCGTCCAGAACCTGGAGCAGAAGGCTGAAGACGTCGGGGTGCGCCTTTTCGATCTCGTCGAGCAGGACGACGCTGTAGGGTTTCTGCCGGACCTTCTCGGTCAGCTGGCCGCCCTCTTCGTAACCCACGTAGCCCGGAGGCGCGCCGACCAGACGCGAGACGGCGAACTTCTCCATGTATTCCGACATATCGACGCGGATCAGGGCGTCCTCGTTCCCGAACAGGAATTCGGCGAGCGCCTTGGCCAGCTCGGTCTTCCCCACGCCCGTCGGCCCGAGGAAAACGAACGCGCCGGTCGGACGCCTCGGGTCCTTGAGCCCCGAGCGCGAGCGACGAATCGCGCGGGCGACCACGCCGAGGGCTTCCTTCTGGCTCACGATGCGTTTGGAGAGTTCCTCCTCCATGCGCATCAGCCGCTCGGTTTCCCTCTCTTCGAGCCGCGTCACGGGGACGCCGGTCCACTTGGATACGACGTGGGCGATATCCTCTTCGCGGATGACGCTGCGCGTTTCTTCGTTCCCCAGGCGTTTGCGCCACGCCCGCATGGTCTCGCTCAGCTCTTCCTTCGCGTTGTCGCGCTCGAGCTTGACCCGCGCGCACTCCTCGAATTCCTGCTGACGCGACAAATCGTGCAGGCGCGATTCGAGGTCGGCGATCTGCTTCTCGATCTCCTTGATCCGCTCGGGCTTGACCGTCGCCATCAGGCGCGCGCGCGATCCCGCCTCGTCGATCAGGTCGATCGCCTTGTCGGGCAGGGCGCGGTCGGCGATGTAGCGGCTGCTCAGCGAGACGGCCGAGTTGATCGCTTCGTCGGTGATCGTCACGTTGTGGTGGTCTTCGTATCGCGACTGAAGACCGCGGAGAATGGCGATGGTTTCCTCGATCGTCGGGGAATTGACCTTGATCGTCTGGAAACGGCGCTCGAGCGCCCCGTCCTTCTCGATGTATTTGCGGTACTCTTCGAGCGTCGTGGCGCCGATGCACTGCACTTCGCCGCGCGAGAGGGCGGGTTTGAGCATGCTCGACGCGTCGATGGCGCCTTCGGCGGCGCCCGCGCCGACGAGGGTGTGGATTTCGTCTATGAAGATCAGAACGTCGCGCGAACGACGAATCTCGACCATGATCTGTTTCAGGCGCTCTTCGAACTGGCCGCGATACTTGGTTCCCGCGACGATGGCCGCCAGGTCGAGCGACAACAGGCGCTTGTTGGCCAGGAGCTCGGGGATGTCGCCCGCGACGATCTTCTGCGCCAGACCCTCGACGATGGCCGTCTTGCCGACGCCCGATTCGCCCAAGAGAATCGGGTTGTTCTTCGTGCGCCGACACAGAATCTGGAGAATGCGCTCCATCTCCGTCTCGCGCCCGATCACCGGATCGAGCTTGTTCTCGCGCGCCAGTTGGGTCAGGTCGCGCGCAAACGTGTCGAGCGCGGGCGTCTTGCTTTTCTCGGCCGATCCGGCGGCTTCTTTGCCGATATCCGGAGCCTTCGTCGGCGCGGCGGCGGCGTGACCCTCGATCAGCCCGATCACCTCGCGTTGGGCCTTCTCGTAGTCCACGCCGAAACTCAACAGGCACTGCGAGGGAATCGTGTTCTCGGCTCGGATCAAGGCCAGGAGCAGATGCTCGGTCCCGATCCAGCTGTGGTTGAGCTGTTGGGCAATGGTCTGCGCGAGTTCGAGAACGCGTTTGGCCTGTTCGTTCGGGGCGAAAAGCCCGACCGTCGGCCCTTTGCCCTGTTCCAGGCGCTGCTCGATGCCGCGCCGCAGGTCCTCCATCTCCACGTCGAGGTTCTTCAAGGCGTGGACAGCCAAACCGTCGCCTTTGCGTATGATCCCCAACATATAGTGCTCGGGGCCGATATAGTCGTGGCCGAGCCGGCCCGCCTCGTTCGTGCTCAGCTTCTTGACATCTCGCATACCTGGGGTGTAAGGCGTCTTCTCGAACATGGTAACGTCGTGTCTCCTCGATTGCCGGAGTCCCGAAAACACCCTATCAGTCCCGTCGCTCGCGTTTCCGAGACTCGGCGGACTCCATGTTGACAATCTACCACCCCCCACCCCACCTGTCAACCCGGTCCGGAATCGCGCGAGGCATCGACCGGTTCTGCCGGACAACGCGGAGATCGATGGAAACAGCGCGCAGTCGCCGAACGCGAGAACGAAGGACTTCTGGGGACAGACGGTCCGCTCTCTTCCGTGCGCATCGTCCGCCGGATCGGCCGGGTACAATCTGGGCCGTCGAATGCAATCGCTCGGGGTGCTTCGCGGCGCCGGACACGCACAGTTGCCCCGTTCGCAGAGACAATCCGCGAAGAAGAAAAGACGGAAGGAAGGAGGGATGGGTGCCGGGAGGCGATTCGGACTGCCCGAGAGCGGGCGGCGGGCTGGGCATTCGTCCGGCCATATTCGTCTACTATTGTCTATTGTCGGGAATCATCTGGCTCCGGGTAGTAGGCATACGGGCCATTCCCGGTCCACCCGACTGTGGTGCTAGACGTGGCATTCGCCGGGGTTTTGGGGCAGACTCTTGGGGGGAAGTTCTTTTTTTTCTCCCGAGGATGAATGGAAACCGCCCGAATCGTTACTGTATAGCGAGAGAGAGATGGGGCGCATGAAAGACCCAGGCGGTCTGGCAGACGAAACGATCGTTCGCAAGGTTCTCGGTGGCGACACGGAGGCTTACGGACTCCTTGTGGAGCGATACAGCGCGAAGCTGATGGGTTATGCGTACTGTCTTTCGCACGATTACGACGTAGCGGCGGACTTGACCCAGGAGACACTGATCGCGGCCTATGACACTCTCGACTGTCTCGAGGAGCCTCGGAAGTTCGCCGCATGGGCCGCCGGCATTATGCGCAACAAGTTTCGCAATCTCGGGCGGTCGAACCCCGTGCGCACACTCTCTCTCGACCAGATGGTCGCCAAGGGGTTCGACCCGCCCGACCCGGCCTCGGATGCGAGTGCCGTTCAATCCGAGACCGACACGAGCGACGCGGCGCTCGATGCGGTGCGGCGGTGCGTCGAAGCGCTGCCCGACAAGTATCGCGAGAGTCTGACGCTCCGGTACGCGGGCGACCTCTCGTACCGCGAGATCGCGCGGTTCCTGGGTCTCAAGGAGACGACGGTGACGATGCGCCTGACTTACGCCCGGCGTCTGCTTCTCAAGAGGGCGAAGGAGATCGGGCTCTTGTAGTGCGCGTCGGGCGAACCGGTTCGGTCCCTCCCGCCGGTTCGCTCGAGTCGGGGCGATAGCCCCCGAAGCGGGAGGGAGAAGAAAGGTAAACGGAGATGTTACACGTCAGCATGATCAGAATCTCGCGCTATCTGGACGGCGATCTGGACCCCAAAGCCGTCGAGCGCGTCGAACGCCACCTAGCGCGATGCGCAACGTGCCGCAAGCGGGTCGAGGTGCTCCGCCTGGCGGGGGGCGCGGTTCTCCGTCCCTCGCGCGAACGGCTCGACGCGGTCGCTCGCGTGGCGATGAGCCGGATCGGCCCCAGGAAATGGAACGTCGGCGCCAGCCAGGCGCAGAGCGACTCGACAAGCGAGAAGATCGACGCACCGATCGGGACGCGTGCGACGCCCGCCCGTCGCTGGGCGCTCGTCCTGGCGGCCGCCGCGTTGTGGGGTATCGGCGTCCTCACCGCAGTCTACGTCATGCACCACCACCTGCATGCCCCGTACGGCGAGCCCCCCGGCCGGATCGAGAGCGCCGAGAGCGCAAAGAAGGAATCGTCGTCCTACCGGACGGGCGCGATGTCTCCATCGGGGGCGATTCGAGATGCCGTGGGGATCGGACTGCCCGAGGCCGCAAAGACCTTCTCTTTACCTAAGCGCGACGGACACATTCCGGACGACGCGGGGGGATACGACGTATACGGCGCCTCCCCTATCTCGTCTTGGAGGAACCGCGCACGCGGATCGAACCCGCCGGAGGAAGAGACGTGGGACCCCAACCTGGAATTGGAGGAATGCCTCGAGAACACGCGCTGGCAGTGGGACGGAGGCAGCAGCGTCACGATTCGGTTCCTGGAAAACGGAACGCTCGAACACCCGGTCTGGGCGCGAGAAGGATTCACCGGGTTGTGGTGCGTGGTCGATCGCAGGACGGCGCTTCTCTACGCGCAACGCGGCGAGCGATGCGATATTCGCGCTATCCTCGCCTTCTCCGAAGACATGACGTCGTTCCAAGGCTACGGCGTGCGAGGCACCGCTCAGATCCGCGACAGCCGTCCCATCGAGGCGCCGCGGAGCCCACAGACGCCGCCAAAGTGAAGTCGACGGGAAACGCGAATCGAACGCTTCCTTCGCCGAACGCATCCGCCATCGTCTCTCACAGTGGGATTGACTCAGTCTCGCGGCGCGGACCTCTCGTCTTCCCGCTCGATGGGAAGGGAACGTCGGCGCTGCAACGGAAGTGCGCTCAGATTGTCTCGGCGGGACGCGGTTCGACAACCTCGTTGAAGGCGGCGAGAGCCACCTCGATCATCGAGTCGTCGGGCTCGCGCGTGGTGATGGCCTGAAACCAGTACCCCGGTTGAAGAAGAAGGTTGTAGAACCAGAGATCCGGACGCTTTCCCGCGCGGCGGGTAATCTCGTACCCCAATCCCGCGACCAGTGGCAGGAACACGATGTGAAGCCCGATCAGGAACGGCTTGCGCGCCCAAATGGACCAGTCGCCAAACGGGGGGTAGACGCGGACGACCAGGGCGGCCAGCAAGGCGAACACGACGATGCTCACGAACAGAACGATCGCGATGAAGGTGGTGCCGCAACGCGGGTGAACCTTTGTGACCGGACGGATGCGGTCGATTTCGAGCGGGATCTTCTTTTCGTAGGCCATGACGACTTTGTGCTCGGCGCCGTGATATTGAAAGAGCCGTCGGATGTCCTTGAGAAACGAAATCCCCCAGATGTAGCCCACCAGAACCAAGACCCGCACGAATCCCGCAACGAGGTTATAGAGAATCGGTCGTCTCTCCTCGACCAGGCGCGAACCCGCGGCGGACTGGGCCGCGGAGCCGGCTCCGACGACCTCGGCCCCGCCGAAGACCGGCAACATTCCCAGAAGATGCGTGGCGACGTTGGGCAGGGCGACGAAAAGAGCGATGGCCAAGACCATGCTCAAGGCGAAGGTCCCCGCCATCGCCCAAGGGCCGATGGCGCGTTCCGGCTCGGCGGCGCGCGATGGGGCGTCGCCCGACTCTTCGGACGATTCCGACGAGTCGGACCGATCGGAAAGGGTCTGGACCGCTGCGGCGACCGGCTGAAGAGCGGGCACCCCGGACAGCGGAACGGAGGAATCGGCCTGCGGCGGCGCCTCTCCGGAATCTCTCTTTTGTTCCGCTTCTTGTTCGCGAAGCCCTTGTTCCGTGACGTTGACCGAGTAGTCGAGGGCGCGGAAACCCAAGAGCATCATCTCGACGAGAGACACCGCCCCGCGAACGATCGGGAGACGCAGCCATTTCTTGCGCCGCACGATCGGCACCATCGGACGACAGACCAGCTGAATGTCGCCCTGCGGACGCCGAACGGCGATGGCGTAGGCGCGCGGGCCGCGCATCATAACGCCTTCGAGAACGGCCTGGCCGCCCATGGCGAAATCGGGATCGACGTCGCCCTTGTCTATGCTTCGGGGGGAATCGGTCTCCGGGTCGACGGGTTTGCTCATGAGGATTCCACTGCCTTCAATGTTGATCTTGCGAGAGTTAGGCAGAACCTCGGCGAGAGACTATAAGAACGGCTGCTCCGCCCTCGAGACCCTCCTCTACGGGCCCTGTCGCCAGCGTAACAACCGATTATGGCGGTGAAGAGACGCAAGAGTCCAGCTCAATCGCAAAGCGCGATCCCGGCCTCTCGGGTCGGGATCGCGCTTTCGGCTCGCCATAGCGGGGTTTGTCCGTCCCGAACAACTCGGGGTATCAGCCTCGGGAAGAGGGCCCTCTCGTGAATCCTTGCGGCCCTGTGGGGGCGGGGCGACCGACTTGGCCGCGGCCAGCGCCTCGCCTGCCCCGGAAAGACATTTCGTCCTGCGTCACGTATCCGTCGTCGTTCGCGTCGAGTTTCTCGAACCGGCTTTCCCAACCCGCGCGGAACTCCTTGCGCGAGATCTTGCCGTCCTCGTTCTTGTCCAATTCCTCGAGGGCGGGCGGGCGCGGACCGTCGGGGCGACCCTGCCGATCTCCAGCGCCGGGCCGATGCATCGGCTCCGACTGTCTTCCCGTCCCCTGGCCCCAACCGGGCCTCTGGACGGGAGGAGCAACGGCGGCGATGTCCTCGGGACTCAGGTAGCCGTCTCCGTCCGTGTCGATGTCGGAGAACCGCCCGGGACGTCCCGGGAACTCCTCGGCCGAGACTCGACCGTCGTTATCGGCGTCGGCGCGGTCGAACAGAGCTTGGTGCCGTCGATCGCGAACCTGATCGCGGACATGATTGCGAACTCGGTCGCGGACGTGGCCGCGCAACTCGCCCATCCGGTCTCTCATGGCGTTCATGCGCTCGGTTCGTTCCTGCTGGTCGATCTTGCCGTCGCCGTTCGCATCGAGATGCTCGAAGTGTTTCTTCTGGGCATCGAGGAATTCCTGCTCCGTGACGCTGCCGTCTTGATCCGCGTCGGCCTCCTGCATGATCCTGGGACCGGCGAGAATGCCCGGCGCGGGGGGCGCCCCGGCGGTGGGCGCGTCGTCGGGCTGGGCCCACGCCGACAGCGCCACCACCGTGACGACCGTGAGCGGGACCAGAAGGGCTATCGCTGTTTTCTTTCTCATGGTACTTGTTCCTCCTTGGGGTTCCCCGCTTGGCCGGGGTTCTCGTCGGGGCATCGCACCCCGTTGGCAAACCCAGAAGCGCAATAACCGGGCCGCGAAAGAGGTCGGCCACGCGTCAGAGGCTAAGTCGTCTCAAAAGAATGGTTTGTGCTTTACGAATGGGACGTCGCCCCCTCCCCTTCCGTTGGAACCGCGAACGGTTTGGAACGTTCGCGGCCCGGCTTGCGCTTCAAAAGGTACGGACCCTTCCAGGATTCCTGGGGAACAACGAAGGCGCTGGCCAACTGAAGTTGGAACAACAAACGGACACTCTGGATCGACAGACACTCTGGATCGACAGACACTCTGGATCGACAGACACTCTGGACCGATTCCGGCTCTTCGTTCGTTGTTCCAACTTCAGTTGGCCGGAGTCAACGACAACCCAATAGATTGGTGCGGGCAAGCGGCGACGTTCGACGTTGGCGCCGGAGGCGATGTGTGTGGTATGAGAAGAAACACGGGATACGAAGGAAGCGCCGCCCGAATCGTTCGCCCGGTCCCGCCCCACTCCCCCGCGAGAACCCGACCGCATGAAAAGAACGCGCCTTCTCCTCCTTGCTCTCGCCCCTTTCCTCTTCCTCACGCCCGTTCTCGGGCTCTCGTCCTGCTCGCGCGCCGAGACGCGCCGTATGGAAGTCACCGCCTACTGCGGCTGCGGGAAATGTTGCGGCTGGGAGCGAGGCCGTTGGCTCTATCTGAAACTCGATTTCTGGAATCGCTACGTCTCGACGGGACCTCGGCGCGGCAAACCCTACGACGGTCGAACCGCCAGTGGAACATGGCCGCACGAGCCGCGAGCCGGACTGTTCTCGCCCCACAGCCTCACCCATCCGTGGATGATTCCCGTCCGCGTCGTCTTCTTTCCGTGGCTTCTCCTGGGGCGCGACGGAACGCTGGCGGCCGACACGCGGCACTATGATCTCGGAACGAGGATCTACCCGAATCCTTCACGCCCTGCGCGGTTCGGGTTTGAACGGGAGCCGTTCAGAGGCGCGAGCCGCTTCGGGCGACGCGGCTTCGTCA
>JAFGFN010000042.1 GCA_016931035.1 Candidatus Sumerlaeota bacterium
CCCTACGAACTGGGCAGCGACATGCAATTGTGCGGGTTCCGCATTTACTACCATACGCCGCCGCCCAGCGGCACCGCGGTGCCGGCCGGCATCGGGATGTACGAGTGATTCGGAAGGGAGGCGCTGTGGGCAGTCGTACGATGGCTGACGGAGCGCGGTCTGTTGTCGTTTCGATGACCTGCGTTGACTGGGACAGACAGCCACGCCCAGCCAAAGGCGGCATTTGGAGTGGCGGAAGATGGGAGAGTCGGGCGAGAATGTCGGGGCCATGTGTCGAGCCCCGAGCCTGGTCTTCTATCGCCTCGAAACGAGCCGCTATGCGCTCTATGCCCTGGCGGGCGCGCTCGAATCGCGCCGTCGGTTCGATGAATTGCCCAGGCATTTCCCCCACGACGAGAAGGATCTTCTCCGTCAACTCGATGCGATCGAGGCGGCGGGCCGACGCGCCGTCGTCGCCGTTTCGTTCCCTACGGCGTGTCGCGACGCGATTGCGAAAACGATTCGCAGTTGTCAGTTGCGAGTGGTGAGTGGCGAGTTGCGAAGAAAGGGTTCGCAAGTTCCAAGTTCGAAGGTTGCAGGTTCAGAAACACCGGGATCGCATGTCCTGGGCCTGAGGCGCTCGGGTTCGCAAGACGCAGCCGCGGCTTTTCCGGATCCGATGTGGAGTGCGGCGACATGTCGCCGCTTTCAAAGCGCAGACATGTCTGCGCACTCCAAAGCGACGCCCGAGCGTCGCGATACCCATTCCACGTCAGAACACAGGCAAAATGCCTGTGCCACTTCAGAACACGAGCAGGATGCCCGTGCCACACGTCCTTTCTTCATCGCGGGCGGGGCGCACCCCACGGCGCTTCCCGAGGACGCTCTGAACCTGGGGTTCGACCTGGTCGCGATCGGCGAGGGCGAGGCGACGTTTGTCGAACTCGTCGAACGGTTCGACCAGGGTGCCGACTGTGAGTCGGGCGACTGGCGGTCGATCGACTTCCGATCAGTCGCGGGAATCGCCTGGCTCGACGCCGAAGGGCGCTGCGTCGTGAATCCGGCGCGGGCGCCGATCGACCTGGACGACTATGCGCCCTCCCCCACCCGTCTCCAGCGCTTCGGCCATATCGAGATCACGCGCGGCTGTCCGTTCGGCTGCGCCTTTTGCCAGACCTCGCACATCCATGGACGGCGGCCGCGCCATCGGAGCGTCGAGCGGGTCCGCGACTACGTCGAGCGCATGCGGCGCGCCGGGATCCGCGACGTGCGGTTCATCGCCCCCGACGCGTTCGGCTATGGTTCGCCCGACGGACGCCGCCTGAACGTCGATGCACTCGAAGAACTCCTCGGGCGCGTCCGCGAAGCGGCCGGACCCGAGGGGCGGGTCTATTTCGGCACGTTTCCGTCCGAGGTGCGGCCCGAGCACGTGACGCACGAGACCCTCGCCCTAGTGCGCCGCTATGCGCGCAACGACCTTCTGGTCGTCGGCGCACAAGCGGGGAGCGACCGTCTGCTCGAAGCGTGCGGACGCGGCCACACGGTCGAGGACGTGTACGCCGCGGTCGGGCGAATCCGGGCGGCGGGTTTGGGCGCAAGCGTCGATTTCATCTTCGGTCTGCCGGGCGAGACCGAGGAGGACCGACGGCAAACGGCGCGCGTGATGAACGATTTGGCGGAGATGGGGGCGCGCATCCACGCGCACAGTTTCATGCCGCTGCCGCAGACGCGTTTCGCCTCGGGCGCGCCGGGGCGGGCCGAGGGTGAGATTCGCGAGGCCGCGAACCGGCTCCTCTCGTCGGGCGATCTCTATGGGAATTGGGAGAGTCAGGAAGGTCTCGCGCGGGCGTTCCGGCGCCTCGGAGCGGAAGGCGCCGGAGGCTAGCCCCTGCGCCGCAGCTCGTCGTGTTTCGGTTGCGACTCGACGATCCGCGTCGGACGGGGCGGCGCGTCGTCGCCCGCCTCGACCTCGACCACCGGCCCCAGGCAGTCCTCGATCATCTCGCGCAAAAGACGCAGACGCTCCTCGCCCAGCTCTTCGCTGCGCAGATAGATTCGCCCGTCGGGTTTGATCCGGATCTTGAAGGACTCTTCCGGCATAGGACTCCGCCTCCTCGCCCGACCAGCCTATTATTTCGCCTCGGGCGGTCCGATGTCGAGCTGTTCGATCAGGCCCCGGATCTCGTTCTCGAGCGCCGAACTCATCGCGCCGGGCGAAGCGCCAGGCGACTCGCCGGGGGAAACCGCTCCCCCAGCCGAGCTCCCTTCGAGCGCGCTCAGGCCGCGCCGCATCTCGATGTAGCGCAAAAACTCCCGGGCCCGCCCGGCGGCCGACGTGTCGCCGTACTTGCGCATCACCAGATTGAGATCGCGCTTGGCGTCCTCTCCCTTCCCGAGAAAATACTCGCGGTACGCGTTCTGGAACAGGATTTCGGCGTCGGCCCCGCGCAGCTTGCCTCGGCGATCGATCTCGGTCCAACACAGCGCGCGAAGCCTCTGGATTTCCGGCTCCAGGCTGCGCGTGGACGGGAAGAACGGGAACTGATCGAGTTCGACCAACGCCCGCTGTGGATCGCCGTGCTCGAACCACTCGAGACACCGCTCGTAGTGGGCGATCCCGATCCGCTCCCTGAGGACGGCGATCTGCTCCTCCGCCGGTTCGCGAAGCTGTTCGTGGGCCGCCGCCCGTTCGTAGGCGCGGACCGCCTGCGAAAGCAATCCTTGTTCGGCGGCCCATTGTCCGAGATCGAACGCCGAGGCCCAGTCGCCGGCCTCCAGATCGAGAAACCGCTCTTCGAACTCGCAGATGCGGATCTGGGTCGCGCCGAGCTCCGGATCGAGACGCGCGCACTCCTCGAAGGCCCTCTTCGCCTTGGACGGTTCGCCTTGCGAGAGCATCTCGCCTCCCCACTCGCGATAGATGTTCGCCAGAATCCCCTTCCAACTCTCGACCAGAAACCGCGGACCCCACTTGCGCACCAGATCGGCGACTTCGCCATAGCGCCCCTGCTCGGCCAGACTCTGCCGCAATTCGGTCAGAGCGATGTTCCCCAACTCATCGGCGATTACCGCGTTGAGCGGACGAAGACGCTCGTCGAGGACCCGAAACGCCAGATCGGCGTTGCCGCGCCGCCGCTCCTCCGCGGACCATCGAATACAGAGAAGAATCCGCGCGGCGTGGGTCACTCCGAGATCGGCGCTCTCCATGCGCCGAATCAAATCCGAAGCGCGCCGAAAATCCTGAACGTCGAGCGCGTCGCGCAGACTCTTGAGCAGAAGCGGCTGAACGAAATCTCGGTCCGTCGCCGCGCGATGAAGCGCGGGCGGCTCCAGCCGCTCGATCATCTCGGCCGCGGTCGCCGTATCCTTCGCGCCGTCGAACATTTCGGCCATCGCCAGGAGATAGTCGATCTCCTCGTCCGAAAGAGACGGGACCGACAGAGAGTCCGAGGTCAGAGCCGGTGGACCGAGCGTCGCCGAAGACGGAGCGACCGAGCCCAGCGTGGGCGACGAGGAAGAAACGAGAACCTGCTTTGGCGCGGAGACGAGTTCGCCGCCGTCCGGCAGCAACGGCAGGGGGACCGTCGTCGGGAAGTCGTCCGCCGCGGTCGGTCCCGACGCCGCCTGGGCGGGCTTGTCCGACAATCCCGCCAACCGACGAATGAGCCCCCGCCAAGTGAGAGGCGCGTCGGCGCGTTCTCGCCCGAGACACAAAGCGACCAAGGCCCGCTCGCGAGCGAACCACGCGCGCAACTCGGCGGGCGTCGCGCCCTGCGACATCGCCTCTTCGACCCGATCGAAAGCGCTGAGCGGACGGTCGCGCTCCAGTTCGAACCGTGCGCGGTGCAGGGTGTTCGCCGCTTGCGATTCCCGCGTCACGCGGCGGATGCCGAGGCGCGACAGGCTCAAAACCACGCTCGACGAGAACACCTCGACCGTGTCGCTCGTTTCGTTCGTCACGACGCCGGTATAGAGACGTCCGTCGGCGAGTTCGATCACGTCGCCGTACGCCCAGCCGCCCGAAAGCAGGGAAATCGCCAGTATGCCGATGATCGTGCGCAAATCCTCACCTCTCGCCCGCAATGCGCCGCGCAGAATCTACTCTTGCAGCTTTGCAGAGCGCTGTCCGTCAGACAAGCCTTTTCCGCGGGCGCGGCCTTGAGCGTACGTGTTTGGCGGCAAAGACGTTCCGCAAGTCAGCCTCCTTATGGCCATGGACAAAGTAACTTGGAGCCAGTATATCCCTCGGGCGTGTCTTGGATTAGCCCGCTTCAGCGGGCTCTTCCTTGCCCCCGGCTTCAGCCGGTGGGAATGCGGCACAACAGAACTCACGGTCGGCGCGTTTCCTGCCGCTTCTCGCAGGAAACGTGACGGCACCGCCAACCTCGCGCTGCTGATTGGATTGGACCCCGGCGAGGCACGGACTCTTTGCCCGGTCGTGAAGAACGCTCCAGAAACGACCTGGCGGCCTATCTCGACTCGCCGGCGCCGCGCCGGAGCTCGAAAAGACCGTATCCCCTCGCCTCGCCGACGCACGAGGCGTAGCGGTCGAGAAACCCCGCCAAACGCCCCCCGTCCCGAAAACGCAACGCGACGACGTGGGTGATCCCCTCGGCCCGAAGCTGGGCGGCGATTTCCTCGTCTCGCATCTTCTCGCGAACCATCCAGGCGAACCAGTCCTGTCCGTTCTGAACGAAGCGACGCCGGTACCACCGCACCTGGTGCCAGGGCGAGGGCTGCGCGACAAGAACCCGCCCGTCGGCGGGGACCAAACGATTGACAAGATGCGCGGGAGCATAGCTGGGCAAACCGGAGATGAAATCCTCGCGCCCGAGACGAGTCAGCGTGGTCCAGGGACGATGAAACCCCACCAGGCCGCCCATCCGGTCGCGGTAACCCTGAATCCAGTTGAGAACGAGCAGGAGGGCCAGAAAACCCAAGACGCCGCGCCTGAGATAAGGGCGCAATCTCGCGCGGGCGATCCTCGCGGCCGCGTCTCCCGCCACCAGCGCGAATAGTCCATAGGCGGGAAGAAACCAACGCACTTGTAGGATCCCCCCGTAGTGGGCGACCACCAACCAGACGCCGAGCAGGATCGACCACAAGAAACGCTCGCGCCGAACGCCCCATGCCAGGACGAACGCCACGGGGACCCACGCCATCGCCAGGACGAATCCGGTGTTTCCTTCGCCCATTAACTGTGTCGCGCCGTGAATCGCACGTCGGCCCCACTCCGCCGCCCCTTCCCACGCGGGGAAGCCGTGAAGTTCGTAGAGAAAACCCACTCCGGCGCGAAGCGGCGCGAAGGTGGGAAAGAGATCGACCGCCACGGGAAAGAAGGGATCGCCGGTAAAGAGCGCATTCTTGACCAACCAGGGAGAATACGCGAGGCCGAGGAAGACGGCAAACCCCAGAGGAGCGCCCCACGCAGTCTTCATCCCACGAACCTTCGACGGGACAGACGTTCCCACCCGCCCGCAATCCCAGAAGGCGGCCCCGACGATCGCAAACAGAAGCGCCGCCGCGAACAGAGCGTAGAGGAGTTTGCTCCCCGTCATCCCGGCCGAGAGGATGCCCGCGACCACCGCCCACCCGACCCGGCGTTCGCTCCGCCAGCGGCGAAGCGCCCAAACCGAGAGAAGGAGGAACAAGGTCCCCGCCGTCTCGGGCTGCGACGTGGGAGTCCAATACACTATCGCCGGGGCGGAGAGATACACGAACGCGGCCGTCCACCCCCCGAACGGGCCGAACAGCCTCGCGCCGAGCCGATACAGAACCGCGGCGCACGCGAGCGCGATCCAGAAGTTGAGAAGGATCGCCGCCTGTTCGAGTCCGAACGCGAGTCCGGGAGCATAGAGCATTTCGACGAGAAGGGGGTAGTGATAGTAGACCGCCCAGTCCTGGCGAACAAACCCTCCCTCAGACACGTAATAGAGCGGCGCGCTCAGGTGATAGAGATACCCGTCGCCCGAGTAGTCCGGCACCAGACTCTCGAAGAACAGAGCCACCACGAGCGGAGCGAGCCCGAGAAGGGGCGCGAAACGCCAAAGGACGGAGCGCGTGGGACCGCTCTCGCCGCCTGCGGGTTCCGGGGCGTCCGGCGAGACCCCTTCTCCCGTCTCTGTCGTTCGGACGGTTCGCCGCGCGAGATCCACACCGCCCAAAACGCACCCGGCGGCCAGGATCGTACCAAGAACCATCTTCAATAGAAGATGCGCAAGTCCGGCGACGGCAACGAGAAAGCCTATCGCCACCAGGCCGATCCCGAACGCGAAGACCGCATCGCCGCAACCCGAATCGGAGCCGCGCCCCGGTCCGTCTCGCAACCCGACGAGCCTCAGAATGAATCGGCCGTATCCCCACGCGGCGGCGATCTGGACGACGGAAAAGAGAATGCCGAGGAGAACGTAGACCATGAAACGCTTTGTCGTACGCCGTCAACCGCTCGCGGCGGGATCGTAAACCCACAGCGCCGAGTCGCCGTGGACGTAACACTTCCTCAGAGCCCAGTGTCCGCACGTCTCGACCAGACGACATTCCTTCTCCGCCTGGACGACGCAGACGCTTTCGCTCCCCCAGTCGATCGATCGTTCGGCAATCGCCGCGAGGGTCTTCTCGGCCAGTCCCTCGCGATAGGGCGGATCGGCAAAGACGACAACGGGCGGCTCGGGCGCGAACTCCTCGGTCTGGAGCCAATGAGGGAGTTCCTTGACCACCACGCGCACGTTCGACCGAGCATCGAGCATCGCGACGTTGGCGCGCAGAGCGGCCACGGCCCGGCGACTCGACTCGACAAACACGACGCGACGCGCGGCGCGACTCAGAGCCTCGAACCCGACGGCGCCGCAGCCCGCGTAGAGATCGTAGAACTCGCGCCCTTCGACCGAGTCGCCCAGGACGTCGAACAGGCTCTCGCGCACGCGCGACGGCGTGGGCCGAGTCCCCCACCCTTCGGGCGACTTCAGTTTGCGTCCCTTGAATTCTCCACCCGTGATTCGAATCATCGGTTTCTCGCCGGGATGGGCGTCCGTCACCCCCCCATCTTCACGGCGGCCGTCATGAGGGACTGGATGTTCTGCGCAATGCCGGGCGGGCCGAAGACGGCGCTGCCCGCGACGAGAACGTTGACCCCGGCCGCGACGGCGAGGCCGATCGTCTTGACGTTCATCCCGCCGTCGATCTGGATGAGGAAGTTGAGGCCGCGTTCGCGGCGCCAAGCCACGAGCTGGCGAACCTTGGTGAGCATGTTCGGCATGAACCCTTGGCCGCCGAACCCCGGCTCGACGCTCATGATCAGAACCATGTCGATCTTGTCCAGGGCGGGCTCGACTTCGCGGATCGGCGTGCGCGGCTTGACCGTCAGGCCGACGCGAACGCCCAGTTTGCGGATCGAGGCGACGGCTCGCGACAGGTTGTCGACCGTCTCGGTGTGGATCGTGATCATGTCGGACCCGGCTTGGACGAACGGCTCGGCGTACTTGAGCGGGTCGCTGATCATCAGGTGGGTGTCGAGAAAGAGGCGGGGCGAAACGCTTCGGATCGACTTGACCATCGGCGGACCGAAGGTGATGTTGGGGACGAAATGGCCGTCCATCACGTCCAGGTGGGTCCAATAGCACTTGGCGCGCATCATCTTCTTGAGGTCCGACTCGATGTTGGCGAAGTTCGCCGACAAGACCGACGGCGCCAGGGTCAGCACACGGTCGGGATGTTTCGAGTCGAAGGCTCGGCTGACCGACGTGATGAACTGAACCGGCCCGTTGGCCGAAGTCTTTGGGTTCTTGGGTGAGGAGGTCGAGGTCTTCATTGCGCATCCATCGTTTGAAGTTGTCTGCGAGCGCGATCCGCTTCGGGCGATGCGGGGTCGATCTCTATAATCCTCTTATAGTAAGCGGCGCCTTCGATCGGATTGCCCAGTTTGATGCAAGTTTCGGCAAGCGCGGCGTGGGCCTTGAGCATCGTCGGATCGAGGCGACCGGCCTCCTTGAGGGATCGTTCGGCGGCCTGAAGGTCTTCTTTCCTGCGTTTGCCCGATTCGCGCAGGCCCTTGAAATAGTACGACTGCCCGAGCCAGTAGTGGCATTCGGGATTGGCGGGATCGGTGGCGACGGCCTCCCGGAGCGCGCCCAGGGCCTCGTCGAAACGCCGGGCCTCGTAGTGCTGCTTGCCCAGGTCGATCTGCATCTGAACCAGGCGGCTCTCGATCGCGGCCGGATCGCCGGGCGCGCTCTGGAGCGCCTCGCGCATCAAACGAATCGCCTCCTCGTATTTCGCCTGACCCGCAAGCGATTCCGCCTCGTCGATCAGACGGTCGAGCCGTTCGGATTCCGCGTCGGGCGTCGGAGCGGGCGTCGGCTTGGGCTCGGACGGCGCCAAGACGGGAAGGGAAAGAGGCCGACCGCGCAGGTACGCCAGACTTGCCGCGACGCCGCCGGCGATGAGGGCGAGGGCGACGACGAGAATCGCCGAGGAGGCGAGGAGCCGACTCGAACGCGCTCGGCGCGCGGGAGCGATCGACAGAGGGGTGGCCCGCTCCCTCTTCGGCTTGTGGTCCGCTTGCGCGGACTCCTGCTCCAGGGCATAAACGAGCATCTCGCGGATATCCGAGCGAAGGGGAGCGAGGGCGACCGCCCGCTTGAGATAATCGCGGGCCCGGGCAAAATCGCCTTGCCTCATGAGATCGTGCGCTCGTTGAACCAGTTGATCGGCGTCCATCACGCTCCTCATCTTGCCTATCGTCGCGGGCAATTCAACCAAAACCTGCTGTCGGCGCAAACACAGAGACGCGTGCCGCGCACGGATTGGGTCCTGTCGTCCTTCGCTCGCCGCACTCAGTCCGCTACTTTTCCCCTTCGCGCCGAATCGCTTCCACGCAGGCCCGTTCGGCGGGAGTCAGATCCGCTCGATCGATCAGCTCGGGCCGCACTCGCAGGGTCCGCTCGATGGCTTGACGGCGACGCCACTCCTCGATCCGGGCGTGATGTCCGCTCAGCAGGATTTCAGGCACCTTCATGCCCTCGAACTCTTCGGGCCGCGTGTAGTGAGGATAGTCGAACACCCCATCCATGAAACTCTCGTGCTCGGCGGACTGATCGTTTCCCAAAACCCCCGGCAGGAGACGGACCACGGCGTCGGTCACCGCCGCCGCGGGGAGTTCGCCCCCCGTCAACACATAGTCGCCGACCGAGATCTCGCCGTCGAACAGCGTGTCGCGCGCCCGCTGATCGACCCCTTCGTATCGTCCACAAACCAGAATCAGGTGTTGCGTCTCCCGCGCGAGATCGCACGCCGTGGACTGGCCGAAGGGAACGCCCTGGGGCGTGAGATAGATCACGCGGGTCTCGGGCGGCCGCGCCCCGGGCGGGCGTAGGGATTCGATGGCCCGCCAGAGCGGCTCGATCATGAGAACCATCCCCGCCCCGCCGCCGTAAGGCGCGTCATCCACCACCCGATGCTTGTCGGTTGCGAAATCGCGCCATTGCACCAGACGAACGTCAATCCGCCCGGCCTCGCGCGCGCGACCGACGATGCTGTGCTCCAGAAAACCGGAGAACATCTCGGGAAACAAAGTCAGAATGTCGATTCGCATCCGCGGCTGCTCCCGGCGGGCATGGGCTTGAGGCGGGGGATATGGAAACCGCAACGGGACACCCGGAGTCGATGTCCTCTACGCCAGCCATTCACTCTATCTCCGACCAAGCGGCGAGTCAACCGCAGACTAGCCGAGCCCAATGCGCCGGGTGCATCTCACTTCCGCTACGCGGAGAGCAGCCAGATTTCATCAAAATCGTCATTGCGCCAGGCCAGTTCGAGTTCCAGCAG
>JAFGFN010000043.1 GCA_016931035.1 Candidatus Sumerlaeota bacterium
CGGTTACCGCATTTGCTCACGACATTTCTGTCCTTATGTTTTCAATATCGAGACGAAGATCGCGCCTTTCTGTTTTGGACAAGAGTGATCTCTTGACGGTCGGGGTGGGGGAGGGATCGAGAACGAGTACGAGGAAGAGGACGAGGAAGAAAACGAGAATCGGATAGTTCGGGGTTTGCGAGACTTGCCAATGACCGACGCCGTCGGCGCTTTCAACACCTTCCTCACCGCCGTCTTCGGGCTTGTCTGTCGCCCGTTTCAGTCGCTCGACCCTTTCTGGCCGGTCGCGTTCGTTTCTCTCGTGACCGGCGTCCTCATGGTTTGGATCTTCGGCAAAGTGTCGAACCAGAAGGCCATCCGCGTTGTCCGGAACCGGATTCGAGGGAACCTGATCGGCGTCGGACTCTTTCGCAACGACATCGGGACGGTCCTCCGCCTTCAGGGACGGGTCCTGCGCGACACGCTCACCTACATGCGCCACTCGCTCGTCCCGATGCTGGTGACGATCGTTCCCGTCGTCCTGATCGCCATCCAGCTCAACCTGCGCTTCTCGGTCCGCCCCCTCCATCCGGGGGAGACGGCGGTGGTCAAAGCCACGATGCGCGAAGGCGTCGAGTTCGATTCCGATGTCTCGATCGCGCCCGGCGATGGAATCGTCGTCGAGACCGCGCCCGTCCGCGTCCCGGCGACGCGCGAGACCGCGTGGCGCATCCGCGTCGAGAAGCCGGGACGCTACACGATTGCGATTCGGTCGAAGGGCGCGAGCGTCGAGAAAGCGGTTCGGGTGGGAACGGAGCCCTGGAACGCCGTGTCGGCGGTTCGAACCGGCGCGGGCACGACGACGGCGTTTCTCTGGCCGGGCGAGAAGCCTCTCGCGCCGTCGTCTCCATTCGAGTCCGTCGAGGTCCTTTATCCCGCGTTACACATCGAGGTGTTGGGTTGGCGCATCCACTGGCTGGTCTTGTTCTTCGTTCTCTCGATCCTCTTCGGCTTCGCCCTCAAGGGTGTTTTGGGGGTCGAAGTCTGACGGGCCGTTCCCCGTTCGGAGTCCAGACTTCAGCCTGCTCCTGAAAGTGCTCGGAGTCCAGGCTTCAGCCTGCTCTTCTGACGCAAGAGCAACTTGCCGGGTTGCGGCAGGTTCCGCCCTGACGAGAAGGTTGCACTCCAGACTCTTCACCTTGGAATCTCGATGAACAGATCTCCCGCGCTGGTCGCGCCGTTCGTCGGGTCGTAGAGCGGTTCGAGTGCCCATTCGAGGGGGCCGGGCGGGCTGAGGCGACCCGAATCCGTGGGCCCACGTCCGTATACGCCCCCCAGTTCCTCCGGCTTCCGACTCGTTCGTTCAAAGACGATCTGCAGTCGCCGCCCGAGCGCCGCGTCGGCGGGTAGAGACTCGACCCCAGGGCCTGGCACTCCGTAAGCCCTCGATCGACTCTCGTCCGCGTTGGGCGCAAAGCTGAAAACGACGACCGGCTGAGTCGTCGTCGAGTCGAGAATGCTGAGCGGACGACCCTTTGTCGACGCGAAGGGGTCCGTGGGCAGACCGTTCGGGAATTGTCTCAGGAGGTCGGCGGCGTCGGCGGCGCGGACGCCTTCCTTCGGGAATGGAAACTCGCGCTCGCGCGGAACGACGACGAAGATGTCGCCGTCGCTCGTCGTTCCGTTGGTCGAGTCATAGGCGGTCGCGGCCCGATCGTCGTCGCCATCGGGACCGACGCTATAGACGGCGAACTCGCCTCCTTCGAGTTGGATGAACTTCAACGTCTGGGTCGGGGCGAAATCGTCGGCGGGCAATCCCTCGGCGCCGAAGAGGTCGAATTCGGCGTCCGAACGCGGGGATTCGCCCGTCTCGAGGAACCGGTGCCACGCCGCCGTCGCCATGCGCAGGACTTGGATTTTCGCGTCCGAGACGTTGTGGCGGATTTCGCATTCCAGGAAGTTGCCTGCGTACCGCGAGCGGTCTTCCATCCGGCTCATGAGAGGCGGTCTCTCGCCCGCCAGAAGATGGCTCCCGTCTTCCGGTCCCGGCGTCTTGTCGAGCCGTTCAAGCGCCGCCCAGAACGCCTCGACCTCGTCGAGCGTCTCGCACGCGTTCAGAACATAAATCTCGAGACCGTCGATCGCGATCGCTCTGAAGGCGATACCGATCAAGCGCGTGATGAGGAATCCCTCGGCGTTCATGGACTGCCCCAGGCGATAGCTTCCGACCAGCAGTCCGAGCGCCTCGTCTCGGCGCCCTTCGAGGAGACGCTGCATCGCCACTACCCGGCACGCTTTGACCTGGACCTGCATATCGAGATAGTTCGGGACAGGCTGGCCTAATGTGGCGACGGCATATCTCAGACGGGGCGGAATCAGGCCCATGTCGCAGGTGTCGATCCAGAGATACGGAAGCGCGCCGACTCGGCGAATCCACTCCATTTTCGCCTCGCCGTCTCTCTCGGAGAGGGGAAGGGGAGAAGGTCCATAATAAGTGCTGGGGAACATCTCTCTCAAGGTATGAAGCTCGGGCGCCAAGCGTCTGTTCTCGGTCATATAGACGGCCAGGCGAACCTGCCGGGCCGATTCGGCCAGCAGCGGATCGGCAGGCGACGGGTTCTTCGCCGCCCACGCCGCCATCGCCCGCATTGCCTCCCGCGAATCGCCCGCGGCTGCTTCCACGTCGATCCGATTCAGTTCCAGGTAGGGATCGTCCGGATCGCCGGCGGCCAGGGCGCGTATTGTTGTGAGCGTTTGCGTCGTCGGATCCTGGGAGTATCGGTCGTGGAAATACACGAGTGCTCTCGGATCGTCGACGCGGTGCAGGAAGGACCGGAGCGGAGGCTTGGAGGGGTCGAAGCGCGCGTCGACAGGTTTCGGCATCTTGCCCGCGATGCGCATACCCATGAGCGCGAGAGAGTCCTTTAGACTTCCGGCCCCGACCACCTCCACCCAGAACACGCGGGAGAAAATGCCCGGATGCTTTGTCGATGCGCGCGCCTCGACCAAGTCCCAGTCTCCCGGGATGGATTTGGAGGGGTCGAGAGCCATCCGAAGCAGGATCTCGCCTCCGTATATTGCCGGCGCCTTGGTGGGGATGAGGAGGGCTTGTCCGACGATCAAGTGTCCATTCCGAAACTGCGCGGAGAAGACGCGAGTAGGGGGAGCGGGCAAGGCAAAACAGACGACCTGAAGTCCCCCGGCCTCTCGCACGGCGAGAGTCCCATACCGCCCCGGGTCGATGACGATATAGGACTGCCCGCCCTCCATCATATAGGTTCCGACCGCCACTTCGGCCCCGCGCGAGATCCAGAACAGCCGAGCCTCGTAGAAGACAAAGAGCGCGACGGGAATCATCGCCCACGGCACCCATCGGCGCAGGTTCCGGCCCTGGAAAAAACGAATCGTCATGGTAAGCGCACTCCTTCTGGAGATTCAGACAACCATACGCTCTCCATTCTTGGGGTTTCCTATCGAGATGTTTCCCGAGAGCGGGAACCTACGCTCCCGTACGCCGCCACGACCCGAGAGACCAAACGAGCGCCTCCGCCGCGAACCAGGCCAGCGGCGGGATCGTGTAGATCAGGAAACGCGGGTAGAGGTAGGGAAGCGTGAAGACGGTCAGGCAACCCAGGAGCCAGAGCAGGAAGAATCCCGTCGCGCCCGGCACCCGCCCTCCCGGACGAAGCTGAAGGATCATCCCCGCGAGGGCGAACGGCAGGCCCACTCCGAACGCCGCCCAGAGGGCGCGAGCCGCGCCGCGGACCGAGGTCTCTTCGTAGTTTTCGAGGAACGCGCTCGATTTCAGGTGTCCGGCGAAGCTGCCGGCGATCTCGCCGAATCCGCCGTCGATCACGAGTCCGTAATAGACCGTCGGCAACGCCGCCGCGGCGATCCAGAAAACCACGACCGCGTTTCGCATCGCAAACCGGTGGCGCGGTCTCGCCCCGTAGAGTTGGAGCTGATACAGCGCGATCGGAAGGAGAACGGTCAGCGCGCTTTCGCTAAAGAGGCCGGCGAGGCCGGTCAGAACTCCCGCGAAGGCCCACGGCGTCCTTCTTCGAGGATTGCGCGCCGCCAGGGCGAACGCGACCATCGGCGCGACGAGAAAGAGCCACGTCGCGGCGAGCGAGATCGGACTAACCAGACTCGTCCCCAGAATTCGCCTCAAGAACCACGCGGCGAACAGAAGGACCAGGGCCGCGCGGAGCGGACCGGCGCCGCGCCCTTGAAAACGCAACGCCAGACGGGCGGTCAGGCCGAGGGCGAGAAGCGCGAAGAGCATCCCGAGAACCGAAGCTTCGGCGTACATCCGCGTGCCCCAGGTCTCGTCGCGCCGCTCGAACACATAGAACGTTCGCTCGCGGAAGTCCGAAGGCGCGTAGGACGTGGTCGCGAGATCCTGGCGCACCGCCGTTTGGAGAGGCAGCATCAAGGCGAGAAGACCCGGCCGAATACGGCTGCGAAAGAACAGGTCGTCCGTGTGGAATCGCCGGATCGCGAGAAGCCGCGCGTTGGACAGCGCCCAGCGATCGTCGTGGAGTTTGGGAAGCCGCCAAACGGGCGCGGCGACCACCTTCCAGGACGCTCCCAGCGCGATCACCAGAATCGCCCCCAGGACCGCCCTGCGGAACGCGGCCGACCGGCGTGAACGAAAGAGCGACTCGACCGGAACGCGGATCCCCTCGACGGCGGCGGGGACAATCCATCCGAAAAGCGTCCACCAGGCCAGGAAACAAACGCCCGAGAAGAAGAGGCACGAGGCGATCCGGACCGGGCGCGGCGCGGACCCGAAGAAATCGAACTTGAGCGATTCGACTGCTCGAACGGTTCCCTCCGATTCCCCGTCCGCCTCGCGTCGCGAATCGACGATGAAGTAGAAGTAGTGCGCCCCCGCGAGCGCGCTCGTCAGGTCGTAGCGCAACGGCACGACCGGTTTCTCCGTTGTCGCTTCGGGAACGTCGAGGAAGCGATACGCTTGATCCGCGGGTTGCAGAACGACTTTGGTTCGTATCGTCGGGTCGTTTCGGACGCGGAGCGACGCGACGACCTTCTCGCCGGGATCGGCATAGATCAGGAAGCTGATCTGGCCCCGCGCGCCCGGATCGAGCCAGAGGCCGGGTCCCGCCGGCTTCGCCCAACCGATATAGGCGTCGCGCGACTTGAAGAAGTCCCCCTCCTCGACCGGCTGAAGCGACGCCAGAAACGTCCGGTCGGTCTTGACGCGCAACGCGCCAGCCACCATCCACGCCGTCAGCGCCGCCGCCAGGAGTCCCGAAACGACAAGGCGCGACGTGCGCACCCGCCGCGGGGAAGGACGGCGCTCACAAGCGGTGCTTTCGGAGGTCTTGTCTGGATCGGTCATGGGAAGCCGTGAGAGAGCCCGGTTGAAGCGTCGCGCTCGGTCCAACCCAGCTTCACGACCGGGCGGACCGCGCCGCGTTCATCGCGCGAGAGATCTCTATTCGTCGGACTCGGCGCGGCGCGAGAGCAGGGCTTCCTTGCGTCGGCGCGCGACGGCTTGCATATCCTCGTGCAGGTCGGTCTCGTCCACGATCTCGCGTCCGAGGAGGCATTCCATCACGTCTTCGAGCGTCACCACGCCGGTGAAGAGGTCGCGTTCGTTCACGACGCAGAAGAGATGTCGCCGCCGCTTGAGAAACCGGTCGAGCAATTGATGCGCGGGGAGATTCTCCGGAACGAACTCCGCCTTCTCCATCAGCTCGCCGATCGTCCTGTCGAATTCGTCGCGCGCCAAGGCGTCGAACACCTTGCGCCGATGCACGACGCCGACGATCTTGTCGGGATTGTCGTCGGCGCAAACGGGCAGACGGCTGAAACGCCAGTGATCCGCGTCGGCGCGCGTTATGCGCAACGGCATGTTCTCGGGCACGCGGGCAACCACCGGGTTGGGCGTCATCAGATCGTAGGCGGTCACTTCGTCGAGTCTCAAGGCGTTGGCGACCCAGGCGGCCTCGTGAGGCAACAACACGCCCTCTCTCTCGATCAGGCGCGTGAGGCTGATAATGTCCTCCTCGGTCCCGTGCGAGATATGGACGTTCCTTCCCCAGAGCCGGGTCGTGAGACTGCACGCCTTGATCAGGGGCCAAAGCCCCCACACCATCATCTGAAGCGGGAACGCGAGGATCGGCGCCAGAGCCGGGGCGAATCGCACGCCGAGGGACTTGGGAACGATTTCTCCCAGAAAGAGTATGGCAAACGCGAAGGCGACCGAGAAGGCGGTGAGGTGAGCTTGGCCGAACGCTCTCTGGATCAGGACGCCCGCCCAGAACGGCCCGAGGGCGTTGGCCGCCGTGTTGACGATCAGGATCGCGGCGATCGAATCGTCGATCCGCGTCCGGACCCGCGTCAATACCCGGCCGCTCAACTTGCCGCCGCGCCGGAGCGTCTCGATCCGGCTCCGCGTCACGGAGTAGAGACACGCCTCGGTGATGGAACAAGAGAAAGACGTCGCGACCGTCACGCCGAGAATAATCAGGATGGCAAGGAGAACAGTCATGGGACGATTCCGCCGCGAGTTCCTCCCTCTCGGACGGTCCATTACTTCTAACCCGTTCGCCCGCATCGTTCAAGTGTTCGTTGAGCCGATCGCGCAGGCCGGGTGCATCTCACTTCCGCTACGCGGAGAGCAGCCAGATTTCATCAAAATCGTCATTGCGCCAGGCCAGTTCGAGTTCCAGCAG
>JAFGFN010000006.1 GCA_016931035.1 Candidatus Sumerlaeota bacterium
GAAGCCGCGTCGCCCGAAGCGGCTCGCGCCTCTGAACGGCTCCCGTTCAAACCCGAACCGCGCAGGGCGTGAAGGATTCGGGTGTCCACAAAGCCGAACGTCACCAGTCCGACGACGAAGTCCGCGATCTCGATCGGATGGATCTCGGCCGCCCATCCGACCCCGACTCCGTAGGGATCGGACCAACCCTCCTGCACCATTTCGTCGTTCACCGAGAAGACACCCGACTTCCTGAACAACTGAGTTCCCGCCCCAGGGTGTCCTTGCGACCATCCGGTGCCCGCTCCCGCAAAGCCGATCGTGTAGGCTTGATACGGACCGAAGGCGGCCAGGAGGGCAAAGGCGGGGATCGGGGGAGTGAGGTTCCTGTTGTAGTACCAGAAAAGGGCCAGGTCCCCTTCCGCACCCGCGCCCAGTGCGGCCCAACGCGTAATATGAACCTCCGCTCCCAATCCGATGCCGATTCCGACACCGAACGTCACCATGTCCACACAGTCGAGAAACCGGTCGGGAATGAAGAAGAGAATGCGTTTCCACACCGTCCAAGCGCCGCTCGCGACCACGGTTTCGAGCTCCGCGCTTTGCCGCCCGCGAAACGTCTGGAGTTCGTCAATCGTCAGAGGACGAGGCCGCGCGAATGCGGTCCGGAGACTCTCGACCGAAGCAAAGGCCCGTCCCCACTCGGTGGAGAGAAGATCCTGGGTCTGACGCTCTTCGAGCCGCGACGCCTCCTCGCTCGACAACGTCGTGGCCGCGCAACAATCGGGGACCGACGGCTCGGCATAGGCCGCGCCGGTCGCGACGATCGCCAACAAAAGAAAGATCCCTACCGTTCTGCCTTTCATTGTCTCGCCTCCTTATTCGAAATTCGAAGGGGTATTCTCGACTCGCGGCGCCACAAGCAACGCGAAGTGGTCCGTTTTGCGCGAGCGCCGCTCGAACCGGCGATACGCGACCGAGTAGGGCGTCTGGGCCGGATCGGCTACGATCATGCGTCGCCTGGCCCCGTCGTACCCGACCACGACCTCGTAGTGGTTCATGCCGCCGAAGATCTTCCGGCAGACGACAACCGGTCTTCCCAGATCGATCTGCTCGCGGATCTCGTCGGGCGACATCTTCAGAAGAAACGCGCTGAACCCGTGCTTCTCGGCGCGGGTCTTCAGGTCCGCCGCCGTGATGCCTGCCGAGGCGGGAACACCGGAGAAAACCTCGCGAAGAATCCGGTCGCGATCCGTCGTATCGCCCCAATAGGCGAAGACGATCGCCAAGGCCCCGGCGCCGCAATCGTGGCGCTCCTTTTGGCGAATGTGGCGAAAGTCCACGAGGCGAAGACCGGAAGGATCCTCGATCCGAGCCAAATCGAAGGGGCGGTTCGCGCTGCAGGCCCCACATGCGAGAATCGCCGATGCCAGAATCGCGGAACGGAAAGTCTTCCCGAGCGTCGGATTCATCTCGGTCTCCGCGGGTCGCCCTGACACCTGGAGGGGCGACTGGGTTCTTCGAACTCTGGATTCTCCTGACCGCGAGCCCGGGGCTCGCGGCCACAGTATTCGGTTCAACCTGTGACTCTGTCCTACCCACGCCAATGGGTAACACCCCTGTGCTGATAAGTCAAGAAATATCCATGACGGCCGTATCCATAGGATGGCCGGAATACCCGTGATGCCAAGTTTGTCGACGCGTGCCCGATGTTCACCCAAGGGTCGGGAAGGGGCGGTACGTGAATTCCCCGGCGGCGGGGCGAGCGTTTATGCTTTTCGCGACGGCGAGTCGAATCTCGCGCCCAGGATTCCTCCCCTCCGCGCGCGCGAGGAGGTCCCCGGCAAGACGATCCCGTCGCTCGACGGAGTCCACCCTCCACCTCGGAAAGGAGACGCCCCCCCATTCATGAGACCGTTCCGCGAAGTCCTCGAACGCTACGACGCCCTCTGGGAACAGGCCGAAGGGTTCATCGAAGCTTATTTCTCCCGGCATCGGCACACTACGCCCCTTCCGGTTTCCTCTCGCCGCGCGCCGCGCGAGGATCCTCGGTCGACGCCCACCGCCGTGGACGTACCCGACCTCAAGGAACTCAACGTCGCGATCACGATTCTCAAGCGAATCCAGGACGCTCGCCGCGCCATCCAGCTCGATGCGATGAAGATGGAGGCCCAGTTGAACGATGACGGACGATCCCTTGAAGATGACGATGGGAAGATTTCTCGAATTCTTCGAAGACTCGAAGAAAACGGCGACCTCTGCGCAGAGGACGAGATGGATCAGGACGCGGTGTGAGCGCGACGTCCAGCTGTTCACCTACTACTTCTTCGAACACGTCGCCACGCGCGCCTTCGGCCGAATGCACCGCGAATTGTTCCGTCTCTATCGCCGCTCGATCGGGCGGCCGGGCGAATTCGACCTGGCCGCGCGCCCGTCGCGCCGTCTGGCGATCGCCGCGCCGCGCGGCTCGGCCAAGTCCACCTTCAAGTCGCTCATCTTTCCGATCCACGCCGCGCTCTACCGCCGCGAGGCGTACGTCGCGATCCTCTCGGCCACGCTCAAACAGGCCCGCCAACGATTGCGCAACATCAAGGCCGAGTTCGACGCGAACGCCGGTCTGAGACGGGACTATCGCAACGAGATCCGCAACCGCAAAGCCTGGACGGCAAACGGCATCGAGATCAACGACGTGCGGATCGACGCGTTCTCCGCCGGGACCGAGCTGCGCGGCATCTCGCACCGCCAGTGGCGTCCGACCCTCGTTCTGCTCGACGACGTCGAAGATTCGCAAGCCGTGCGCAGTCCCGAGCAACGCGAACGCCTGATGGACTGGTACAACGAGGTGATCGAGAACTTGGGCGACACCTATACGGCCGTCGAGATCGTCGGCACGCTCCTGCATCCCGACTCGCTTCTCTCCAATCTCCTCAAGCGGCCCGATTTCGAGGCGCGCACCTTTCGCTCGATCGAACGTTTCGCCGATCGGACGGACCTTTGGGAACAGTGGCGCGGATTCTATACGAGCCTCGACGACCCGCGGCGCGAGGAAACCGCGCGGCGGTTCTTCAACCTCAATCGCGCCGAGATGCTTCGCGGGACGCGCGTCCTGTGGCAGGCGCGCGAAGATTACTACGAACTCATGCGTCAGATGACGACGATGGGTCGCCACGCCTTCTTCAAGGAGAAACAGAACGAACCCGCCGCCGTGCAGGACGCCTTCTTCGACATGTCGCGCGTCGTGCGGTTCCGCCTCGAAGAGAAGAGTAAGGAGAGCTGAAACGCCAAGCCGCAAAGACGCCAAGAAAGAACGCCGCAGCCTCTCAACACGCTCTCGTTGAGTCTTTGCGCCTTGGCGCCTTGGCGTTTCGATTTCTTCTTCACCAAGAACGGACCGGAGGTGTGCGATGAACGGGAACGGAACCGACAGACTGTGCGAGACCCCAGTATCCCTCTCCGATCTGGTCGTCTGCGGGTTTCTCGACTCGGCCACGGGACGCGGCGCCAAACGCCGCACCGGCGACTTCGCCGCCATCGCGACCGTCGGGGCCGACCGCGCGGGGTATTTCTACGTTCTCGACGTCTGGCTGCGGCGCGCCGCGCCGACGGCGCAGATCGCGGCGATGTTCGACCTGCACGCCCGTTGGCGCTACGCGCTGTTCGGCATCGAGACCAATTGCTTCCAGGAACTCCTCCTTCTCCCGATCGAAGAAGAACGCAAACGACGTCGCGAGGCGTCGGGACGCGACTCGACGGCGTGGCAGATTCCGATTCGCGAGGTGCATCACTCGCAAAACAAGGAGACCCGCATTGCCACCCTCGAACCTCTGGTCACGAACGGATGGCTCCGTTTCGCGACCGGCCTGCCCGACCCATTCTGGGCGCAGATGGAGAGCTTTCCCCACGGCGAACACGACGACGCCCTCGACGCCATCGAGGGCGCGGTTTCGCTGTTGCGTTCGTGTCGTTCCGACGCCCGCCGCGGCCCCCGCCGCGCCGCGCTCAACACCCTTTCGCACTACTGAGTGGTGGGTGGGGAGGGATTTGAACCCGCGACGGCCGCCTTGAAAGGGCAACGGTCTCCCGCCAAGCCTACACCGTTTCGTAGGCGTCCTCGTATTCCGCGGCGACTCGGTCGATTGAAATGCCTCGCAGGAATTCGCGTCTCGAATCGAGGAGCGCCTCACGCGACAACGTCATGTCCAGCGCCGCCCCGATGGCCTGGGCGAACGCACCAGGCGTCGGGTCCGCGGCGAGAAAGCAGCCCGCGACGCCCCGCGTGACGTCCTCGTGTTCGGGGATCGGCGAAAGGGCGCAAGGAAGGCCGCTGGCCAACGCTTCCAGGGCCGCCATCGGCATGCCCTCGTACAACGATGCGCTCACAAACACGTCGGCCGCATGGAGGATGTCCGCGACGTCGGTCCGCACGCCCAGGAACTCGACTTGGTCCTGGATCGCAAGATCTCTCGCCAGCCTATCGAGATTCTCTCTCTCTCGGCCGTCTCCGCAAACAAGGAAGCGCGCGTTCAAGTCGGGGCGTTGCGCGCGAAGGATTCCGACCGCGCGAAGGGCGGTCGCCACGTTCTTGCCCTCGTGGAGACGCGAGAGGCTCACAACGAGACGCGAACCCGAATCGCACGACAGGAGGCGCCGCGCCCTCGAGCGGCGCGAGTCGTCGAACCCGAAGCGAGGCAAATCGACGCCGTTGCGCACGATCCTGCGGTCTCCAAAGACGGGCCGGAAACGCGATGCGATCGGTTCGCAACTATAGACGATCGAACGACGGCGCAAGAGACGCGACGTGACGGCGTCCCAACGTTGGCGGGTGCTGTGAATCGTCACGAAGTGGCGGAGCGCCCAAGGCGTGCACAGGCGGACCAGGCACGCGATTGCATCCGGCATGGAAAGGTGGGAATGGAGGACGTCGTATTTCCGGCGCAAGTTCCTCGCCCAAAAGCGAAAAGAGGAGACGAGCGCTTGAGAACGCGATCCGACCCGTCGTCCGAAGGAGTGGTGCCGCACCCCGCCGCGTTCGAACCGGCGCAGCTCTTCCTTCTCGAACTCCTCGCCCGTGAGACGGTCGATCGTGAGGAAGTCGACTTCGTGGCCCCGCCGCGCAAGGGCCAGCGACAGGTCGGCGACGATTCTCTCGGCGCCGCTGCACTCCAGCGAGCAAACGACTTGAGCGATTCTCATTTTCCTATCGCGACTTGGGCGGGGCACAACCCAACAAGACCGGCCCACGAATTGCACGAATGGAGTATGCCGAGCGAGTCGGGATCGCGAATCCGGACCGGGTCAGCCGCGGGACCGGTCCCTGTCTATCACTCGGTCGTCTTCGCCGGCGTGTAGTTCGAAGCGAAGCGAAGACCGAAGACTGGTGGGTGGGGAGGGATTTGAACCCCCGACCACTGCCTTGTAAGGGCAGCGCTCTCCCACTGAGCTACCCACCCACGAGGGGAAAAGAAAGGATGAAGGATGAAATAGGAGGAAGGAAGAGCGATGGACGAATCGCAGGATCCGGATTCGTTCCTCCCGTTTCCTCTTTCATCCTTTTCATCTCGTTCTTCCCGTTTCATCCTTCATCCTTCCAAATTCATCTTTTCAATACATCGGCTCGCCGCCGCACTTGAACCACTCGCGCTTGCGGTCGAGGTAGTGTTTGTACAGATCGAGCTGCGCGTCGGCCTGGACGCGGTGATCGACGGTCGGGATGAACCCGCCCTCTTCGACGGTAGGACGGATGCGCTCGAGCTCCTTGTCGACCGCCGCTTTGTCCTTGAGGAAGATCATCTTGTCCACCCCGCCCCAGAAACGGAGCCGTTTGCCGAACTTGCGGCGCAACTCGACCGGATCGGTCCCTCCGTGGACCTCGACGGGGAACATGGTGTTGACTCCGCCCGCGAGGAAATGCTCGACCACCAGACTCAGGTTCCCGTCGCAGTCGGTGTTGACGATGTCCACGCCGTGAAGCGCCAGGAGATCGGCGATCCGTTTGTAGCGGGGCGCGAGAACGTCGCGGAAAAAGTTGACGCCGACGATCGGGCCCGAGTTGAAGCAAATGTCCTCCCATCCCGCGGCGAAGTCGAACTGGAGATACTTGAGCGCCTTTTCGAGTTTGCCGTAGGAGTTGACGCAGAAGGTCTCGACCATGTCCTCCATCAGTTCGGGTTCGGTGCACACCATGAGCGCCGTGTTCTCGAATCCCATCAGGTTGCGCGGGAATCCGATCAAGCTGCCGAAGTCGATGCCGAGCGGATAGTCGCGCCCGTCGTGCTCGCGCACGCGTTCTTCCCAGTTCCTGGGCAGCTTGTCGGCTTGGGCGAGAAGGTGTTCGCGGAACGGCTTCCACGTTTCCCAATCGCGCACGGCGTATTCGAGGTAGTGGGGGATCGACTCGTGACCCGTCTTCTTCGACTCGAACACCGCCCCCATCTCGTTCCGCTTCACGATGGTGTCTTCGGTTTCGCTGAGCACCGCCGGTTCGAAGATGTTGCAGTGACTCGCCTTCACCCCCATCGTGCGGTACGTTTCGATCCCGAAGTAGCGATACGCGGTCGTCTCGTCGATCACCCAATCGGGCAATCCTTGGGCGTGCCACCCGCTGAGGGTTTGTTTCCAGTATCCGAACTCGAAGTTCGGCAACACGTCCACGTACTGGTAGTGCATCGCGCGCTGGAAGCGCTCGCGCAGAGTCATGCCGTCCGTCTGGCCGGCGGACAACTCCCTCTTCGCCTCCTCGGCGGCGTACTTGCGCGCTTCCTGTTCGCGCTTTTCCGTATCTTCAAAATCCATGACGAACGCGTCCTCCGTCGTCTTGTTCGGGGATATCGAAACGCAAGCCGGAGTATCTTAGGGCATCGGCCGCCCAACCTCAAGCGCCGAAATCGAGAGGACCATGGCGCCGGGAGGTTCCTGCAAGACCGCCCGGCGAGGGCAGCGGCAGGAAAGTCCGGAGGATGAGACGCCGGTTTGGGTTCGAGTCAGGCGCTGGTTTGGAGAGATCCGTTGGACGCCGCCTTCCACAAGGCGCGGGCTTCACGGTGTCGGTCGGCTCGGTATCCGAGATCGGCTGGATCGGTGAGTACATCAGGAAAGCCGAGAGCGACCTCCGCGAGATGTTTGACGGATTTCACCGGCTTGTCGCCGAAGAAAGGAGGATTCTCGGGTGTCCCGCGGCGTGGATGGAGTACACCTACCGAGCGGAGGACGAGACGGTTCAGGAGCTCAACGTTACCGTGTTTCTCGGAAAAACGGAGCGTGTTCCATTGCAGGTCATCTGCGAATCGTCTTTGAAGAGGTTCGATGACTTGCGTCCCGTCTTCGAGAACACAATCCTCAATCTTGAGATTCGATCGAACATTCTCAGGCTCCCTCGCCTCCTTCTCGCCGGTGCGGAGAGGTGCGCGGAATGCGGTCTGGAGTTTGGAGAACACGAAGAACCGGAGTGCGTGATGGATATTCGGCGGGGTGGGATCATACCGACCTGCGAGAGGTGCTGCCTCGACTTGACGGAGCGCAACTCCCAGAACGTCTGATCAGAAGATACGTGGAACAAGGAAGCGATCGTCACGAAGACGTTTTTCTTTTGGATCGGGATGCACGAGTCGGAAGGTTAGGCCTACAGGCTCCAGGGGTAGACCTAAGGATATTTCAGTTTGTCCGTCTGCGATAGACCTGTGGTTCCTCCTGGTGGCGTGTCAGACGGAGACTGGCGAGGCGGAGACTAGAACTCGTCCTTCTTCCAGCCCTTCTTCCAAACGCCGAGGCCGGTCAGGAGCGCGGCGGGTGCGAGGACCGCCGTCCAGACGACTCCGGCCATCATGCGAACTCCCGACGTGCCCGCGCCGTCCGCCGCGAGGAGAGGCGATGCCGCGACAAGCGCGGTGCCCGCGATCAGCAACGTGAGACCCGACGTGAATACGGTGCGGTATGTGCAAATCCGCGCGGCGAGTATCCCTCCGCGCACGAGGATGACGAGTCCGAGCGCGCTCAGCGTGGGTCCCACGACTCTCAATCCGGGCGACGCTTCCGAGCCCGGGATGCCGACCGTGACAGTCTGAGGTCCGGCCACCGCGCGAACCGTTCGCGTTTCATTCCGCTGCGCCTGAGCGCCCGTCGCGGGAGTGAGCGAAACGATCGGGATGTTTGTGCAGAGCAGACCCCACATCGAGAGGATCAGCCCCGCCATGACCGACCAGAGTCTGTAGGTGAAATCCCGTTGCACGAACCGACCCAGCCTCGACAAACTCCGTCTTCAATCGGGCGTAAGACCGTGATTGGCGATCCGGGCGGCGCCAGCGGCGTCGGAGTCGGGCGTTTTCTCGCCACCGTTCGCGGCGCGGAACCGTCATCCCTGATTCGCTTCGCGCGGGACGTGGCGGGCGGATTCCTCGCGCATGACGCGCGAGGCGTTGTAGATCGCGCGGTTGTAGAACTCGGTGTAGCCGCACAGCATGCAAGTGACTTCGAGGTAGCGGTTGTCGCGGCTGGGCAGGAGGTCGAGCAGGCCCGACTTGGCCAAGGCCACCTCGCGCACGTGCGACTGGCGATTGCGGCACTTGGGACAGGTGTAATTCTCGACGGCGGGGTGTTTTTCTTCGTTCACGAATACTCATCCTGCCGATCGACGTTCGGGGGGGACGACGCGGTCGAATTGAATGACGTGGGGCAGACCTTCATCCTCTGTTGGAGGGTCCTAGTCTGCCTGGGCGGTACAAGCCGCGAGGCTTGTCCCGCTGCGCCGCTATTGGAGCTCGGGGGGAGGACCGGGCACGTCCAGCGGCGATAGAGAGGTCCCGCTCGGAGGCGGCGGGACGGCATATTCCGACGCAGGGGTCAACGGCGCTCGTTCGTCCGTTTCGCGACGCAGCTCGTTGGCCGCGCTCTGCAAGTCCTGGGAGAAGACGTAGTAGAGCCGGGCCTTGGCTCGATAGTCCTTGACGCGCAGCGCGGGCGCGTGGGTCTCCTCGGCCTCGTTGGCTAGACCGTAGTATTCGTATCCGAGGAGGAAATAGCTGTATCCCTGCTTTTCGTAGAACTTCACAAGATCGCGCTTCATCCGGCGCTCGATCTCGTCGGCGCTTTTCCAACTTTGAGGGCGAAAACCCGAACAACCCGATATGGCCGCCACGACGAGAGCCGCAATGACAACGCGGACCGAAAGGTCGATCAATCGTTTCATCCGTTCGATTCTCCTGTCGTTCGTCGGGCGTGTGTGTGAAAGGCCGTCGGATTCCCTCGCGCCGTCCTATCATGAAGAGAGGACGGGGCGCTTTCAAGCATTATTCGCAACCGATCGAGGACGCGCGCGGCGTTTCGGCCCGCCGCGCCGGTCCCTGGGCGAGCGGCGGCTTCCCCTATTCGACCTCGACCACCCGGAGCCAATTCGTCCCGCCGGGACGGTCGAGCGGAATTCCCGCCAGGAACGCGACGCGCTGACCCGGCCTGAGTCGGCCGAACGAACGCAAGGCCTCGATCATCGGTGCGATGAGGTGTTCGGGGTCGCGGGTCTTGCCCGAACGCGAGGGCCGCGCCTTGGCGAAGGGGAAGACTTCGACTCCCCACGTGAGGGCGAGGCGTCGGCACTGGGCTTCGTAAGGACTCAGGACGTAGATCGGGCATTCGGGGCGGTAGCGGGCGACTCGACGGGCCGTGGTGCCGTAGAACGAGAGACAGACCAGGGCGTCGAGCGGCGTGTCGTAGGCCAGCTCGCACGCGGCGTGGGCCAGCGCGTCGTCGAGGTCGGCCCTTCGGGTCAGGGGGTACTCGATCTCGAGGATGCGGCGTTGGTCGATCCGGGTCTCGGCCGCCAGGGCGATCTGGGTCATGGTGCGAACCGTGCGGACCGGGTTGCGCCCGGTGGCGGTTTCGGCGCTGAGCATCACGGCGTCGGTCCCGTCGAGAATGGCGTTGGCGACGTCGCTGACTTCGGCGCGGGTCGGGCGCGTGTTCTCGATCATGGATTCGAGCATCTGCGTCGCCGTGATCACCGCCTTGCCCGAGCGGTTGCACACGGCGATGATGTCTTTCTGAAGCAGCGGCACTTGTTCGAGCGGCCTCTCGATTCCCATGTCGCCGCGCGCGACCATGATGGCGTCCGACGCCCCGACGATCGCGTCGATGCGGTCGACCGCTTCGTGCTGCTCGATTTTGGCGACGAGGGGGATGTCTTCCGCGCCGTAGCCACCGAGAATTCGGCGCGCCTGGTGCATGTCTTTCTCCGAGCGGACGAAGCTCAGGGCGATGAAATCCACTTGGGCCTCGGCGGCGGCGCGAAGGCCGCGTCGGTCGCGAGGGGTGATACTCGGGACGCGCAGGGTCGAGTGGAGAAAGCTGACCCCTTTGCGCGAGGACACTTCGCCCCCGGCCAGGACCCGCGCGCGCAATGTGCCCGCCTTGGGATCGACCTTCACCACTTCGAGCAACACGAGGCCGTCGTTGATGGCGAGTTGGTGGCCCTTCCTCACGTCGTCGAGCAAACGGGGATAACGAATGCAGATTTCGCGCGGCGTCGATTTCGCGTTGCGGGCCGAGAGATCGATCCGATCGCCCTCGCTCAGCTGGAACTTGTCGGGTTCGCATTCGGTGCAGCGGACCTTGGGTCCGGGCATGTCGGCCAGGACGGCGAGGGGCAACTTCTCCTCTCGCGCGAAACGGCGCAGACGCCCGACCGTCGGGCCGATCCGTTCGGGATCGAGATGCGACACGTTCAGGCGAACGACGTCGAGGCCCGCGCGGAGCATCGCCTTGAAGGTGCGTTCCGGCTCGCAAGCGGGTCCGTAGGTGGCGACGATCTTGGTTCGGCTCATGGAGAAGGGACTCCCCGGCGTGGAGATGTACGAAGACACCGAACGCATCTTAGCGACGGAATTCGCGCGCGACAAGAGCTGAGTGCCGGATCGCGCGGGGTGTTTTTTGGTTTACATCCCACCGCGATTCCTTCATATAGGATGGAGGTTCGCGCAATCGGCGCGGCCCGGAGACGAGAGGAATCTCGCTTCAAGGAGTCAGCCCATCATGAGAAAGCCCCTCTTCCTCGCCATTCTCGTTTCTCTCACGCTCTCGATCCCCTCGTTCGCGGCGACAAAGGCCGGCACCTCGTCGTCCGGGACCGGGAACCAACTCGGCCCGATCAAGGACGCCGTTATCGTCAAGAGCGCCCAGACTCACCTTCTGTCCAAACCGGGGAAGGGCGGGACCCAGCTCCAGCTTCTGACCAAGTTCACTCCGGTCAAAGTGACGGGCCAGTCCGCCGGCGGCTACCCGGCGGTCGAGACGCTGGCGGGAAAGAAAGGCTACGTCGCGGCGAACGCTCTGGCCGACAACGCCTTCATCAGCGTCGACAGCAAGAAGCCGGTCAATATCCGTTCCGGCCCGGGCGCCAGCGACACGATTCTCTTCACCCTCCAGGACACGTATCCTCTGGCGGTTCTCGACAAGAAGGGAAAGCGCGTCAAAGTCGTCGATTTCGAGGGAGACGCGGGTTGGGTGCACGAGAACCTGCTCTCGACCAAATCCTACGTCATCGTCCGTCTCAAATCGATCAACCTGCGCGAGACTCCGGGCCTGGATGCGTCGGGCAAGCCGACCGGCAGAGTCCTGTTCACCGCCCCGCGCGGAGTCGTGTTCCAGGTTGTCGAAAGCGATCCGAAAACCGGATGGCTCCACTTGCGTCACGCCGACGGCGACGACGCCTGGTGCAGCCCCAAAGTGGTTTGGGGATGGCTGACCGACTAGTCGACCGTCCGACAGCGTGGACCGTGCGCCGTTCGGAGTACAGGCTTCAGCCTGCTTCTTTCAAAGCAAGAGAAGAGCAACCCGAGGGTTGTACTCTGAACTTCTCGTCTTGAAATCCGCGGATCGCCAGGGCGCAGTCCTTCTTCGGATCCTCGATCGAATTCGAGTCGATGGCTCGAACCTGGGTTTGCACCCCTCTCTGCGCTCAGGGCGAAAAGGCGTTGTCCCAATGACCTCCGACGCTCCCTGTCTGCCCCCCGCCGAGGCTCGACCCACGACCGTCGAGCAACTCGACCGCGCCGCCGCCCGGCCGGTCGTCCGCTTCGACTATCTCAAGGACCCCGTCGTCGTCGAGTCGCTCGAACTCCTGCGCAACGGAAAGCACTTCCTTCTGCGCGCGCGCTCGATCGACGGCGCCGAGGGGCTTTCGTTTCCCAACGGCCGCGCGGCGTATCTCTATCCGATCCTTCTCAAGTGCGTCGCCCCCTACTTCATCGGGAAAGACGCGCGGGACCTCGAATCGCTCGTCGACGGCGCCTACGTCCACGCGAGCAACTACAAACTCGCGGGCCTGGCCCTGTTCAATCCGATCGCCTGGGTCGAGTTCGCGCTTCTCGACCTCATGGGGCGGATCGCGAACCGTTCGATCGCCGACATGTTCGGAGGCGCGGTCCGCCGCCGGATTCCGATCTACGTCGCCAGCGGACGGCGCGACACGACCCCCGAAGAGGAGGTCGATCTTCTCGCGCGCCGCGTCGAAGAAACGGGCGCCCGCGCGATCAAGTTCAAGGTCGGAGGGCGCATGAGCCGCAACGCCGACTCGATGCCGGGCCGGACCGACGGTCTTGTGCCGCTGGCGCGCCGGACGTTCGGCGACGCGATGGTCATCCACGCCGACTCGAACGGGTCGTACGACGCGCCCAAGGGGATCGAAGTCGGCCGGTTCCTGGAAAAGCACGGCGTTTACTTCTTCGAAGAGCCCTGTCCGTTCGACCATCTCGACGACACGCGCGCCGTGGCCGACGCGCTCACGATCCCCGTCGCGGCGGGCGAACAGGAAACCAGTCTGCGCCGGTTCCGATGGACGATCCATCACAACGCCGTCCAGGTCGTCCAGCCCGACGTCCACTACAACGGCGGGTTCATCCGCACCGTGCGAGTGGCCCGCATGGCGGCCGAGGCGGGACTCCCGACGACGCCCCACATCTCGGGCGCGCTCGGGTGCCTGACGATGGTCCACTTCGCCTCGTTCACGCCCAACATCGGAGAATACATGGAATACAAATCGACCGACAAGGAAGGCGGCTGGTTCGAGCCCCCGCTCCGGTCGGTTGACGGCTATGTTGAAGTCCCCACCGCTCCCGGCCTCGGCCTCACCGTCGATCCCGCGTTCCTCCGCGGGGCAAGACAGACAAAGGGGGAATAGGGGATTTTGCGAGGGGCGAGAAGACGGGCGTTGCCGCCCCGGCATCATCGTAATGCGGCCATCGTTCTCCGAGCGCCCGAAGTTCACCAGCCCATCGTCCGAGGAAGAACACTAGGGCCCGGCTTCGAGATGCAGCAGTTTCCGCGTGTTTGGAATACCACGCTATGCGTTTTTCGCTTGCGCGTTTTACGTCACTTGGGTTACATATTCCTCATGAAGAGACACGGTCAATCAGGGCGAGTTGTGATTGATGTGCAGCCAGAGCTGAAACGGCGACTGTACGCCTCTCTCTCTCTCTCGGGCAGCACCCTGAAGGATTGGTTCATCCGGGCTGCGGAGGAGCTCTGTGATGGGACAGACAAGGGGGTTCTTTCTCGCCCGGTGAAATACGCGAAGACCACCCTGGGCAATGCAACTGCCTTACGGGTCCGAGAAGATTCTTCACGCGAAAGGGTTGGCGTACGTTCTCTCAGGGAGCCAATTGGACACTCAGCAACGGACTACTCTGTGGTTTCCATGTTCTCTGGTTGTGGAGGGATGGACCTAGGCTTCCGAGGCGGATTCGAGGTCTTTGGACGGTACTACCATCCACTTCCTTTTAGAGTGGTGTGGGCGAATGACTACAATCACGAGGCTTGTAAGACCTATCAACGGAACCTTGGCCATGGGATCCGCTGGGGAGATGTCTGGGACCTAATTGCCACAATGCCAGAGCGTACTGACGTGGTTATCGGTGGGTTTCCATGTCAAGATATCTCAGTTAATGGCAAGCGAGCGGGCGTGAATGGTTCAAGAAGTGGCCTTTACAGAGCCATGATTGAAGGTATCAAGCGGGTAAGGCCAAAGGTGTTCGTTGCCGAGAACGTAAAGGCGCTTCTGAAACACGAACGGTGGCTTCAACAGGTCGTGAGCGACTTCAGTACCCTCGGGTATGTTCTCCACTACCAGCTTTACCAAGCGGCTGATTTCGGCGTTCCCCAGACGAGAGAGAGGGTCTTCTTTGTGGGTACCGCACCCGGTGCCGAACCGTTTGTGCCTCCCAGGCCAGAACGTAGTGCCGCAACCTGGATGACCGCGAGAGAGGCCATCAGTGACCTAGAGAAGTTGGGGCGAACAGGGAGCATTAATCATATATGGAGCGAGGCAAAGCGCAGTCCCGAGCAGGGCAACCGCAATCTGGTCGCCGATAGACCCGGCTACACGATCCGCGCTGAATGCCACGGGAATATCCAGTTTCATTATCTTTATCCGAGACGGATCTCCATGCGCGAGGCTGCGAGAATTCAGTCGTTCCCAGACGACTTCGTTTTCGTTTCCGGAATTCGCGAGATAGAGCGCCAAGTTGGCAACGCTGTGCCCCCGATCCTCGCATGGCACGTGGCGAACTCTGTGTTGGCTTCTTTGAGATAGGGCTATTCTCTTCCCAACGGATTCATCGCGTGCCTATCGTTTCTTATCCCTGAAGAGACAATCTGAGGGCTTCCAGCCTATCGCAAGTTTGTCGGCGCGAGTCAGCCATTCACGGATTCGGTCTTGTGGCGGAACAGACTTGCCCCAGTATTCCACGAAGAGAGCGTCGTCCAGATTGGCGGCAGCTATGCGCATCTCTCCCTGAAGATCGAGCAAAGCCCGAAGAACATAGAGTGATTCTCAGAAGTTTGTAGCGATTGACCTTCATAAGAAAAGTCTGCCGTCGGCAAAAACAAACCTAGACATTGATAGACA
>JAFGFN010000044.1 GCA_016931035.1 Candidatus Sumerlaeota bacterium
AACATCGGGGTCAGACTTACAGATTACAGTTTAGTTCGGATCGCTCCGTTCCGACTGAATCGATGTTTCCGAACCGAGTCGCTCGAGAAACTTATTGCGATCGGCGTCCCGATCGTCGACCGAATGGAAAACACCCTTGCGGCCGTTGCCTCGCGAGGTCACGTGGTAAATGGCGCCTGGGTATTCGATTCGAACGGGGCGCGGCATGCTCCAAAGACTATCCTGCATCGCCTAAGCGAGTCAAGGATAACTGTAATCTGTAAGTCCGACCCTGCTCTCCCTGAATGACCCTGCTCTCCTGCTCTCCTGACCCTGCTCTCCTGCTCTCCGGGAAAGCACAGGTACATGGTATTCCCCTTCTTCATCGGGGTCAAAACGCAAGACGGGGATACAAAGCAGGATACGGCACTGCGAATCACTTGATGAGATGGCCGATGCGGGGTTTGAGGCGGGTGCGGAGCTTCTTGGGCGCCCAAGTCAGCGCCGCCTGCGCCATCCGGCGCTTGGCGCGCGCCCAAACTTGCTCCATCGAGAAGCGGTCGCCGAGCGCGACCGAAAGCGCGTCGGCTAGATCCGTCTTTCCGCGCGACCGCGCGGTTTCCATCATCTCGCGGTAGACCGAGACCAAGTCCTCGGGCAGATACATCCCGCGCACCGACGCCATGGAGAGGCGATGCGGGAACGTGGCCGCCCGGTCGAGGGCGCCCGCAATAGCGAGGTCGATCATGGTCCGCAGGCATTTCTCGCACCGGCAACAGTTGTAGCGGCCCGGGACGTTTTCGAGGCACACGCGCAGGTGGCGAAGCGCCAGGGGCGACACGGCCACTTGGCTCAGGACTTTTTCCATCCGGCCCGCTTCGCACCCGTCGTGAACCACGTCGAGGTTCTCGGTCGACCAAAGCGGGTCGAGCGCGGGATGGCTGCCGAACGCAATCTGACGCTCCAGGGGATATGAAGACGGGACGAAGAGCCGGGCGATCGTGTTCTGCATACACTGCCCAGCGGCGCACAACGCGCTCCCCTGGTAGCAAAGGCGCCAGAACCGTCCGTCGTACGCTCGCCCCCAGGAAGCCCAACGCGGATCGCCGCATCTCTTCAAGTTCGTGCGGACCGTGACCGGCGTCTTACCTATTTCGCGCGCGACGTCGGCCAGGGAGTCGCTCACTTGGGTCCACAGGTCCTTCTCGTCCGACCGGATATCGAACCCCTGGATCAGAACCAGGTGCGTGATCTCGTCGCGATGCTTGAGAAGCGAATACCACGAGTCCACGCCGCCCGAGTAGAGCGAGGCGCACCCCGCCGGGTTCGAGACCGGCAGGAGGTCGTGGGTTTCGGCGGCGTCGACCTCGATCTCGCGGAAGTCGGGGTACCAACCGCGAATCGTCTTCCGGATCGCGGGGACGGCGGCGAGAAGGCGGCGCGAGACGGGTGCGTCGATCCTCAGATTCTCCCCCGCCCACATGCACGGGATCAGAAAGCCCGACAGGAAGGGATCGCCCCACGCTCCGACCGGAGCGGGCGCGCCGCGGAGTTCGAACCATGCGCGGAACTCCCCTTTCCGCGCCGTGTCGGCCGAGATCTGGGCGGAGATCTTTGCCGTCTTTTCGGTTTCTTCAATTCGGATATCTGAGACGATCATCCTGGAATTCCAACTCCCTATCCTCGTGAACAGCCCACTGCTGACTGTTGACTGTCAAGCCCGAGCCACTCGTAGATTTTGGCAACGGTACGCTCCGTCGCGCGGCCGGGGTCGAAAAACAGATCCTTCGCCACCCGCCGTCGGACATCGCTTTGGGCGGCGGGGTTGCGCAATCCCTCGCGCACGGCGTCGCGCACTTCTTCGGGCGTCCGCGCGACCACGCCGGTCGAACGTCCCCAATCGGAATCGTAGCGATGGTGGGGATACTTGTCGAGCAGTCCGGGCACGTCGACGAACACGATCGGGCGGTCGAGAAGGGTGAACTCGTTGGCGACCGACGAGGCGTCGCTCACCAATAAGTCGGAGGCGACCAGACATGGCGTGCTATCGGGATCGTCGATCACTCGGGCGCGTTCGCCGAGGAAGGGTCGGATTCGTTCGCCCCAGTCGCGTTCGTGATCGTGGAACTTGAGAAGAAGATCGATCGGCTCGGCACTCAAGACGCGGACGATCTCCTCGCGCAACGCGGGATCGGTCCGGTTCCCCTCCGACCAGGTGGGAGCGTAGAGAACCGCAGGCCGGTCGGGCGACAGGCCCCAACGTTTGAGAAGCGCCGAGCGGTCGATCGAGCCGTTCACCAATGCGTCGACCTTGGGAAACCCCGTGACGACCAAACGAGGATCGTCGGCGGGCACTCCCGCCACGTTTTCGTAGATCCGCTTCAGGTAGGGTCCGGGACAAATCAGATAGTCGAAACCGTGGAAGACGCGGCGATAGTGTTTGCCCTTGAACGACACGCCGTGGACCGCTTTGACCTTGATCCGGGCGCGCTTCCCCAGATCGACGGCGATCGGCGTGAAGAAGAGGTCGAACGGGATTCGGCGCGCCGTGGCGGCATCGAGGATCCATCTCCGGTCGATTCCGAACAACTCGTAGATCGCCCGCACGCGGCGGAAATCCTCCAGGTGCGAGGAGAGAAACACGGCCAGCCGGGGGTCGCGACGCAGACGGTCGTAGACGGGCCGAAAGGAGACGAAGTTCATCGCCGTGTCGCCGCCGAAGAGAAGACGACGCCGATGAGCGTATCGGAGACAAGTCCATTTGTTGCGAATGTGGTTCAGCATGGCCGTCCGAAAAGCCCTGTCGAGACGGAGAGGGCGGTCGAGATGCCGTCCTTTCTCTCTCAAGCGCGGTCGTTTTTCAACGACGAAAACGTCGCAATGAGCGGCGTCGACCGAGCTTGCGGCGAGAATCCAGCCGACCGGAAGGGAGGTCGACATGGCTGGGTCGAGGCTTCATGGCACTCCTCCACTATTTGGCAAACAGTTGGGAACCCAGGAATCCAGCGACTCCGATTATGAAATCCTAGCAGCTCCTGATTCAAGTGAATTTGTCACAGCATACCAAGAAAGCCGAAGAACGAGGGTTTCGGGGGAACCGGATGGTCTCGATGGCCCTTGACCCTTGCCAGACGGGACCATATCATCGTGTTCGCGCGAAGTCGAACCGATGCCCGGTTCTCGCAATCCTGTTTCTCCGACGTGGGAATCTCCAGGCAGCCTCGTTTGGACGCTCAAACCTTCCTCCAGCGCCTCCAGGGTCAGAAACACTACGGCGATCAGGTCGTCCACGTCGAGAGTTTGGCCGAGCGCGAACCCGAGTTCGCCGACGCGCCGGGCGGTCTCGCACCCGCCGTCGTCTCGGCCTTGGCCGCGCAGGGAATCGAACGCCTCTACTCGCACCAGGCCGAGGCGATCGAACACGTCCGCGCGGGCCAAAACGTCGTGGTCGTCACCGGCACGGCGAGCGGCAAGACCCTGTGCTACAACATCCCCGTCGTCGAGGCGCTCGCGCGCGAGCCGGGTGCCACGGCGCTCTATCTCTATCCGACCAAGGCCCTCGCCCAGGACCAGCTGCGCGGCCTCGGCAAGTTCCGGCTCCCCGACCAGGGGGCCGATTTCCTCGCCGGGACCTACGACGGCGATACGCCGCAGAACCTGCGGCGCAAGCTGCGCAACGGGGGCAACGTCATCCTGACCAATCCCGACATGCTCCACCAGGGCATCCTGCCTCAGCACGCGCGGTGGAACCGGTTCTTCACGCGCCTCCGGTTCGTCGTCATCGACGAGATACACGCCTTCCGAGGCGTCTTCGGGTCGCACCTCGCCAACGTGGTGCGCCGCCTCGACCGCATTTGCCGCAACTACGGCTCCGCGCCCCAGTTCATTTGTTGCTCGGCGACCATCGGCAATCCGCGCGAACACGCCGAGCGCGTCACGGGACGACCGATGCACCTGGTGGATCGCGACGGTTCGCCGCGCGGCCCGAAGGAATTCGTCCTCTGGAACCCGCCGCCGCTCGACACCGCCGCCGTCGGCCCCTCGGGCGATTGGAGAGTCGGGGGCGACCGGCGCAGCTCGATCGGCGAGGCGGTCGGACTCATGACGTCGCTCGTCCAGGAGGGGGTCCAGACCATCGCTTTCGTCCGCACCCGTCTCGCGGCGGAGCTGATCTACAAGAGCTGCCGCGACCGTCTGCGCGGCATGTCGCGCCGGTTGGCGGATTCGGTTCAGGCCTATCGCGGCGGCTATCTGCCCGAGGAACGGCGCGAGATCGAGCGGCGTCTCGTGTCGAAGGAGATTCTCGGCATCGCCTCGACCAGCGCGCTTGAACTCGGCATCGACATCGGGAGTCTCGAGGCCTGCATTCTGGTCGGCTATCCGGGGACGGTCGCCAGCTTGTGGCAACGCGCCGGACGCGCGGGACGCGGGCGCGAGGAATCGCTCGTCTTCTTGGTGGGTCAGAACGCGCCGATGGACCAGTACCTGATGACCCACTGCGACTATCTGTTCGGGCGCAACCCCGAGCAGGCGGTGGTCGATCCCGACAACCCGCACGTCGCCGTCGGCCACGTGAAGTGCGCGGTCGCCGAACTCCCCCTGACCCAGGAGGAGACCGCTCTGTTCGGCCCCTACACTCAGACGCTCTTGGAGATTCTCGAAGAGGACGGACTCGCCCGCCGCGTCGCAGACCAGTGGTTCTGGACGAGCTCGGAGTATCCTGCCGCCGACGTCAATCTGCGCAACATCTCGGGACCCGTCTACACGATTCAGGACGAATCGGCCGGCGAGCGCGTCATCGGCACCCTGGACGAGGTGAGCGCGCTCTCGCAGCTCCATTCGCACGCGGTCTACATCCACGGCGCGGACACGTACTTCGTCAACGAGCTCGACGTCGACCAGAAGATCGCCCGAGTCGAACGGCGCGACCTCGACTATTACACCCAGTCGGTCCAGGTCTCGCAGATCCGCATCGACGAAACGGAAGAAGAGAAGGATTGGCGCGGCGCGCTTCTCGGGTTCGGCGACGTGACCGTGACGACGTCGATTCCGATGTTCAAGAAGATCAAGTTCCACTCGCGCGACAGCCTCGGGTTCGAGAAACTCGATCTGCCGCCCCAGACGCTCGAAACCCTCGCGCTCTGGTTCTCGCCGCCCGACGAGATCGCCGCGCTCCTTTCCGAACGCGGCCTGATTTTGGGCGAGGCCCTCATCGGGATCGCCAACGTCTTGGTCGAAGTCGCGCCGTTCTACGTCATGTGCGACACCCAGGACATCGGCGCCGTCGTCGACGCCAACTGCCTCGGGCGCGACACCCTTTTCCTCCACGACCGCTACCCCGGCGGGATGGGTTTCGCGCGGCGGTGTCTCGACCGGATCGACGAGATTCTCGAAACCGCCCACACCGTGATCGAGGAATGCGCGTGTCCCGACGGCTGTCCCTCGTGCGTCGGGTCGGCGCTCCCCGCCTTCGCCCAGACCGACCTCGACAGCGCCGTACGCGACCGCATCCCGAACAAGGAAGCCGCGCGGGTCCTCCTCGGACAACTCTTAGGCAAGGCGTGACCGCATCGAATTCGGGCGGTTTCCGAGGGCGCAACCCGGCATTTCAGACCGAAGTCCTTGTTTCGGAAGAGAAACGTCTCCGCCGGCTTCATGCCGGTGGAACGGCGATTATGCTCCAGGGTCGTGGTTGTTAACCCCTTTGCTCC
>JAFGFN010000045.1 GCA_016931035.1 Candidatus Sumerlaeota bacterium
ACTGTTCCAGATGCCCAATCGCGCAAATCCAACACACTCAACGTTGTCACCCTAATCAGTCAGAATTCTTGGGGAAACTCCTGATACAGGATATGGAGATCACGTACGAGGTCACGGCGGAAGACATGAGGCTTTCGGAAGGGATCCTCACGATTCCCGCCCAGGAGATTCGGAAGGAGGTCGAGGAATACGGGAAGACCGTGGCGAGATAGAACCCGCGCTCGAATCTGCATGTTTCTCCGTGCGGCAGTTAGCCATGTATTCGGGAAGAACCGCGTCAGCGGTTCGACCTCCAAAGCCGTGGGTCGGCGAGCTCTTCAGAGCGAGACGACCCACGGTTGCGTCCGGGTTCGAGAACGAACCGATTGATCGGTTCGACAAACGCTTTGTCTTGGCCCTCGCGACGCGCTTGGGCCTCGCTTCTGTCACCGCTAGTTTTGTCGAACCGATGAATCGGTTCAACCTGTTGCTTCCCCCTTTCCGTGGGGTGCTCCGGCCTCTAAGGGCCTTCGCAACCCACGGCTTTGAAGGTCGAACCGGCTAACGCGGTTCTCGGCCTGCTGCTCTGAGACGAGGTACGTATAGGCTCAGAACCTTAGCTGGCAGCGTTGCGGGGCGATCTCGCCCGAGTTCAGAGAATGATCCGGTTCTGTGTTACTCGCGTCCCGTTGGCCCTCTCGCGGACTGAATGTCGCTGGAGACTTGCCCAAGGATTCTTGGGAGGGTCAGCTATTGTTTGACAGGCGCGGCGCGTTGGGATAGTTTCTATCGAGTGCATTCATTCGGGTCGGCCGCCTCGAGAGGCGGTCTCTCATAGGGGGCTTGCGATATGAACCGGACTCTCCTTCGTGTTTGCCGCATTCTCGCGCTCGGCGCACTAGGGCTTCTCGCGTTGACCGGTTGCGCTCTGATAGGAAAGGGCCCGCGCCAACCGGCCGCGGTGGAATGGTCCGCGTGGATCGGCGGAGGCGACGAAGACGCGGTCAACGGCCTCGCCGTCGACGGAGACGGTTACTGCTATCTGACCGGCCGCACGCGTTCGCCCGGATGGACGGAGAGAGGATTGGACACTTCGTTCAACGGAGACCAGGACGGTTTTGTGGCGAAGGTCGCCAAAGACGGGTCTCTCGTCTGGTCCACGTATCTGGGGGGCGACGCCGACGACTCCGGCTCGGGAGTGGCCGTCGGTTCCGACGGAACCGTCTATGTGGTCGGGGAAACGAAATCCCTTGAATGGGCGGGAGCGTCGCACACCGAGACGGCTCATCACGGGAAGACCGACGCCTTCGTCGCCGCGATTTCGGGCGACGGGCAGAAGATGCTCTGGTCCGCTTGTGTGGGCACCGACGACGACGAGGTCGGATATGGGATCTGTCTGGACGAGAACAACGCGGTGTTCATCACCGGCTCGACGAAGCCTCCGACTCCTCCCTCGACGTACGATGCGCCGCAGACGGGTAGAACGCAGAGAGTGCCGCCGAACGTTTTTGTCTCGAAGATCGAAGAGGGCCGGATCGCATGGACCACCTTCATGGGAGGCGACAAGGAGGACGTTGGACGCGGAGTCGGAGTCGACGCCAAGGGCAACGTCTATGCGGCGGGATGGACGGACTCGCCCGCATGGACACTGAACGAAGGCATCGCCCTGGAGCATCACGGGGCGCGCGACGCCTTCGTCGCCAGACTGTCGAGCTCGGGCAAACTCGTGCAGGTCGCGTGTGTGGGCGGCGAGGCGATGGACATGGCCTATTGCCTCGCCGTGGACCCCGAGGGATACTCCCACGTCGCGGGGCGCACGAATTCCAAGGGTTGGCTCAGCGGCGGCTTCGATACGGAACAGAACGGGCCGTGGGACGCGATGGCCGCCAAGATCTCGCCCTCGGGTGCGACCGTCTGGTCCACCTGCGTGGGCGGCAAGAGCATCGATCTCGCCCGGGCCGTCTCGCTCGACCGCCAGGGAAACGTCTACGTCGGCGGCGTGACGAAGTCGTCCGACCCGTGGCTGCTCCGCGGTCCCGATCTCGTCTACGACGGCGACCTCGAGGGTTTTGTCGTGAAGGTCGCCGCCAACGGTTCAAAGATGATCTGGGGATCGTATGTCGGAGGAAGCGACCAGGATCTGGGCTACGGCGTGGGAACCGACAATCGCGGCGGCGTCTACGTGGGCGGGATGTCGCAGGACTCGGATTGGATCCGAGGCGGGTTCGATTCGACCTACAACGGCGGGCGCTTCGACGGCTACGTCGCGCGGATCCGCGAGTAGAAGACTCTCGACAACGCGCCGCGCGATCGCGGCCCCCAGAGCGGCGTGCGGTCTTGAATCGCGATTTGCGGGTCGGAAAACGCGAGCGATTTCCCTCGGGTCGTTCCTTCCTTTTTCTCCCGCCTGCGTGAGACCGGAACGAAGAGATCATAGAGACCTCGTCGCGCCCGTCCCCACGGCAACGACAAGTCCCAATACGGAGTCGAAATGAACTCGAAGACGACGATCGTTCTTGTCGGAGTCGTCGCGGCGATTCTGTCCGCGGCCGCGGCCCACGCCCAGCGCGTGATGGAGAACCTCGGGCGCGGCGTCGTGGCCGTCCGGCAGGCGGAAGGGAAAGTCTACGTGGGCTGGCGGCTTCTGGCCGTCGATCCCGACGACGTCGCCTTCAACCTCTATCGCGTCGCCAATCGCACCAGAACGGTCCGATTGAACGACTACCCGATCGTCGAAAGCACGAACTTCGTCGACGAGACGGCCGACCTGGAGATCCGGAACGAGTACTATGTTCGGCCCGTGATCGACGGCGAAGAGCAAGACGCGAGCGGTCGTTTCGTCCTCCACGCCGACACGCCCGAGCGCAACTACATCGCGATTCCTCTTCGGGGCGACTACTCGTTCAACCGGATGGGGGTGGGGGATCTCGACGGCGACGGCGAGTACGACTACGTCGTCAAACAGCCCGATCAGGTTTCGGACCCGGGGCGCTACCGGCCCAGCGAAGACACGTGGAAGATCGAGGCGTACCGGAGCGACGGCACGTTCTTGTGGCGGCGCGACCTAGGGTGGAACATCGAGCAGGGCGTGTGGTGGTCGCCGTTCGTCGTTTACGACCTCGATAGCGACGGACGGGCGGAGGTGATCGCCAAGACGGCCCCGACGAACGTGGACTATCGAGGGCCCAAGGGGAGCAGGGTCAGCCGGGGACCGGAGTGGTTTTCGGTCTTCGACGGGACGACGGGCGTCGAGCTTGCGCGAGCGAACTGGATTGCGCGAGGCAAGCCGGGCCTTTGGGGCGACAGCCGGGGCAATCGCGCGAACCGCAACCTGATGTGTGTGGCCTATCTCGACGGCGAGAGGCCGAGCGTGGTCATTTTCCGGGGCACCTACGCCCTGATGAAGGCCGAGGCGTGGGATTATCGAGACGGGAGACTCAAGCGGCGCTGGAAATGGTCCAACGAGGGCCTGGGACCCGAGTTTCAGGGGCAGGGGTTCCATAACCTGCGCATCGCCGACGTCGACGGAGACGGACGCGACGAGATTCTCAACGGCGCGATCCTTCTCGACGACGACGGGCGAGCCGTCTACTCGTCGGGCGAAGGGCACGGCGACCGATGCTATCTCACCGATATCGATCCCGACCGTCCGGGCTACGAGATCTGGTATTGCCACGAGAGTTCGAAGAACGGCATCGGCGTCGAGATGCTCGATGCCCGAACGGGCCGCCGCATCTTCGGACCTCCCGAGCCGACCACGGGCGACGTGGGACGCGCCATCGTGGAGGATATCGATCCGCGTTATCGGGGCCTGGAATGCTGGTCGCGCGGCGGAAGCGCGCAGTGGCTCTTCGACTGCAAAGGCAACGTGCTCGGCCCCAATAGTCTAACCGCCCACCTCGGCGTTTGGTGGGACGACGACCTCTTGCGCGAGATCGCCGAGAACGGCCGCATCCAGAAATGGGACTGGATCGAGTACAAGACGCACGACATCGGCACGCACGTTCGCAAGCAATACTCCGAGAAGATGGTGGCGGACGTCTTGGGCGACTGGCGCGAGGAGATTATGACCGTCGATCGGGGCGAGCTTCGGATCTACACAACCCCGATCCCCTCGACACGGCGCTTCTACACGTTCATGCAGGATCCGGTCTATCGACTCGACGTCGCGTGCATGAGCATGGGCTACACGCAGTCCTGTTATCCGAGCTTCTACTTCGGCGACGGAATGGCGCCGCCGCCCCGCCCGAACATCGTCACGCCGGACCTCGGCGCCCATGGCCGTCGTTAGACCCCGATGGCGCCGTCTTGCACCCTGTCATCACCGCTTTTTGCTGCGTTTGAGAAACGGACCGAAGATTGAACGTCGAGCACCGACGGATGGGAATCGGAAGTCGTTGCCGTCCGGAGGTTTGTCCGATACGAATACACGTTCCGTGAAGAACCGTCGTTTTCCAAAGCTCTTGCGGGTTTCGATCCCGAGCGCCGAAGGCGCATCTCTATTACAGCCCTGGGCAACGCCCAGGGAAAAAGGTCGCAACAAAACTGCGAGCCCTGTAGGGGCGTCCTAAATGGAGGGCGTTGCACACTGCCACCTCGACGATAGAACGCCCCTGCGGGGCTGAGGGAGATATGGAAACACGCCTTTACCAGGGCGTTGCCCTGGCCTTCAATAGGGGAGCCTTTCAGGCTCGCAAACCGTCGAATGGGGGTGAATCAGAAATCCGTCTGGCCGCGCCGCACTTGGCGGCGCGCTTCGACGATCCAGACTTTCACGCGTTCTTCGGTCGGACTGTCGGTCCACCCGGTTCTTCGCCGGATCATCGTCGTCAACTGTTCGGGGTCTTGAGCGGCGATCCGTTCGACCGACACGATGCCCCGCTCCCAAAGAACCATGGCGTAGTCGACTCCCATCCCTTTGAACTCGGCCAGCGCCGAAATCTCTTTCAGCGCGCGGTAATCCTGCGGCGATATCCCCTCGGGCGGCGCTTCGAGCGCGAGAAACTCGTGCGTGTGGCGAGCGCCCGATTCGCGGATGGCGCGAGCCGCGCGAGGTCCGATTCCCGGAGCGAAGTATTTGTCGAGCGGAAGCGATATCGACGACACGGTGCGGGTCAGCATTCCGACCGCCGTCGGCAGGACCAAACATCCGACAACCAGCCAAGCGACGATGGCGTGGAAGGGTTTCATCCCCGCTCGCGCGCGGTTCTCGCCCGAGTCGAGTTCCCAACTCCGTCCGCCCCGGAAAAGGTTGATGAAGTTGACGATAGCGTAGCACTCGAGGACGAACGGCGGGAACCCGAGGAAGCCGAGCGCGGGCATCTCGCCCAGCTTGATCTGGTCGAAAAACGGAACCGTGTAGATCCACTTGGTGCGCGCCCCGATGTTCCACGCCTCCCAGAGTCCTCCGCAGACGAAACCCGAAACGAGGAGCGCGACGAGGCGGGTGTTATCGCCCGACGCGAGCTGCCCGAGGAGCGATCGGCCTCGCCGCGCGTAACAAATCGGATCGAAAATGAGAAAGGCGAACCCCCAAGCCAGGCAGAAGAATCGCTCGGGCCAGGCAAGCGTGAGGACGAGCATCGCCGCGCCGACAGCAATTTGAACTCCGATGTGCCAACGGGTGACGCGAAACGGACGGCCTTCGATCCGGCGGTTCGGGGTCAGTCGTTCGATCGCGCCGACGACGAGTTCCGCGACTTCGAATACGCCCGGCAAGACGGTGGCGAAGGAGAAGGCGAGGAAGAAGGCCTGAACCCCGAATTGCGCGGGGACCTGCACGTAGTACCAGTTCATCAGTCGCAGGTTGATCGCTTCGAAGAGAAGCCACACTGGAGTGGACCAAAGCGATAGAAGAAGAAACTCGCGCGGGCGGTCGTGCAGCATCGAGCGTCCACGAACCAGATAGACGACGAAATCCGTGGCGAAGATGAACGACCACCAGAGAAACGCATAGATGGGCGTGTAGAACGGTTCGATCTTCGCCAGCAGGAGCCAGTGCGACGCCGGAACCCCCGCCAAGCCGAGGAACCAGAGGAAGTGACAGACACGCATTCGGGTTCCCATAGGATCCGAGACCTTTCCGGTCCCTATTCTTGCGAAAACGCTCGCCCGACGGCAAGGATTTCGACGCCCGGATTCGGAAACGCCCCCAGGAGAATCTCAGAGTCCCATCTCCATGCCGAAGCAGGCTGAAGCCTGTACTCAGAACTCGTTCGGAGTACAGGCTTCAGCCTGCCTGCGAATCCTTTTCAGGCGAAGAGCCGGAATCGGCGAAGGCGGATCGTTCGATGCCTCTTCTCGTGCTTCTCCACGACGCGTTCGAGGGTGCGAAGGATCGAGGCCGCGTCGAGCCGCGGTTCAGAGCGATCCGGTCCGCGCCAGTTCCATGACGGGGTTGGCGGGAACCGCGTCGGTCGCGGCGCGTCCATTCTTTGGGGCGTCGTTCTTCAGGGCCGACCGAATCGCCAGTCCGAGATCGCGCGAGGCAAAGGGCTTGAGCAAGTAGTGCTTCACCCCCATCTGCGCGGCTTTCTCGTCCGTGAAGACGTCGTTGTACCCGGTGACGACAAGAAAGGGCATCTCGGGACGAATCTCGCGAACCATCTCGATCAGCCTCTCGCCCGATATCTCGGGCATGATCATATCGGTGACGATCAGATCGAAACCCGTCGGGTCGACGCGGAACGCGTCGAACGCCTCGCGGCCTCGCTTGCAGACCGTGGCTTCGTATCCGAGCGACACGAGCATGCGTCCGGCCAAATGGACGATGGCCGGCTCGTCGTCGACGAAAAGAACCCGCTCGCCCGCGCCGCGCAGGGTCTGGCGGGACTTGGGAAGGACCGGTCTCGCGGCCTGCTCGTGGCTCGGCAGATAGATCGTGAACAGGGCGCCTTTGCCTTCCTCGCTCCAGACGGCGATCTCTCCCCCCAGATCCTTGACGATCCCATGAACGGTCGAGAGCCCGAGTCCCGTTCCTTCGCCGAGCTCCTTGGTCGTGAAGAACGGTTCGAAGATGCGCTCGACGATGCCGGGCGACATGCCGTGGCCCGTGTCGCGCACCTCGATCGAGACGTAGGGGGAGCGTCTCAGCCCGGGGTGGAGAGCCAACAGCTCCGGTCCGGGGACGGCATCGCGGAGGGAAATCTCTAGAACGCCGCCATTCTCGCGCATGGCGTGGCTCGCGTTGGTGCCCAAGTTCATGACGATCTGGTGGATCTGAGTCGGATCGGCCAAGATCGTCGTCGAAGAAGAGATCGACTCGCGAATCTCGATCGAGGCGGGGAGCGTGGCGCGAAGAAGCCGCACCGTGTCGCTCACCAGAGGCGCCACCTGGACCGCGATGCGTTCGCGCTCGACCTGGCGGCTGAAGGTCAGGATCTGATGCGCGAGTTGCTTGGCGTGCCCGGCGGCCTTGACGACCTCGCGCAGACTGTAGTGGGTGGAGCTCGATTCGTCCAGATCGAGCATCGCCAACTCGCAGTGTCCCAACACGGCGAGAAGAATGTTGTTGAAATCGTGCGCGATCCCCCCGGCCAGCGTTCCGATCGCCTCGAGCTTCTGGGCGTGGCGCATGTGCGCCTCGACCCGCCTTTTCTCCTCCTCGGCCCGGTGGCGGTCGGCGATGTCCGAGAAGGTCAAGACCGCGCCGACGCACTGCGCCTTCTCGACGATCGGGCTGCAACTGAGCTCGACCGGAAACACCGTGCCGTCCGAGCGGCGGAAACGATCCTCGATCGAACGCAGCGGTCGACTCGACGCGAAGGCTTGGGTCACGGGGCAGACCGTATGCTGGATGGCGGGGTCGTTCTCGATCGAGCGGTGGAACTCCGAACAGAAATCCGCGCCGATCAGGTCGGAGGACGCACGACCCAGGATCGCCGCGGCGGCAGGATTGGCGAAGGTGACTCTTCCGCTCCGGTCGAGGCCGCAGATGCCTTCGGCCGCGGAACTCAGGATGGTTTCGTATAGCCGGCGCAACGCGTCGAGCTGGGATTGGGTTTCTTGCTCAGGCCCGGCGTCGCTCCGGGCGTCGGAGGGAACCTCGGGTGGTCCTGCCTTGTCGCGACTCTCTTCCGTCGCGATGGCGCGCTTCTCCTGAACGGAGAAAGCGCCAATGACGTGCGTCTGCCCTTGTCTGTGGGACCTCATGTTTCGCTCCTCTCTCGGGACTGCTGCAAGCACGCCTACCCGGGACTACTTGAACGCCGCCAAGCCGCTCTTGCCCTACACTACGAGAAGAATCTCACATGTCCTCACAATACCAGCGTCATCTCCATCGGAAAGAATGTTCCAGGCCCTCCCCAAAGCGCCCGCTCCGATTCGAGCTCTGGAAGTAAGTAGGCCACCCTTCGCCTGATCCAAAAAGGCAGACTAGGGATTACAACCTTGATTCAATGGGTAAAGTGTAGCGACACCCCCCGCCCCGGGTCAAGAGAATATGTATCGGATTCTCGCTTTTTTCCATATCCCGCTTGTTGAAGAGAGAAAGAGAGGGAGAGGGCGTCCACGCGAGGAGTCCGGATCATTCCCTTGGCCGCCGCTTGCGAAGGCGATCTCGGGCTCGCGCCGCCAAGGGATCGCCCGAGCCGGCCAGTGCGGGGCCGGACGGATCTCCGGAGGCAGGAACGGTCTCTCGTGGCTTGTTCGGTTGGCCTGGGAAGTCCGTGGGCCGGACGGCTGCCTCCCGGTGTTTCATCCCCGGAGGCGGAGCAGGGAGTCCTTCTCCGGGCAGCAATGTCCCGTCATCGATCTTCTTGGCTAGGCGTTTTCGTAGCCTGCGCCCCAGGTCGTTCTTCACCCGAATCCGGCGGGTCGCGTCGGGCTGAGCGAGAGTCTCCGAGGCCTCGGGCACCGGGGCGGAAGTCTCGATCTGCGGCTCGATCCCGTGGAAAAACTCCGGCTCCCGAGACCGTTCGAGGCGGCGGCGCAGGCCCGCGCGCAAGCGTTCGTCGGTGGCCTCTTCTTTGTCGCCCAAGGCATGGCGATCGCTGTGAGATAAGATTTTACGGTCGCCCAGCAGCCCGTCGAGAATCATGAGAGCGGCCCGTTTGCTCGGAATCGAGCCTTCGCCTCGTTCCGGGTTCCACGTGGTATACTGTCGCAATGGTTTACCTACGCAGCACGGGCATCCTTCCATGCACGGGCAGTTTCGGATGGTCTCGGCCACGGCGGGCATCAGCTCGCCCAGCGAGTCGTAGGCCTTTTCGGTAAAGCCCAGGCCGTGGGGAAAACGCTCGTAGACGAAGACCGCGTTCCACGGCGAGTTGACGGCGCCGACCGAGTGCGAGAAATCGAGCGTGTCGCACGTCATGAAGAGCGGCAGAAGCATTCGCGTGGCGTAGCCGATGCCGCGCAGACCCGAATGGGCGTCGAGCCCTTCGGCGCGCACCCTCTCCATGAGTTCGTCGGGCGGGACAATCCAGAAGGCCATGGTCTCGAGGACGAAGGTGGGGAGATCGACCCCATGGCGCGAGATGGCGTCGAGCGAGTAGAAATGCACCTTCTCGTACATGGCGGTGCGGAAATAGGCCGTGACCTCCCCCCAATAGGCGTCGCCCGAGCCGAAGGGCTTGTCGCGCAACCGGCGATCGACGTGATGGACGTCGGTCCCGCCGAGCGGCTGGGTGTAGTAGTCCACTTCGACGCGTTTGACCCGCGCCAGGTTCTTAACGTCGATGTCGAGCGACAGGACGCGATACGTTTCGCCCCGGTGCATGTAGATCGCCTCGGGGTGAAGGATCGGCGGCGCGTCGAACTTGTCGATCGAACCGAGAACCCGACCCGTGTCCGCGTCCTCGATCAACACATCGACGTCGGCGGCGTAGCGCAGGGAAACCTCGTGCTGGGGCGTTTCGGAGGCGAGATGATACCACGCGCCGCGCGAATGGCGGACCTTGCGGTTCTCTTCGAGCACTTCGAGAACCATCCGCGCGAACGGACCGAACCGATCGACCTCGTCGTCGCGCAGAGGGATCTCGTGCGCCGCGCAGCGTAAGTGCCCGGTCAGGACGTAGGGGTTGTCGGGGTCGATCACGCCTTGCTCGACCCGGCGGCCGAAGAGGTAGTCCGGCCGACTCATGACGTACTGATTGGCGACCGTGTCGAGGCCAATCAGGATGACGAGCGAATCGCGATCCTGACGTCCCGCGCGTCCGCCTTGCTGGAAGAACGAAGCGAGCGTCCCGGGGTAGCCGACCAGGATGCAGGCGTCGAGCCCTCCGACGTCGATGCCGAGTTCGAGGGCGCGGGTCGCGCTCACTCCGAGGAGTTCGCCGTCGAAGAGGCGCCGTTCGATCTCGCGGCGCTCCTCGGGGAGGTAGCCTCCGCGATAGGGGGTCACCTTCGAGGCGAGATCGGGCGCGGTTTGTTCGAGGTTCTCGCACACGTAGCGATGAATCATCTCGGCGGTCATCTTCGCCTTCGAGAAGGCGATGGTCGGGGTGCCGCGCCGGATGAGGGCCGCCATCAGCTCGTGCGCCTCGACGTTGGCCGAACGGCGCGAGCGCCAATCGCCCCGGCGCACGCGCGGCGGGTTCCAGAGGACGTAGAAACGCCGTCCGCGGGGACTGCCGTCGCGGTCGATCGGGGTCGTTTCGCACCCGAGGACGCCTTCGGCGAGCTCGCGCGGGTTTCCGACCGTCGCCGAGCAGGCGATGAAACGCGGCGCCGAACCGTAGTGTTCGCACACGCGCCGAAGGCGCCGAAACAGATTCGCGGCGTTCGAGCCGAACATCCCGCTGTAGGTGTGGAGTTCGTCGACGACGACGATTTCGAGGTCCTTGAGGAACGCCGCCCAACGCGCGTGCTGCGGCAGGGTCGAGGCATGGAGCATGTCGGGATTGGTGAAGAGGACCGAAGCGTGGTCGCGCAGTTTGCGCCTTAGCGACGCGGGCGTGTCGCCGTCGTAGACGCCGGCCAGCACGTCGCCAAGACCCGCAGCTTCGAGCGCGGCGCCGAAGCCGCGAAACTGATCCTGACAAAGAGCCTTCGTCGGGAAAAGCAGCAGTGCGCGAGGTCGGGTGGCGTGGGCGTCCCGCCCATGAGAAGTGGCATGAGCATCCTGCTCATGTTCTCCTCTCTCTCGTTCCCGCTTTTGTTCTCGCCCTTGGGAGTGCATGTCGTCTTCGTAAGACACGGGCGGGACGCCCGTGCCACTTCCTCGCAAGAGCATTTCCAGAATCGGAACGACGTAACACAGGCTCTTGCCCGAGGCCGTCCCGGTGACGACGAGAGGGTTCTCGCCCTCGCGCGCGGCGTCGATCGCCTCGGCCTGGTGCGAATAGAGACGACCGATCCCGCGCGCGTCGAGAACGCGCCGCGCTTCGGGCGCAAGCGGGAGGCGCGTCTCGGCATAGACGGCCTCGCGCCTCTCCTCTTCGCGAACGAAGACGATCTGGCCGCGATAGCCCGGGTCGGAACGGATTTCATCGAGAAACGATCGGACATTCATCTCGATCAACGAACGAAGGCGATTCCAGGGTCCTTGGTTTCTTCCAGCGTGACCCGGAGGGTTTCCAGGAGTTCTTCACGCGTGCGCTCCTGACAGTTCACACTCGGGACTTCCTCGATCCATCCGATCCACCAGCCATTGGCTTGTCTTGTGACGGCTGTATACGTATTGGGCATCGTCCAATCTCCCGTTGTGTTCTCGGGAACATCTCCCAAGACTCAACCTCCCCAAAGGCGTGGTCTCAGAAACGACTCGAGGTCTGCAATCGTAGATTCGATCTTCTCACGGAACTTGTCCTCTTCGCGGCCAGTGCCTGCGTAGAGGATCTCGTTGACTGCGTGGATCTGTTTCATGCTCCTCTTTCACTCCTGTCCAAACCGAGTATGAGTGCAATTGATAGTTGAAGCCTCCGGGCGATGTGTTGCACGGTTTTCTTTGAGTGAAGGAA
>JAFGFN010000046.1 GCA_016931035.1 Candidatus Sumerlaeota bacterium
CTATCGCTAAGTCAAGATACCACAAGACTCCCCGTGTGTATACTAAATAGTTATCATAATCTTAACCCACATGATGAAGGATCAAGGTCTCGCGGCTCCGCTCAAGTCGGTAGCCCACGGAGAAAAAGTACATGCCGAGGCACATGAAGATCAGCGCCGAAAAAACCTTGCCCAGAAGCCACACCCATCCACGCCAAGACATGCCCGTCAGGTTTCGCCTTGCCCGCTGGAGTGCGCGCGGATGTTCGGTCGTCATGTTGCAGGAGCGTTCCCATAGCGGCAAGAGCCGCCGGGTCATTTCCGCGGTCTCACTGCGATCATCGGATTCGCGGCCGAAATGGTCACCGTCGCCGTGGACTCGGCCAGCTCGGTTTCGAGGTCGCCAATCGTGATCGAAAACTATGGGCCGCCGAAGAACGATTGGCTCTCCAGAAACCCGATAAGTTCCGGGATGCGTTCTTTGGCGATCAGCCAGACCTCGGAGAGGTCCACAGCGTCGTATTGGTGAATGAGGACGTCTCGATGACCGGCGATGGATCGCCAGGGAATGTGGGAGTGCCTCTGTCTGAATTCCGGGCTCAGGCGTTTGACGGCTTCGCCGAGGATCGTCAACTGGTGCTGGACGGCCGAATGAGTCTTCCAATCCGCGGCGAAAGTCTCGTAGTCGATGCCTTCGACGCCTTCGGCCACGCGCCTTGCCGCGGAAAAGATGTCGAAAAGGCACGCCTCATCGCGCGACATAGACGGTCTCCGCGCTCTCGAGGATGGCACGGCGGCGAAAGGGGTTTTCGCTCCGCTCAAGCGCTTCTTTGTTGATCAGGTCGACTCGCCGGCCGAATATCGCGCGCAATTCCTCGCACATCGCATGATGATCCCACAAGTCGTGGCGCGCATCCGGTTCGTATTCGACCAAAACGTCCACGTCGCTGTCGGGGCCGAAGTCCTCGCGCAGAACGGAGCCGAAGAGCGCAAGGCGACGAATCCGGCGGCGTCGGCAGAACTCGGTAAGCGCTTCGGGCGAAACTACAACGGATACCGCCATGGCGACGACTCCCTTTCCTATCGAAATACTACGGCGACCGGACGACGTTCCGCAACTCGAATGTGAGTCCTCTATTTGCGCCGCGGTTCGAGCGCAATCATCGGGTTCGCCGCCGAAACGGCGACGGTCGCCGTCGATTCGGCCAGCTCGCTCTCGAGATCGCGCACCGTGCCGTCGAAAGAGAGCGGGCCGCCCACGTCGATTTCCTTGACGTCGGTCGGGAGGCCGATCTTGTCGAGAATGGCGATGAAGGGCTCGGGATCGAGCTCTTCGACGTTGACCATCGTCTTCGGGTCCCACACCCCCTCGGCCACAAGCATCGCCGCCGCCACGGGCGGGACGCCCGCCGTGTAGCTGATCCCTTGCGACTCGACTTCTTCGTAACAGGCGTGGTGGTCCGAGACCTGATAGATAAACACCTCGCGCAACTTGCCGTCCTTCCACCCTTTGCAGAAGTTGCCGATGCACGTCTTGCCCGTGTAGCCGGGCGCCAGCGTCTTCGGATCGGGTAGCAGCGCCTTGACCACCTTGAGCGGGACGACTTCCTGGCCCGTGGTCAGCGTGACCGGGAGATGCGAGAGGAACCCGAGCGTGCGCAGGACGGTGAAGACGTTGATATAGTGGTCGCCGAACCCCATCCAGAACCGGATGCTGTTGGCGTCGATGTTTTTCGAGAGCGAATGCAGCTCGTCGTGGCCGTTGAGATAGATCGGCTGCGGGCCGACGACCGGGAAATCGTACACGCGCTTGACCGAGTGGGTCGGATACTCGCGCCACTGGCGGTCGATCCAGGTCCAGACCTTGATGAACTCGCGGAAGTTGATCTCGGGATCGAAATTCGTCGAGAAGTACTTGCCGTGGCTTCCCGCGTTCACGTCCATGATGTCGATCGTATCGATCTTGTCGAAGTAGCGCTTGACGGCAAGCGCGCAGTAGGCGTTGACGACGCCGGGGTCGAATCCCGCGCCGAGAATCGCGGTCAGGCCCTTCGCGGCGCACCGGTCCTTGCGTTTCCACTCGTAGTTGGCGTACCACGGCGGGTCTTCGCACACCTTGTCGGGCTCTTCGTGAATCGCCGTGTCCATATAGACCGCGCCGGTTTCGAGGCACGCTTCGAGGACCGACATATTGACGAACGCGTTGGCGAGATTGATGACGATCTCGCTCCCCGTTTCGCGGATCAGCCGCGCCGTCGCCGGAATATCGAGCGCGTCGAGTTGGCGCGAATAGAGTCTCTTCGACGGATCCTTGAGATGGTTTTTGCGCCGGACGCTTTCGATAATCTCATCGCACTTCGCCTGAGTGCGCGACGCGACGCAAATATCGCCCAAGACGTCGTTGTTCATCGCGGCCTTGTGCGCCGTCACATGCGCAACTCCCCCCGCGCCGATGATGAGAACGTTATTCTTCATTGCTCCCTTTCGTTTCAGGTGTTCAGAGTAGATCGTTGAACTCTTTGACGGAGAGTCCCGCTTGGCGAACGATGGCCCTCAATGTGCCTCGGTCGAGTTCCCGATGATCGGGAACAACGAGCTGGGCGAAAGGCTGGTTGCGCCGCAGGACCATGTGACTGCCGTGCTGCCGCTTGAGGAAGAAGCCTGCCTTTTCGAGGGCCGTCAAGACTTGTCTCCCCGAGACGCGCGGCAGATCGTTCATACGGCCACCACCATGGCCTGAAAAGTGTCGGACGGGATCGGAATGCCGTCTTCATCCAAGGCGGCGACATAGGCTTCAATGGCCTCGCGGATATTCTCGACGGCGTCTTCGCGCGTCGAGCCTTGAGAAACGCAACCCGGCAGACTCGGGCATTCCGCCACCCAATACCCATCCTCTCCCGGAAAAACGATGACTTGTCTCATAGTGTCAGAACCTCCTTCTCGACTCTCTCGTGCTTCTAGAAGTCGAGCCAACCGAATCGTGAAACGATTCTCTCCGATTCCCGAATCGTTTTCAACTGGCATTGAGAGCATTCGCGCGTCCGCGTTCGATCCGCGTCGATCCGCGGCCGAACAGAAACATGAAGAGCATAAGCCACGGAACGACACGGATCAACACCGAATAGGAGGTTCTTGGAAAGAATTCCACCCTTTGCGCCTCCGCGCCCTTGCGAGAGGAAAGTCTTCTTCAATTCTTCAATCCACAATCCAACTTTCTTCTTGCATCCCCGCCCTTCCCCGGCTATGGTAATCGGCAGTTAACCATGTAGTACCAGAAGGAGGCTTGGCCGCAGACGGGCAAGACTTCAGGAGTGTGACGAACTGATCGCCATCATGACGGTGATCATCATGGACAGAGAGCAAGGCAGGGATCCCAACCGATGAGCGTTTTGCTTGTTTGTCCTTCGCCCTTTGGACTCCGCTCTTCGCCCCGTCGCGTGGTCGCCGTCAACAAAGCGGGCGACGGCGAGGCGAGAAACACGGTCTTGGCCGTTCTGTAATTCCAGACAGGCGGAGTAGAACGAGTGGCAATTCTAGCCGCAGGCATCCCAGGAATCTTTTTCCTTGTCGGATTTGTATGGTTCGTAGTGGTCGCCTTCCGAAGAGACACCGTGTGGGGATTTCTCTGTCTCCTTTGCTTTGTCCCATTTGCGCTCATATTCGCCGCCCTTCACTGGAAAGACGTCAAGAAACCAGCCATGTTTCTCATTTGTTTTGGTCTGTCAATGCTTCTCCTGGTAGTTTTCTTGCCAATGCATTCTTGAAGACTCTCACGAAGGGTTCACCGGGCGGGTAATTGTCATGTTCGACGTGTGTACGGAGATATTATCGAGAATGGTCATTAGGCTGTTCTCAATCATTACTATCCACTCCTGTCCAAACCGAGTATGAGTGCAATTGATAGTTGAAGCCTCCGGGCGATGTGTTGCACGGTTTTCTTTGAGTGAAGGAA
>JAFGFN010000047.1 GCA_016931035.1 Candidatus Sumerlaeota bacterium
AAGGGCCGAGAGAATCTCGACCCGTTTGATCGAATCGATCCCGAGATCGGAATCGAGCGTCATGTGCGGCTCGAGCATCTCGGCGGGGTAGCCCGTCTTTTCCGCGATCACTTCTCGGAGCACCGATTCCGCGCCGCCACGCCGCGACTCTCGAACCGGTTCCTCTTGCGTGGAGCGCGGAACCTTGGTTCCGCTTTCGGCGGCGGGAGATTGCTCCCGCTGCTCGTACGCGCTCTCAGCTAGTCTCTCCGGAGAGGACTGAACGAAGGGAGTTCCGCCGCCTAGAAGCGCGGCCTGACGTTCGAGGAGGGAACGGAAGGCGCGTTGCGAGGATTCCTGACCTTCGAGAAAGCGTCGATGGAGTTCGGCGGTCTCGGCCTGAATGCGCTGGAGCGCCGCCATGCTCTCCTGAGCGATTCGCAGGGCTTCGGACATCGACTCCGGCAAGGTGGCATGGGCATCTTGCCCATGTTCTTTCCGTGCGCCTGAGATTGGCACATGAGCCGCGGGCGAGACACCCGTGCCGCGCCTTTCGGCGCGAACCGCTTCCGACGCGACGACCGGAGCGCGTTTCTCGCGCGGTTTCACGTAGTTGGCCCCGCAGATCGGGATGGTCAGAACGGGTTTCTTCGTCTTTGTCTTGTCCTGCGCGTCGGCGCTCAGCGCTTCGCGCGCGAACTCCGCGTCCCATTTCGGAAGATCCACCCCGTACCCCAACGCTCCGAGGTTCGCCAAGGCGCGGGCCAGATCCGCGATGCCCGAGCGGCGTCCTCTGCTCGAATCCAGGGCGATCGCCTCGTGATCGAGGTCGGCCAGAATCGATCGGACCAGACTCGTCAGAACGTTTCCCGGCCCCACTTCGAGGAAGGCGCGCGCGCCTTGTTCGTACATGTTGTCGATCTGGCGCACGAACTCGACGGGATGAGCGAGTTGCCCCGCCAGGAGCGTCCGCGCCTCGTCGGCGGTCTTCGGGTACTCTTCGGCCGTGGTGTTGGCGTAGACCGGCATCCGCGCTTCGGCGAAATCGACCCGGCTCAGCGCGGCGAGGAACGGCTCGCTCGCCTCGGCGACCAGCGCGCTGTGGAACGCGGCGGAAACGACCAGACGGCGCGTCTGGATGTTGTGGCGTTCGAACGCCTGGGCGGCGCGCTCGATCTCGGCCGTCCGTCCCGAGAGGACCGCCTGGTTGGGAGCGTTCTTGTTGGCGATGACCACGTCGATCCCTTCCGAGGAGAGAACGCGGGTCACGTTGTCGAGCGAATCGCGGACGGCGAGCATCGCGCCGCGGTCGCCGTGTCCATTATTCATGAGTTCGCCGCGGAGTTTGGAAAGCGAGAAAAGGGCGCGTTCGTCGAAACATCCGGCGGCGCACAGGGCGGGCAGCTCGCCGTAGCTGTGGCCCGCGGCGACGTCGGGCCGCACGCCGAGATCGCGCAGGACGTTCATCGCGCCGAGGCTCATCGCGCCGATCGCCGGCTGCGCGACGCGCGTGTCGCGAAGCGTTTGTTCGTTGCGTTCGCGCTCCTCTTTGGTGAACGCGGTGCGCGGATAGACGAGGTCGCTCAGGCGGTCGCGGCGTTCGCTGTTCTCGGCGAACACGGTGTCGGCGGTTTCGAGCGCCTCTCGCATTTGGGGGAACGCGCACGCGAGATCGCGCAGCATTCCGGCGTACTGCGATCCTTGGCCCGGGAAAACGACGGCGAGTTTGCCCGGCGCCTTGCCGCGCCCGAAGTACGCGCCGTCGGGGGTGTTCCACGAAGACGCCTCGGGCGATCGCTCGAACATCGACCGCGCGTCCGCGGCCATCTTCGAGAGACTGGGACCGTCCTTCTCGACAACGAGGAATAGACGGCACGGGGCCGTGGCATGGGCATCCTGCTCATGTCGGGAAGTGGCATGGGCGTCTCGCCCATGTTCTTCTCCGGCGCCGGTAGAGAGGTTGTTGCGAACCACAGGCGAGACGCCTGTGCCACGTCGCGACCGCGCGGCGATCTCGCGCACCTGGGTCCACGTGGGAGATTCGGGCAAGGCCATCAGCGCTTCTTGTATCTCGGACGAGTCCTTGCCCGAGAAGGCGACGATCTGAACCCGGCCGTCCCAGTCGGGAGTCGATTCCTGTTTGCGATACTCCTCGAGGACGCAATGGAAGTTGCTCCCGCCGAAGCCGAACGAACTCACCCCGGCACGGCGCGGATGCGCGGGACGCCCCACCCAGGGGCGTTTTTCGGCGTTGACGTAGAAGGCCGATTTCCCGGGTTCGAGGGCCTCGGCGGGCTGGTCGACCTTGATGGTTGGCGGCAGGACCTGACGGTGGAGCGCCAGGGCGGCTTTGATGAGTCCCGCCGCTCCGGCGGCGGCCTTGGTGTGGCCGATTTGGGACTTGACCGACCCAAGGGCGCACCACTCGGGTTCGTCCGGTTTCTTGCGATACACGTCGATGAGCGAGGCGATTTCCGCCGCGTCGCCCGCGATCGTGCCCGTGCCGTGGGCTTCGAGGAGATCGATCGTCTCGGGCTCGATTCCGATCGCCGCGTAGGCGGCGCGCAGGGCGCGCGACTGACCCGCGGCGCTGGGAGCGTAGATCGCCTGGCCCTTGCCGTCGCTCGACGTGCCCATGGAACGAATCACGGCATAGATCCGGTCGCCGTCGCGTTCGGCGTCGGCGAGGCGTTTGAGGACCAAGCAGCCGAGTCCTTCGCCCAGGATCGTCCCGTCGGCGTCGCGCGAGAAGGGGCGCGCGTCGCCCGTGGGGGAGAGGGCGGGGGTCTTGCTGAAACACATGTACATGAAGACGTCGTTGAACGTGTCCATGCCGCCCGTGACGACCATGTCGGACTGGCCGTTGGCGAGTTCGAGCGTGGCGAGATGGATGGCGCTCAAGGCGCTGGCGCAGGCCGCGTCGACGACGCAGTTGGTCCCGCCGAGGTCGAGCGTGTTGGCGATGCGTCCGGCGACCACGTTCCCGAGCAGTCCCGGGAACGAAGCCTCCTGCCAACCGACATACGATTCCGAAATCCTGTGAACGACGTCTTCGGCCACGTCGTCGCCGATGCCCGCCTCCTTGAGCGCGCGACGCCAGACGGGGTGACCCAGGCGCGCGCCGAGCGGGATCACGAGTTCGAGCGTCCCGGTCACGCCCAGGATGCAGCTCGCGCGGCCGCGGTCGAACGGTCGTCCGCCGGGCCCGTAGCCCGCGTCGCGCAACGCCTCGGCGGCGACCAGGACGCCGAAGAGCTGCGTCGTGTCGGTCGCCTCGATGGCGTTGGGCGCAATGCCGAGTTCCATCGGGTTGAAGTCGATGGGAGAGAGGAACCCGCCGCGGGCCGAGTAGACCTTGTCGGGCGCTTTGGGATCGGAATCGAAATAGTCCGCCGGGTTCCAGTGGGACGGCGGGACGTCGGTGATGCCGTCGACGCGATTCGCGATGTTCGATTCGTATTCGCCCAGGCTGTCGGCCTTGGGAAAGCGGCATCCCATCCCGACGATGGCCAGGGGCGTCGTTGCAGTAGAAGTTCTCTTTGCAGTCTTACTCATTATACGACTTCACCTTCCCTCCTCAACATCCTCTCAGAATTTCGCCACCGCGGACTTCATGCCGGTGGAGCGGCGATTTGGCGTGGGGAATTTCTCTCTTCCCTTCTCCGCCCCCGCCGACTTTACGTCGGTGGGGCGATG
>JAFGFN010000048.1 GCA_016931035.1 Candidatus Sumerlaeota bacterium
GTCTATCAATGTCTAGGTTTGTTTTTGCCGACGGCAGACTTTTCTTATGAAGGTCAATCGCTACAAACTTCTGAGAATCACTCTATTCCATGCCGCGCATCCTACGCCGGGTTTGGGGCAACCTGTGGGGTCGCCGCCAGCCGCTGATCAGCCTGGTGGGCAATCTCTCGTACAGAAAGAATCTTCAGCTGAGCTGCGAAGCATACGCGGCCCTCAAGCGGCACCTGGGCAATAGACACGACCGTGCAGAGAAGTCATGAAGGAAAACCGCGTGTGGCTTTTTGAGAACAATCGCTTCGTATAGGACGACCTGACAGTGGCATCGACATCGACCGGGTATTGCCGTCCGGAGCCGCCCAGGCACGACCTCAAGGGTTTCCGGTCGCGACGAATCGACGACGAGCACCGCTTCGTGTATGCGATCGAAAAGGATCGGATTCTCATCGCCCAGGCGCGCCACCACTACTAGGCCAAGCCCTCCGGCGATGAGACGCGGCGGCGAGGTCTCCGCAACCCCCGCGCGACTTGCTTCAACCAACCCGCTATTGCGAAAACCCCTGAGACAAACTAAGATGGACCCTCTCGGAGTCGATTCCGAGGCGGAGGCACGTCATGTTGTTGGAGGACCTGGGAAATCGAATCCGCGAGCGGCGCGAGAAGCGCGGTCTCAAGCAGACCGACGTCGCCAACGCGCTCCAGGTCAGCCATCAGGCCGTCTCCAAGTGGGAGCGGGGCGAAAACGCGCCCGACATCGCCATCCTCGGCGCGCTGGCCAGTCTGCTCGGCGTCTCGACCGATTGGCTCCTCGGGGTGGATTCCGAACGGCTCGATACCTTCGACGCCACTGTCCTGGCATCGAGCGTTCGCGGCGCGTTCAACAAGTCGCGCGGTTTGCCCGCGCGCGATTTCGCGGTCTGGGCCAACGGCGTGTTCTATCAGATCACGCAAGCGGCGCTCCGATTCGACGGCGTCCCGATCAAGTACATGGGCGACCAGTTCTTGTGCTTCTTTTCGGGATCCGAACATCCGAGCCGCGCCGTCCAGACCGCCCTGCTGGCGCGCAAGATCGTCGAGGAGAACCTGAAGATCGGGCTGAGTCGCGGCGAGATCTATCTCGGTTCGGTCGGGCATCCCGACTACGCGCGGCCCGACATCATGGGCGAAGTAGTGAACCTGGCCTTCCTGACCCTGGGGTGGGCCGAGGAGAAGACAGAGAGCGGAATCGCCGCAACCGAAGCCGTGACGCGCGACCTGGAACCCGCTCTGGTAACCGGGAAAGGCACTCGGATGCAGTTTCAGGGGATCAAGCATCCGGTGCGGCTGTTTGAAATACTCGGTGAGGAGCGATAGCGCGCAGAAACAACGCAAAAGTCCTATGGGTTCTATGGGACCTGTTTCTGAAGACAAGACCGCGGGCGAAACGCCCATGCCACGACGAAAGGAACGAATTCATGGCGAAGGGAAGTACAGCAGCAATCGAAGAGAAATCGCGGACCGGCTCCGCGATCCGCTTGCCCGACTATTCCGGCCTCAAGTGCAAGGTAGCCGACGCGAACCTGGCCGACTTCGGCCGCAAGGAAATCACGATCGCCGAATGCGAAATGCCCGGCCTCATGGCGTGTCGCGAAAAGTACGGCAAGGACAAGCCGCTTCGAGGCGCGCGCGTCTCGGGATCGCTTCACATGACGATCCAGACCGCCGTCTTGATCGAGACACTCAAGGAGCTCGGGGCCGACGTCCGTTGGGCTTCGTGCAACATCTTCTCGACCCAGGACCACGCCGCCGCCGCCATCGCCCAGACCGGCACGGCGGTTTACGCCTGGAAGGGCGAGACCCTTGAAGACTACTGGGAATGCACGCTCCGCGCGCTTTCCTTCCCGGGGGACAAGGGGCCGAACTTGATCGTGGACGACGGCGGCGACGCCACGCTCCTCGTCCACCGTGGGTATCGGGCCGAGGAAGACCCGTCGATTCTGGACGAGCCGACGAGCAACAGGGAACTCCTCATCGTCAACGCCGTGCTGAAGCGTCAGCTCGAACGCGACGGCGAATTCTGGCACAAGATGGTCGCCGACATCCGCGGCGTGTCCGAAGAAACGACCACGGGCGTCCACCGCCTCTATCAGATGTTCGAGCAGGGCACGCTCCTGTTTCCCGCCGTCAACGTCAACGACTCGGTCACCAAGTCGAAGTTCGACAATCTCTACGGCTGTCGCGAGTCGCTGGCCGACGGCATCAAGCGGGCGACCGACGTCATGGTTGCGGGCAAGGTCGTCTGCGTTTGCGGCTACGGCGACGTGGGCAAGGGCTGCGCGCAATCCATGCGAGGTTTCGGCGCCCGGGTCCTCGTCACTGAAATCGACCCGATTTGCGCGCTCCAGGCCGCGATGGAAGGGTACGAAGTCACGACCGTCGAGGACGCGCTGGCCGAGGCCCACATCTTCGTCACCGCGACGGGCAACTGCGAAGTGATCACGGCCGAACACATGTCGAAGATGAAGGACCAAGCCATCGTCTGCAACATCGGCCATTTCGACAACGAGATCCAAGTCGGCGAGCTCGACGCCTGGCCCGGCATCCGGGTCGAGGAGATCAAACCCGAGGCCGTCGGCGCGGTCCACAAGTACACGTTCCCCGACGGCCACTCGATCTTCGTTCTCGCCAAGGGGCGATTGGTGAATCTGGGTTGCGCCACGGGCCATCCCTCGTTCGTGATGTCGAACTCGTTCACCAATCAAATCCTGGCGCAGATCGACCTGTGGACGAACAAACGCCCTATCGGCGTGACAACCTTGTCGAAGAAACTCGACGAAGAGGTCGCCCGGCTTCATCTCGGGAAGTTGGGAGTGAAACTGACGACGCTGACGCAGCAACAAGCCGATTACATCGGCGTCCCGACCGAGGGGCCCTATAAACCCGAGTTCTATCGGTACTGAGAACGCCAACGGCCGCGCACGTGCGCCTGAGAAAAAAGGCAAAGGGCGTTCGACCTTCCGCGAAGGTCGGACGCCCTTTCTCACTTCATATGCCGAGAAGATTCGCTTTCATTTCGTGCGGCGGCGGGTGGGGATCTTGACATCGACGCTGCGCCTCGACAGCCCGTAGACCAGAAGCACGTCGCAGACGTTTCTACCTTCGATGCTGCGTCCCCACACCTCGGCGCGTTGACCGACCGCGATCTGGCTCAGATTGCCCACGCGCATCACCACGACGTTCTCGTCGGGCAATTCCACCGGAATCGTACGCAACGGCGTCCTGAGCGAAAGATTGTCCACGTCGCCGATGAGGAACCCGCTCGCCCCGCTGTCTCCCAGGTACTGCGGCGGCAACGCGGGAACCACAAAGGAGCGGACTCTCTGGAATCGGAACGTGTCGCCCAGCCATCTTCCCAGAACGCTGACCTCGTAATTGCTGGGTATGCTCGCGAGCGTGCCGGAAGTCTCTGTCAGGACCCAGGTGTTGGCGTGGCAGGTGAGAGTATTCCTCTCGCCTTTCTCTTCGAGACGCACCTCGCCGCGCGCCGCGTTCAAGCGGGTCACGTAGCCCTCGGCGTGGAGAGGCTCGAACGCCGCCGCCCCCTGAGTGTCACCTCCCGTCGCGGCTCCCCCTTCCGTCCCGGCGCCGCCCGATTCGGTCGAGGCGGCGGTTTGCGTGCGGGGTTTGGGAAAATCCTTCGCCCCACCGAGCCCCTGGCTGTTGGACTGGGCCAAGCTCGGCTTCCAGCCGTCTTTGCCCGCGACAACGGACTCGACCGTGATCTCCGCCGCTTCGCCCCTCGTGAGGCGGTTCGCCCACGCCACCCGTCTCTCGGGGGTCGCGCCCGAACCCGAGCTCAGAAACTCGCCGAAACGAACGGAATCGCCGCTGTTCGGGTCGTTCACGCTGTCCCAACCCTCGGGTCGGATGTGGGCGCCCATCGCGCAATTGATGAAGAGAAGGCCCGACCTCGGATCCGACGTCTGCCCGAGGTAAACGGGTTGGGAACCGCCCGTAAGACTGCAATCGATGAACACAAAACCGTAGGGACGGATATCGCCGGAGGACTTGGGAGCGGCGATATACCCGCCCGTCCTGCTGTGAATCTCGCAACGATCGAACACCGCAGTCGCGTCGCCCGAGATGAAGCTGTCGCCGCCCTCGATGTAACAGCCTCCGAGATACTGGCGCGCCTTGGGGTCGTTGAGGCGCAGCGTGTTGTTCCGCCCCAGAATGCGGCAGCGACGAAACTCGGCCCGATCGCTGTGGACCTGCAGTGCGATCGCCGAGGCGCCTTCCACGGCGGTGTTCTGGAACGTGAGGTTCTCCGCCTCGAAACGCTCGCCGAGCACGAGCACGCCGATCCCCATGTACTGAGCTGGTTGCCCCTCGGGCACGGGATCGTTCACGTTCAGTCCGTAGGAGATGATACAGGTGTTTGCATCCTCGCCCAAAAGCGTGACATTCACCTTGGGCCGGTTGAAGAAGAGATGCCCTTCGTACGTGCCCGGCTTGATCCGAATCGTCGTCCGGCCGTAGCTTCGGTCCGGCGCCGCGATGATCGCTTCCTGAATCGTCTTGAAGTCGCCGCTGCCGTCTTGGGCCACAACGATCTCGGTCGCCATCGCCGAGCCGCCGACGAGAAAGAGAGAGAACACAATGGTTATCCACAGGATGCGCATAGATCGTCCTTCCTTGGGATTCTGGCCCGCTGAGATTCCCGACCCTGTGAGATGCCGGAGAAAGGAACCCGGCCAGAACGAGGGGCGATCCCCCTCTCATCTCTTCTTTTATCGGCCATCCATCCTGACGCGATAACGGCAATGCGGGGCGCGAGCGAAGGTCGAGACGCCCCTCGCACCCCTATGTCGCGCGGCGGTGGGAACGGATAACCCTCCCCACCCTCCAGGGGCGCCGCCGCAAAGGCGATCAACTTGTCGCCCCGGGCAAACGTTTGCGACAAGGTGTAGTATAGCGACACCCGCCGGTCATTGCAACATTTTGCGCACACGCCTCACGGACACACGGACACTCTTCGCGTCCCGCGGACACTCTTCGCGTCTCGCGGACACTCTCGCGAGAACCCCTGCTGCCCGGCTTCCTCGGCCGGAGGCTGCGGCTCGACGGTTTCAGTCGTCGGCGATTCCGCTCCCGAAGGAGTCGGCGGCGGCGCCGTTTCTCCCGGGCCATTTCCCTCGTCCACCTTCTTGAAACCCATGATCCGGATATCGTCGGCGGAGAAAGGCACCACGACCAGGTTCGGCTCTTGGATCGTGCCTCCGGCATGGACTTTCAGGATGCTCTTGCCCACTTGATCGATCACCTTGGTCAGCTGGCCCAAGATCGGGATCCCTTTCAGAGAGCCGAGGAATTTGTAAAAGACGATCAAGTCCAAAGAACCGTCCAGACCCGCCTCGCCTCTCGCGTACAAGTCCATCAGAGCGCCCTGGAAGGTGAGATTCGGAATACGAACGATTCCATTCCGAACGCTGAACTCGCCGCTCATCGTGGTGAACGAGATGTCCTCCAGCCCCCTGTATTTGAGCAAGCGCCCCAGAGCGGCGAAGACCGGGTTCCCCAGGAACCGACTGTCGCGCAGGATGCAGGTCCCCTCTCCTTCCCAATTGCTCGGTTCGTCGGAGCGAGCGCGCACCGATGCCTCGCCCGAGAGTTTACCCGTGACCGTCGACTCCCCGCCGAACAGATCGCCCAAGAGCCTCTCGCATACGACGTCTTGGACCCGCAACCCCATCGTCCAGCGAGTCAACCCTTGCCAGATCAGGTCCATGTTCAAATGAACCTCTCCGTCGTAGAGCTTCGCGTCGAGACGATCTATCTCCAGACGACCGGTGCGGTCCCCGTAGAAGGCATACTCGAAATGCGCCGACGTTTCTCCGAGCCTCAGCTTCTTGAAGGCGGCCGTCTCGGACCGGATCGCGGTCTCGATGACGAATTCCCGCTTGAATTCGTGAGCCGTTTCCGCGCTGAAAGGCCTGGACGCAGTATCCCGCGAGAAACTCTCGAGCGGTAACGTCTCCGTGGTTGCCAAGTTCGATCCCCATCCCTCGATCCATTCGTCCACCACCACGTGCGGGAAACGGGCGTCGAACTTGAAACGGGGATATCCCTCCGGCGCCAAGGTCATAGTCATACTGGCGATACCGGGACACTGACCCCACTGAGCCGTCCCTTCGCCGTCCGAATGCAACCCGTCTCGGTCGAACTCGAGCAAACCGGTGATGTGCGTGACCTTTTGCGACATCGCTCTGTTCCAAAGAGTGCAGTCCTCGGCCTCGAGCGCACCCCTCAGATCCCAGACGAATCCTTTGTCCAGAGACGCTTGATCCAGCCGCCACGTCGAACCGGCTCCCGATTCGGCGGGGGAGTTGACGACCGCGAGGAAGTTCGAGAACAGACCGCCTCGAGCCAAGAGGCTCGCCTCAGGCTTCAGTTTCATCGCCAGATGCGCGTTGACTCGCGCCAAGCCCCCGAGATGCCATCCGGGTCGAGAGAGCCACGGCAGAATCTTCGCACCGTTGGCCACGTCGCCCGCGCTCGCGAAGTGAAGATCCAACTGCTCCTGAGAAATCGTCCCGCTGGTCGACATGACAATATCGCCGATCCTCCCGCTGATTCGGTCGAGCGCGATCCGGTCCGGAAACAGATGAAGAGCTAGGTCGGCGTCGCGCAGCTCGCCGCGCGCGACCGGGGAATCCAAGTTCAGCGAGACGTTCGACGCCGTAATGTCGCCCAAGAGCGAAATCTCCGACGGACGCAGCATCGGGCCGCGCGCGAGCAGATCGATTCCGAGCCGCCCGTGCGGCCGCAGGCGACGCAGCCATGTGCGTTTCGTCGTTTGAACCAGGGTGGGGGCCTGAGTCAGATCGAGATCGCCCTGCAAGTGCATGTTGAAGTCGGGATTCGAGAGAACGAGAATGCCCTTCTCGTCTTTGATCTGGCCGCTCACGGTGATGCGCGACCCGAGAATCTTGCCCTCGAGGTTGCTGCACTCCAGACTCCGGTTGGACATGACCAGCGTGCCCGACAAGTCCTCGATCGGCGCGGGAAGGCGCGGATTATCGATCCGCAGGCGATCGAGCCGAAGCAGACCGTCGATCTGAAGCGTCTGCGAGGCGCGAGTCAGATAGTGCAAGAGCGTCTCTTGCGCGCTTCGGGGCGCCTGTCGCGCGGCCGGCCGTGGGGAAGGCGCGTAGGGCCACGTGCCTCGTATCGACCCGTTGCCCAGGACCTGCCCGGCGACTCCCCAATTCTCGATCAGCGGAAACTGCCCGGGAAGAAGGAGCTCTTTCATCCGATCGGTCTGGACTTCCGCCGTCCAACTAGCCTGCACCGCCAGACTCCCGGTCGATTCCCCTTCGGATTCCGCGACCCGAATGGCCCCGTAGAGACGATGCGACAATGCTTCGAGGTCGATCTTCGAAACGTCGAGCGATCGGCTTGTCAGATCCGCTTTCAGAGAAACCGGGCCGACGGGCTGGCTCAACCAGACCGTGCGCAGTCCGACGTCGCGCACGTCCAGGCTGCCCGAACAACGCGACCGGTCGATTCCTCGCTCGTCTCCCGCCAGAAGTCCCCGGATCGCGATCCCCCCGCCTTCGATCCGCAAATCGTTCGACGCCGCCGGAAGGGCGTTCTGCACCCACGCGATGAACGCTCCCGCCAACTCCGATTCGTCGAGTCGAACGGCGAAATCGAGAGGCGACGCGAGCGATATCGTTGCCGAACCCTTGATGTGAGAATCGCACATCGCCAGATCGATCCCAGTCGCGTCGACTCGGCGCGTTTGGGGCTGAGCAACGACCCGCAACGACATCTTGACGCTCACGGGCGGCATGGCGAAGCCCGAAGATGGGCTGGAAAAACGCACGGACTCCGCTCGAATCGAGCTCTCGTCCAGAACGAACTGCCCTTCCTGCATCCGAGCGATGCCCTTGACCACGATGCCGCCGGTCGCGACGTGGAGAGGCATCGGAACGTGAACATGCGTCGCCAAGTCGAACGATTCCAGAACGGCGGTGAAGTAGTAATCGCCGGGACGCGACGCGGTCTCGACCAGTACTTTCAGCGCGGGCGACGACGTATCGCCGGAGAGATTGCCCGTTAGAATCACCGACCATTTGCCGTCCGGCTCGTTGCGAAAAGCCGCGTCGAGAGAACGGAAACCGAGAAGAAGACGCGATTCGCCGGTCCCTTCGCGATACAGATAAAGCGGGAAATCCGTGATGCGCACGGCCGATAAACGCGATCGACTGGGCATTTGACGCGAGCGCACTTCGAGACGATGGATCAGTCGCACGAAAGACTCGAGCCTCGCGTCGGGCGCGAGCCGATGCTTCTCGTCCAAGTGAATCCGCGTGGAGGTCGGCGCCACGATGCGAACCGAGTCGATCCCGAAAAGATCCGAGGGAGACAGCGGCCGCCAGCGCCACCCGACGGACATTCGCGTGATGCTAGTCAGAAGACGCTGTTCGACGGGATCTTCGATCTCCACGTCGCTGAGCTCGAGACTCCCTCGTCCCAAACGGTAAACGGCCCGACGAAACGTGATTTCGGTGCCCGTGACTCGGCGCCACGATGCCTGGATCTGACGGTCGAGTGTCTGCGAGGAAAACGGCGTGAAGGCCACAACTAAGCCCACAACGAGGAGAATGAAGGTCGGAACCAGCGCCGCCTTGAGCAGGCGCGACTTCCACCGCCTTCGTAGGGGCTTCGCGAGATCTGCCATACTGGGCCTTGTCGAGACAGGCGCTCTGCGATGTGAAGAAGCGAAAACCGGAACGACCATCGGCGAAAACGGCGTCTGAACGCCGAGCGGTCGCCCTCATTGTGTCGGAAAGGGGTTTTCCATGTCAACCTCTGAACCGAAATAGGCGAATGCCGACTCCTGGCGCGAGTCTCCTGGCCGCGAGGCGCTCGACGCCCTCTCGCGGTCCGTTCGCCAGAAGACAACGACATTGTCGTCCTCATACGCGGGATCGAAGGCGTGATTCCACCTCAGACGCCGAGTCGCCCTCTCTCGCTCTGCGGGCGCGAGGTAACGACGCAGGAGAATCACGCAGGCGGGCATTCGGTCGGGCGCGAACGATTCGATCTCGGTCGCCTCCTCTCCCCCTTCTCGGCGAGCCGTCTCCAACCACGCGTAGAACGGATCCGACTCGATGGCGGACTGGGCGCCCACGGGTAGCCTCGAGAGGTAACCCGAGAAGAGGGAACGTCCGTGGAGCGTTTGAAGATACATCGCCGCCCCTTCCGTCTCCCACTCCGTGCCGGGAAACACCGTCGCGTTCCCCGCGCGAGCCGAACCCGCAAGCAGCGCCTCGCGAAGCGCCGGCGAGGGTGCGTAGGGCTCGACTCGCCGAACGAACGCATCGAGGTCGAGCCGATGAAGGAGGAGAAGAAGAAACAAGAACGCCCAGGCCCCGCCCCTCCCCCATCGGCGCTTTCCGCCCAGACTCGACCGCGAGGAGGCCAAGACCGACATCAGAAAGAGGACCATGAGTCCGAAGCGCGAGACGTGTTTCGTCGAGGAGAGAATAGGCAATTCGAAGACCTTCGCCGTGGGAAGAACCAGGTAGCGCCCCGGCCCGATCCGGACCGGATCGAGCCACACGAGCGCCGGCCCCAGACTCAGGAAAGCAAAGGCGGCGAGGGCGGCGAGAAGAGGCAGATCGCGTCGTAGACGTCCCGATGCGACGTAGAATCCGAACAGGACCATTGGAATCAGGCCCAAGTAAAGCGAGAACTCGTTGCCCAGACTCAACGATCTCGCGTCCTTGATCTTGTACGAATGGAAGTATCGGTTCCGAATTCGCTCCGCGTCGGCGAACCGCGCGTCCGAGCCCTCCCGCGGTCGCTCCGGTATAACGCGGCGTTCCAGCCATCCGGGAACGACATAGTAGAGCGGCGACGCCGACCAGTGCACTCTCAGGAGATTGTTGTAAGGCGCGCGTTCGCTCAACGCGGCGTGCCGGACGGCGATCGCGACGTAAGGGACGAAGACGGGCGATGCGACAAGGACGGCCACACCGATCGCGAGGGCGCGACGCCGGTCGATCCACGCGGCGCCCGAACGCGTGACGAACCAAGCGATCAAAAAGGGCGAAGCGATCGCCAGAAACATCAGATAATGCCAGTCGCACAGAAGAAGGACGACGACGGCGAGTCCCAGGCGGGCCCCGTCGCGCAATCGCGCCTTTTGCCAGACTCTGAGCAAAGCGAGGGAATAGAACGGAATCGTCCACGTGGACAACAGATTGAGCGTCGGCCAATGCTGAAGGCGATAGGCGCAGAACACGAAGCACACCGCCCCCAACGCCGACAGAAGGCGCGTGCCCCGGAGCGCGCGCGCCAAGCGATAGAAGAAGAGGAGTCCGAGGGCGTCGCCGAGAAGCGTGCTCGCATTGAAAGCGACGAAGACGTTTCGCGTCGCGTAGTAGAAGGGCGCGGTCGCCACGAAATAGAACGGGTTGAGCGTGTGATAGAAGAGACTCGCGGGACGGCCGCCGAAAAGCATGTGCGTGAGGAAGGGGGATTGTCCTTGGCCCAGGGCCCGCGCCGTCGCCCAGAAGTTCCACAGCGCGGGGCCGTAGTCGCCGACGGGGAATCCCCAAACGCTCACGAAGGGATGAACCAGGATCGGGAAATCGAACAGAACAAACGCCGCGACCAGCGCCGCCGCCGCGACTCGTCTATCGCCGTGTCTTGTCGATCTCGATTGCATGAAGTCTCCTAATCGGGCGAGGCCGACGGCCCGTCGCCCGATTCGGCATGAATCGTCCGCATTGCACCGCGGATGAACTCTTCGAGCGTTTTGTCCCCCGACGCGATGCTTCGCTCGAGCGCGCGGTCGTAGAGCCGCCGCGCTCGTTCGGTTTCGCCCGCTCGATTCAGCAAACGGGCCAAACCGGCGAGGCCGTAGGGCCAGTCGGGATTCAACGCCACCGTCTCCTCGAAATGGCGGCGCGCGCGCGCGTCTCGACCCATCCTCGCCAAGACCGAGGCCAAACCGTAATGCGCCTCGAATCCTCGGGGACTCAGCCGCACCGCTTCCTCGAAATGCGGAAGCGCCCGCTCGGGATGCCCGAGAGCGACCCAACACGACGCCAAACCGATCCGCGCGCGAAGTGCGTACGGCGCGGTCTCGACGGCGCGCAGATAGAAGCCGAGCGCCCGATCGTCGTCCCCCTTGCCCGACAAAACCGAACCCATGTTCAACAGCGCGTTCAGGTGTCGCGGATCGATCCGTAGCGCGGCGTCGAGTTCGAGAATCGCCTCATCTCTCCTTCCGGCTTGCAGAAGCGCAAACCCGTAGTTGTTGCGCGCCATGGCGTTCCACGGCGCGCGTCGGGCGGCGTACCCGAAGAGATCCAAGTCGCTCCGCCAACGAAAACCCTGGCGAAACGATAGAACGAGAAGAACTGCAAGCACAAGCCCGACGAGGGCCCGCGCCGCGCGTCGGCCCGCTCGCGCTCTTCGCTCGGAATGGAGAAAGACTCCGGCGAGAGCGCTCGCTCCCATGCAAACCCCCACGCCCGAGAAGTAGAAGTACCGGTCGGCCAGATGAAGATGGTGAGCGAAAGTCGGCAACAACGCCACCCCGTACCAGAACGCCCCCCATGCCAGAAGTCGAACGAGAGGCGAGCGCACCCGCCGCGATCCGCAAAGAACCGCCAGAACCCACACGACCACCAGAGCGATTCCGATCCACGCTCCCGCCGCGTGGAAGGAGGAAGCACTCGGACGATACACGGGCGAAAGGCGGAACGGAAGCAAGACGTGCGCGAGCAGACGAGCCTGGGAATCGAGAAAGGCGGCCGTCTCGCCCGACAGGGCGGACCACGTTCGGATTTGCCGCGCGCTCTCGGCCTCCGTCGAGTGACCCAGGAGCCGAACGGCGATCGCCGCCGCCGCGACGACTACGAAGGGCGTCGTTCTCGCCAACGCGCTCAACCACCGATCGCGCGCGTTCCACACGACGTACGCCCCGATGAGAACCGGCAAAGCCAGAAAGAGCGCGTTGGACAAGAGGGCGAGAGCGTAGCACGCGACGCCGACGATCCAGGCGCGTTTGCCGGTCACGCCGCGAGCCGCGCACACGAACGCGAGCATCGCGAACAAGAACCCGAGCAGGACCTTGCGACCGCTCACCCACGCGACGGGCTCGACGTTCAACGGATGCACGGCGAAAAGAACCGCGCCGACCGTCGCCGCTTGCACGCGGACACGCACGGGCCAGGAAAACGCGTCGCGCATCGCCAGGCGGATCGCCCCCCACACAATCAAGGCGTTGACCGCGTGGATCGCGATATTGAAGAGATGGCTGAGAAGCGCCCTTTCGCGAAAGAGAAGAACGTCGAACGCCATGGACAGATGAAAGACCGGATAGTAGGCCCAACGCCCGTAGGCTTCGCCGCGAAGGACGGTCCAAACCGCCGCGATCGGATTCATCGTTCCGAAAGGAGACTCTCCGACGAACACCTCGTCGTCCCAGATGCTGTAACCCGCGAGCAGCGCGGGCAAAGTCGCCCCGATCGCCGCAAGAACGATGAAACCGGCCGCCAGACGCATCGCGATCTTCTCGTCTGGGATGGACCGGGTTTCGTGGTCGGACGATGTCACGCTTCGTGTCTTCCCGCGGCGCGGTGGAGCGGGCCCGTCGGAAACGTCGGACATGCCGAACGGTTGCGTTCTTCCTGCGCCAAGGAGAGTGCGCCACGCCGTCACGATATAGCAAGGCCGGGGTGTCTTTCAACCGCAAGATCGCCCGCGCAGAATCGAGTCGAACCCCCACCGGCGGCGGATCTGGTCCACGCCGCGCAACATACGCTCCAGGCGCTCGGCCCGATCGCCCTCGAAAAGATCGAGCGTCCACGGTTCGCTGGTCAAATCCGCCGCCGCGACCCCCACGAGCCGCGCCCGCACGCGACGCGTATAGGCCGCGTCGAGCGCCTGGACGGCGGCATGATAAATCGTGCGGTCGTCGTCGGCCGGAATCGCGAGAGACGTGGTGCGCGTCACGGTCTTGAAATCGCTGTAGCGGAGCTTGAGCGTCACGCGCCGCGCGCGTTGGCCCTCGCGCCGGAGCGCCGCCGCCACCCGCTCGCTCAGAAGCGAAAGCGTAGTCGAAAGCGTGGGACGGTGAGACGTATCGGTTTCGTACGTGTGCTCGCGGCTCACGGATTGCGGCGGCGCGTGGACGACCACGGGCGACTCGTCCTCGCCCCGAGCGCGGTGATAAAGAACGCGTCCGACCTCGCCCAAGGCTTCGTAGAGCCGCTTTTCGCCCAAAATCTCGAGCTCGCCGATCCGAGTCAGGCCGTATCGCGCCAACAAATCGGCGTTGCGCGGACCGATTCCCGGCAGTCGCCTGAGCGCCAACGGAGCGAGAAAAAGTCGGCCGCATCCCGGATAAACACGCAACAGACCGTGCGGCTTGGAACGGGCCGAGGCGACTTTGGAAAGCAGTTTGTTTTCGCCCCAGCCGAACGAGGCCGACAAACCGAGCTCCTCGGCGATCCGCCGACGCAACGTGTCGGCCACCGCGCCGACGCTCGGATAAAGCCGCCCCGTCCCGGTCAGATCGAGATACGCCTCGTCGATCGACGCCATCTCGATCGCCGGGGCCAGCTCCTCGCACAGCCGTCGGATCGCGCGCGACGCTTCGCCATAGGCCCCAGGCGTACCCGCGACGAACACCGCCTTCGGACAAAGCCGGTACGCCTGACGCAGCGCCATGCCCGAATGCACGCCGAAAACGCGCGCTTCGTACGACGCCGCGGCCACCACCCCGCGCCCGAGCGGATTGTCCGACCCGACCACCACGGGCCTCGCGCGCAGATCGGGGTTCAAGACGCGCTCGACCGAAACGAAGAACGCATCCATATCGAGATGCAGAATTTGACGTTGAAACATTCTTCCGGCCTCGAACCCGATTTGCCCCTTCTCGCCTTCTTTCAGACTAACACGAAGGAAAAGCGAAAATCCAGGAGAAACGCTCATCTCGCGTCTCGGCGCGTTTGTGTTTGCATTGCCCGCCGGGCTTCTCCTATGGTGTGTGTCTGATGGAACGACCCCCGGCCGCCAATCTCCCGCCTCTCTCGCTCCGCGATAAGCCGCGTACGCACAAGGCTTCGCGCGACAGAGTCTGGCTCGCCGCCCTCGTCGTGGCGCTGTCGGTCGTTTGCCTGTGGCCCGTCTTCAGGCGCGACTGGACGCCGCTCGACGCGGACAGCACCGGGCCGGTCCCTCTGTGGCGCGACTTGGCGGTGACCGTCGGCTGGATTCCCGCGCTGATTCTGTCGGTCTGGCTCGCGGCGCGCCCGTTTCGTGCGCTGGGAGTCCTGTTCTTCCTCTGCGCGGCTTCGGGCGACTTCTTCGAGGGCTTCCATCTCCAAGCCCCCTTCATGAAGGTCTATCTTCCCGATATCCTGATCCCCCTCGCCCTGGCGGGGATCGTCCTCGGACAGCTGGCGAAACCGCGAGGGCGACCCGTTCTCCCCCGAACGCCGCTCAACCTCCCCTTGGGCGTCTACTGCGCGGCCGGACTCGTCTTTCTCGCCTGGGGCCTGACTCACCAAGTGCCGTTCGACCGGGCGCTGGGCGACTTTCGCCGCTCCTTCTTCTACGCCGCCGTCTTCTTCCTCGTCCTGTGGGAAACGCGGCGCGATCCGCGCGCCGCTTGGTGGATCGGAGGCGGATTCCTGGCCGGGGCGTGCGTTCAGATCGTCACCGGGTTCCTCACGATGGTGTCGCGCAACTTCTATCAAATGCACTTCGCCGATGTGTTCCACGTCCTCTCGCACCTAAGCACGACGCTGCTCGGCGCCGTGTTCTACCTCGGGTTGGCCGCGTTCCTGACGCGCCGTTCCGCTCGCGAGCACCGATGGGCCGTGGGGGCCGTGGGCGTGGTGGTGGTCTTGGTGGTCGTCGCGAATTTCCGCGCCGCCTGGCTGGGACTGGCGGCGGGCAGCGCGGTCTGTTTCCTTCGGACCCCGGGCGCGATTCTGCGCGTGCGACGGTTCGTTCTGCCTGCGATCGCGGCCGCTCTCGTGGCGGTTCTTCTTCTCCTCGCCCTGGGAAACCTGGCCATCGCCCCCGGCGCCACGCTCCGCACCGAGATCGAGAATAAAGTTCTACGCTTCATGGATTACCGCAACGATCCCAACGTTCGATGGCGAATCGACTCGTATCGCGCCGCCCTCGCGACGTGGGCCGCGCATCCCGTCATGGGTCGGGGACTCGGGTATCTTCCCGAGTTCTACGCCGCGGGACGCCTGGCCGGCGCCGGGTCCTATCTCGTAGCTGGCCACCGGGTCCACAACTCCTATCTCTGGTTTCTGGCCGCCACGGGGTCGATCGGAGGGGCGTTGTTCGTCTGGGTTCAGGTCGCGCTGCTGCGCGTGTCCTGGTCCGGGGCGGCGCTCACGCGCCTCCCGCGCGAAAGGCTTCTGTTCCTCGCCTTGCTCGGTTTCCACGTCCATTTTCTGACGGTGACCGCCTTTCACCACCTGTTCGAATCCATCGTCACGGTCCTGGCTCTCTACGGACTGGCCGGAGTCGTCTTGGGTATGGCGGCCCGAGAAAAGGGAACCGGCGCGAGACTTCCTCACCAACCTCCAGGGGCGCAGTGAACCGGAATGCGAATTCTCTTCACCACCGAGCAATACCCACCGGAAACGGGCGGCGTCGGAGCCGTGACGCAGGGGTTCGCTCACGGCCTAGCCGCTCGCTGCCATGCCGTCTCCGTTCTCTCGACCCGTCGGCCGGTCGCGGGCTGGACGCCCGAGCCCGTCGGCGGATCGAGCGACGCCGTCGTGCGCGTGCGCGGCGCTCGCGGGGCGAGGATCCGTTTCGTCAAGCTCCTCCCGATCGCTTGGGCGATTCGCCGTGCGATCCAATCCGAGAAACCCCAGATCCTTTTCGCATCCGACTATCGCCCGACCGGCTTGGTCGACGTCGTCCTGGCGAGGCGAAAGGGACTCGCGACGGCGATCTACATCCACGGCTCGCAGCTCTTGACAGAAAGCAGGACCCCGACTCGACTCCGCCTTCTGCGATTCGCCTTTCGCAACGCTTCGATTCTCGTCGCCAACTCCCAGAACACAGCCCGCATGATCGTCGATACGGTTGGCCGTCTCGACACGCCGATTCACGTCGTCCATCCCGGCGTCGACTCCTCGCGCTTCTCTCCCACGCCCGAACCCGAAGGACCGCCGGTCCTCCTCAGCCTGTGTCGTCTGACGCGTCGCAAGGGAGTCGATCTCGTTCTCGATGCGCTCGCCGCGCTCCGAAACGAAGGCTTCTCCGACTTGAGCCTGATCGTCGCGGGAGACGGACCGTGCCGCTCCGACCTCGAGGGCCACGCCCGCCGCTTGGGACTCGGAAAGAACGCCGTGCGGTGGCTCGGCGACGTGCCGACCGCCCAAACGCCCTCCCTCATCGCGCGCGCCACTCTTCTGGTCATGGCGAGTCGGCCCTCCCCGACCGAGCTCGAGAGCTTCGGCATCGTCTATATCGAAGCGGGAGCGTGCGGACGCGCGGTGGTCGGGACGCGCGTCGGCGGCGTGCCCGAGGCGATCCTCGACGCACGCACCGGACTTCTCGCCGATCCCGACGATCCTCGCTCCCTGGCGGATGCGATCGCGAGATTACTCCGGGACCCCGCGCTCAGAGAGCGAATGGCCGAGGAGGGACGACGTCGCGCCGAATCGCTGGATTGGGCCGCTCAGGCCGCCCAAATCGAGCCCCTCCTCCTTTTTCTGGCACGAGATCCTTCCCTATCCACCCGCGCCAGGGAACGCGACGCTTGATTTGTCCCCGCCGAGCGAGTAAAAATCGACGAAGAAGGGTTCTCGTACGTTTCGATTCCGTTGCGAATTCCGACATCGATCCAGGCGCTGAACCATGACGCGACCCTACCGAAGACGTTCCTCCCTTGGCGATTCTGGAAGCGGTCTGACGCTTCGCCAACGGCGCCGTCCCGTCGTCTTCATGCTCATCCTCGGGATGGTTTACCTGTATTGGGCCTACACGCATCGCGATCGGGGACCCGAGCGAGCGCGGGGCAAATCCGGGACCGAACGGACCGCGAGAAGACGCCCGCGACGCTGGGCGCCCCTGCCCGTGACTCGCACGTTCTCCATGATGGGCACTCGAGTCAACGTCACCGTCGTCCCGCCCAGGAAGACGAATCTCGAAACGCTGATCGATGGCGTACGGAGCGAGATGGCGCGGATCGAGAGCGTCATGAACGCCCACGATCCCACGAGCTTCGTGTCGCGTCTCAACGATCTGCCCGCGAGCACACCCTTACGGGTCCGGCCCGAAGAAGCCGAGATCCTCGACGTCCTCGACGAGGCGCGGCGCGTCTCGGAATTGAGCGGCGGCGCGTTCGATATAACGGTCGCGTCGGTCGGCCGATTGTGGGATTTCGACCCCCACCGTCCTCGGATTCCGACCGAGGAGGAGATCGCGAGCGCGATCGACGGAATCGACTATCGTCAAGTCGTTGTGGACCGCGCGACATCGTCCGTGCTTCTCGCCGGCGAAGGCGCACGCATCGACTTGGGAGGAATCGCCAAGGGAACGGCGATCGACCGGGCGGTGGACTACTTGACCTCGCACGGAATCCGGTCCGCCCTGGTCGATGCCGGAGGCGACGTCTACGTTCTCGGAAAGAAGACCCGCGGAGTCCCGTGGAAGATCGCTCTCCAGGATCCGCGCGACACCACCGGCGTTCTGGCCACCCTCACCCCCGAGAACATAGCCGTGGTCACGTCGGGAGACTACGAGCGAGCCATCGCGATCGACGGCAAGCGATACCATCACATCCTCGATCCCCGAACCGGCATGCCGGCCGAGGGACTCATCAGCGTCACCGTCTTCGCTCCGAAGGCGCAGACGGCCGACGCGCTCGCCACCGCCCTCTTCGTTCTCGGCCCGGAACGGGGGATGGAGTTGGCCGAGCGGTTGGAGGGCGTCGAGGCCATTCTGATTACCGAAGACCGGAGGATGCACGCAACGTCCGGCTTGAAGGAGACCTTGCGTTCGGCGTCCGAGTAGGCTCAAGGAGGTGCCATCGTGTCGACCCTGCCGGTGCGACCCGCGGCCTTTGCCGGACGATTCTACCCGGCTTCGCCCAAGGAACTCCGAGGCGAAGTGGAACGTTTCATCCGTTCCGCCCCTCCCCCGACCGACAGCGGTCCTCCCCTGGGTTTCGTCTCTCCTCACGCGGGCTATGCCTTCTCGGGGCCGTGTGCGGGCCACGTCTATCGCTGGCTGAGCGAGAAACCTCCCGAGATCGTCTTCGTCCTGGCCCCCAGCCATCACGGATCGTTCTCCGGCGCGTCGATTTGGGACGGACCGGCCTACGCGACGCCCTTGGGCGAATGTCCGATCGACCTCGAAACGGTCGCCACCCTCAGGAAACAGGGATGCGGATTCGAGTGCCGTCGGTGGGAGGAACAACAGGAGCACTCGCTCGAGGTCCAAGTCCCGTTTCTCCAGGTGGCGTGTCCCGAAGCGCGTCTCGTGCCCCTTCTGATCGGGCAACAGATCCGCCCCAATATCCAACCCCTGGCCGACGCGATCGAGGCCGCCCTCAAGGAACGCACGGCGGACACGTTCGCTTTGATCGCCAGCTCCGACGCCTATCACGGCTACTCGATCGAGGAATGCCGCGCCAACGACGAGCGTCTGGCGGCGGATCTGAGCGCCATGGACGTAGAGGCCCTCTACGAAGACTCGATGTCGCGTCGCGCGATGGCCTGTGGCTTGGGGCCGATCGCCGCGGCGATGGACGTCTCGAAACGCCTCGGGGCTCGGCGCGGCGCCATACTCAAACAGGCAACGTCGGCCGACGCGACGCCTCGCGGCCCCCAGGACTACGTCGTCGGCTATATCGCAGCGGCCTTCTCGCCATAAGTCCGTACCCTCCACGCACGGGCGGATCGGCCGCCCCTCGCGGTCAGAGACGCTCTCCCCGCTTCTCCGAGTATTGCGCGTCCTTCATTTCTTCCAACGCCCAGGCGGCGGCTTCGCGCGCGGCGCGCGACTCGTTCCCCCGGCGGACAATCGAGCGCAAGGCGTCTCGCAGGTCCAGACGCCTCAGATTCCCTGCCGCAATCGCCGCGTTGCGCAACAAACCGCTTCGGCGCGAGCGCAAGAGAGCGGTCCCAGAAAACATCGCGTCGAACTCGCGGTTCGAGCGAATCCCAAGAATCCTCTCCAGCGTGGCGTCCCATTCCGGAAAACGTTCGGATCGAGAGCCCGACGTCAAACCGGGTTCTTCGCATGGGAGCGAGTCGTTGTTGAAAGGACAGACCTCCTGACAGGCGTCGCATCCGAACAGAGTGTTTCCCATCCGGCGCATCGTATCGGGCGCCAGAGACTCGCGCGTCTCGATAGTGAGGTAGGACAAACATCGGCGCGCGTCGAGGCGCCGAGGCGCGTACAGAGCGCCCGTCGGACAAGCATCGAGACAACGCCGGCATTCGCCGCAGAGATCTCCCGAAACCGGTCTGTCCGCGGGCAAGGCGACGCTCGTCACGATCGCTCCCAGAACGAACCACGATCCGTAGCGCGGATGAATCAGACAGGCGTTCTTGCCGATGAATCCCAGACCCGCCCGGCGGGCGAACGCGCGTTCGAGAAGAGGTCCCGTATCGACGAAGGCCCGCGAAACGACCGGGGCGGACGCGTTGCGGGCGATGTACTCCGCCATCTCGTTGAGACGAGGCCGAAGGACTTCGTGATAATCCGGTCCCAAAGCGAAGCGCGCGACGCGCCCCTCGGGTTTCCCGGCCACGCCTTCGCAATCGGGCGGAACTTGACCGTACGACATGCCCACCGTCACGACGGAGCGCGCGCCATCGACCAATCGGAGCGGATCGCCGCGTTGTTCGTATTCCCGCCCGAGATAGGAGCTCATTCGAGCCGCCTCGCCGCGCCCCAGCCACTCGCCGAGACGCGCGACGTCCTCTCCCAGACTCTCCGCGCGAGCGACGCCGAAGAGTTGAAATCCCAGACCGCGCGCAAGAGCGCGCAGTCCCCGCTTGAGCGGCAGAGCCGAGGCCTCCGAAGCCGTCTCGCTCAAAACGTCGTCCCTCCTCCGATTCCAGCCTCGACCGGCTACGATCGGCGCAGGCGCCAGTGCCATCCCAACAGAAGTCGCCTCACTCTCTCAAAGGCAAGTGAGAAATGCAAGCCGCCCTCCTACCGAGGGCGGTCGTCGCACAAGAAAACCCGGCGTCGTTCGCAAGACCGGCGCCGGGTCGCTCGAAGCCTAAGAGAAACGGAACTACTTGATGGCGTTGACCATGCTGAAAAGCGGAAGGAACATCGAAATGACGATGAACCCGATCACGATACCCAGAAGGACGATCATCACCGGTTCAAGCAGGGAGGTCAGGCCCGCGACCGCCGCATCGACCTGGTCTTCGTAGAAGTCGGCGATCTTGCTCAACATGCTCTCGAGCGAACCGACCCGCTCGCCGACGTCGATCATTCGCGTCACCATCGGCGGAAACACCTGGCTCTCGGCCAGAGGGCGCGAGATGCTCTCGCCGCTCTGGATCGAAACGCGCGTCTTGACGATCGCATCCTCGATGACGGCGTTGCCCGACGTAGCCGCGACGATCTCGAGTGCCGAGAGAATGTTGACGCCCGACTTGATCAACGTGCTCAGGGTCCGCGTGAACTTGGCGATGCCCACCTTGAGGAACAGAGGACCGAAAACGGGCATCCGCAGCTGGAGCTTGTCGAGAATCATACGGCCGCTCTTGGTGCGGTACCACGAAACGAACGCCGCCACCGTGACTCCGATCCCGATCGCCGTGTGCAACCAATACACGGTGATGATCCTGTAAACGAAGATGGTGACCCGGGTGGGAACAGGAAGCTTCTGGTCCAACTGAGAGAAGATGTCGATGAAGACGGGAACAACGACCGTCATCAGGAAAGTCAACAGTGCAAACGCCACGACCGACAGAACGATCGGGTAGACAACGGCGGACTTGATCTTGCGCTGCAACGAAGCCAGTTTCTCGAGGTACTGGGCGATCTGGTCCAGAATCGACGCCAGCATACCGGCGGCCTCGCCCGCTTTCACCATGCTGATGAAAAACGTGCCGAACACCTTGGGGTGTTTGAGAAGAGCCTCGGTCAGCGACGCTCCGGCCTCGACGTCGTTCTCCACCTGCTTGAGAATCTTCTTGAGATTGACCTTCTCGGCCTGCTCGGAAAGAATGTTCAGAACTTCGATCAGAGGCAGACCGGCCCGAATCATCGTTGAGAACTGCCGCGAGAAGACGACCAGGTCGTCGAGCCGCACGCGTCCCGTCCGACCTTTCGGCCGTCGATGCACCACCCCTTCGCGCCCCGCGGTGATGCTGGTCGGAATCAGTCCCTTGTCGCGCAGCTGCCGCGCGACGAGGCCTGCGTTGCCGGCTTCGATCACGCCGCTGACCATACGGCCTTGCGGACTGCGGGCGGCGTACTGAAAAGACGGCATTCGACACTTCCCTTCTCAAGATGAAATCGGTTTCTCGCACGACTGCGTCAACGACGTTCCCAGAAGAGGCGTCCCGCAACCGATCGGTCCGCCGTTTCGCGATCGATTCGGTCCCGATGTCTTCAGCCGCCACGTAGGACCCGACTCAGTCGGCGGCGGTGGAAGCAAGAACCTCTTCGATCGTCGTGACCCCTTCGCGAATCTTCAGCATCCCCGACTGCCGAAGACTCCGCATGCCCTCCTCCATGGCGAGCTTCTTGATCTGAGTCGAGTTCGCCCCTTCCATCACGATCCCGCGAATCGTATCGCTCAACGTCATGATCTCGTACAGAGCGACGCGACCCCGGTATCCGGTCCCTCGACATTCGTTGCAGCCCTGCCCTCGGAAGAACTCGATGTCGGAATCCTCCATCCCGATACGCTCGCATATGTCCGCGGGCGGAGAGAACTTGTCGCGGCAATGTTTGCAGATCCGGCGCACCAAGCGCTGGGCCACCAACATGTTCAGCGACGCGGTCACCAGGAACGGCTCCACGCCCATATTGACTAGACGCGTGACGGAACTCGGCGCGTCGTTGGTGTGAAGCGTGCTGAACACCAGGTGGCCCGTCAAGGCCGCCTTGATGGCGACTTCGACCGTCTCGGTGTCGCGTATCTCCCCGACCATGATGATGTCGGGGTCTTGCCGCAGGAACGCGCGCAATCCCTCGGCGAAAGTCAGACCGATGTCCTCGCGCGCTTGCACCTGATTGATGCCGTACAACTGATACTCGATCGGCTCCTCGATCGTGATGATGTTCTTGGTCGGCGTATTGATGGTCGACAGGGCCGAGTACAGAGTGGTCGATTTTCCGCTTCCCGTCGGGCCCGTGACCAGGATCATCCCCCACGGCTTGTGGATCTGCAATTCGAACCGGTCAAGCTCCTCCTGCGTGAAGCCAAGATCCTTGAGGTCGAGGCGGAGATTCGACTGGTCCAGAATACGAATCACGATCTTCTCGCCGTTGGGCATCGGAATCGAACTCACGCGAAAGTCGATGTCCTTGTTTTCGAGTCGAACCTTGAAACGCCCATCCTGAGGCATGCGCCTCTCGGCGATGTCCATCTCCGAGAGAATCTTGATGCGCGAGAGAATCGCGTTCTGGAACTTCTTGGGCGGACTGGGCCGCTCCTGCAAGACGCCGTCGATTCTGTATCGCAACCGAAGGGTCTTCTCGTACGGCTCGACGTGAATGTCCGAGGCGGCGTCCTGGATGGCCTCCTGAATGATGACGTTCACCAGGCGGATCACGGGAGCGTCGTTGACCTGGACGGTCAGATCGAGTTCGTCGTCCTCGCGCGAATCGTGGATGATCTCCATCTCCTGCGTGCTCATCTCGGTCATCATGTCCTGCAACTTGGTCGTGCTGTCCTCGGTCATAAAGTAACGGTTGATCGCCTGCTGGATATCGACCTCGAAACTGATCACCGGGACGATTTGGCACTTGGTGAGAAGACGCAACTCGTCGAGAATGAATATGTTGTGCGGATCGGGAAGGGCCACGGTCAACGTGTCGCCCGTACGGTCCACCGGCACGATGCTGTACTTCAGGATGATCTCGCGAGGGATGGACTGAAGAACTTCGCGGTCGATCTCGTATTGGGATAGAGTAATGAACGGGACGTTGAGCTGTCTTCCCAGAGCGGCGGCAATCTCCCACTCCGTGGCGACGCCCATGTCCATCAACACCCGCCCCAGACTCTGGTCCGAGTTGTCCTGCTTCTCCAGGGCTTCCTCGAGAACCTCGCCGGTGATGATATTGTCCTTCACCAGCAACTCGCCGAGTTTTCTTTCCATCTTGGTCGGCATCGCCAACGTCTCCTGCTTCGGAATGCGGAAACCTCGTCCCGCTAAATCAGAGACTCTCGCTCTTGAGCGCTTCCGGTGTTGCCGCGTCGTCGGGTCGCGTGTCGGCCCGCCGAACGCTCTCGCCGCGAACATAGCGCCGACGGTCAATCATGTAGCCTGACGTCGGCGTTTTCTTCAACTCCTTTTTGATTTCCGCCGCCACGGAAACCAACTGGCCGGCATGCTCGAACTGCCCCTCGGTGTTCGCCACCACGGCAAGCGAAATCGCCATGATCGGGAAGTCTTCCTTCCGGCCCTGTCGGTTGACGGACCGAATGAAACCTCGCGCCCGGTCCTCCTCGTCGTAGAGCGAAGGGATGATCCCGTCGAAGTTCGCGATGAACCGCTCGCACACGCCCTGAACGCGGTCGGCGGGGACGATGATGACGTAGTCGTCGCCGCCGACGTGTCCCACGTAGTGGCGCTCGGGCGATTCGCTGTTCACCGAGTTGATCATGAGACGCGCCGTCAACTTGAGCGCCTCGTCGCCCCGGGCGAAACCGTATCGGTCGTTGAACGCCTTGAAATGATCGATGTCGGCATAGACGACGGCGAATTCCTCGCGCCGGGCGATTCGGGCATCGAGTTCCTTGGCGATCGAGTTGTTGCCCGGAAGCCGAGTCAACGGACTGGCATCGAGCTGGCGATGAGCGCGACGAATCGACAGGTGTGCTCGCGTCACCAGCTCGGCATCTTCCGCGTCTTCGTGAATGAAATCGTCGAACGGAAGATCGGCCCCGTCGAATGCCAGCTTCTTCACTTCCTCGGGATGGACGAGCAGAAGAATGGGAAGGTGCGCGAACACGTTGTCCTCGCGCAGAACCTGCGCCAACGCGGAACCGCCGTGAGGGCCGATGTTCTGATGGACCAGAATCACGTCGGGCGGCTCGTTGTACACGACCGCCAGGGCCATCGTCCCGTCGTTGCACACGGTGGCCGTCAAACGGTGAGTCAAGAAACACTGGGCGATCCGTCCCCCGTGCGTCTTGTCGGAGTGGAAGATGAGGATTCGGCCGCGTTCCGAGGCGGTTTCAGCTAGCGAACTCACGAGTGTCGATTCCCTCCAACTGATCTTCTATTCTCTCGAGCAAGGGCGGCAAATCCGTTAGATTCAGACCCAGGATGTCCAACGCAGCGGGATCGATGCGCGGCACGAAGGGATCTCCTCCCGAACCGTACTGCAAAGCGCGAACGAAGAAATCCGCCAGATGAACGGCGGCCGTCGCCTGTTGAGCCGTTTCCGCACGCTGAGGCTCGTGGTGGAAGCAAATCGGCTCCTTCAGCCGCGCGGGGAGATTCCATTCCTTCGCGAGCCACCCCGCCAGGTCGCAATGAGTCAGGCCGTCGAGCGCCTTCTTCTCCGCTTCGATAAACGAGATTTTCGACGCCTCGACGTCCTCCATGATCTGCTCGGCCACGTCGCTCATTTCCACGCACAAGACCACCTTGCCCAAGTCGTGAAGCAGGCCCGCGGTCGAGATCTCCACGGGTTGATCGAGCTTCGCGTGGCGGGCGATCTCTTCGCTCGCGGCCGCGACTCCGAGGCTGTGTTCCCAGAGCCCCACCAGCGAGCTGGACATGGCGTCCACAATCGAAACCGTGAGGATGATCCCCTTCATCACGTTGAAACCCAGGAGAACCAGGGCGTGATTGATCGTCCCGATGCGTCCCGGAAAACCGTAGAAGGAAGAGTTGACCACTTTGAGAACCTTGGCCGTGAGGACCTGGTCCTCGGAGATGATCTTGGCGATCTCCGCCGCCGACGCCTTGTCGGTCTCCACAAGCAGGCTCAACTTGTTGACAACGTCGGGAAGCGTCGGAAGAGACTGGATCTTCCGGATTCTGGTTTCGATGTCATGACTGCTCAGGGACATTCGGACGGCCGCCTTCCGCGACTGCCTTGCCTCGCGACCGTCGTTGCGAACCGGTCTTGGGAGGAGCGGGGCCCTAGCGACAGAGCCCGCGATCTATAGCGCTTTTCAAAACTCCGTTATCGGTTGTCGGCTCCGATCCTGGAAAGAGCGTGTTTGCGGCGGAGAGATAACTCCCCTGGCTTCAGAGCGATGCGTCCAGGGCGGAAGGGCCGGGCAATGGCCCGCCGGGGGGTGCCCAAGGACCCCAATCGCTGCGGAACTGTGAGAATCGCTCTATTCGTCGTCCTGCGTTCCTCTTATCTCCGCGTCTCGGCGGATGAAATGGGCCTTGACGATCACACGGAGCTTCTCCATCAGAGCGTCCCCCTTCACTCGATCGAAGGCGGACTCCAAACCCGACAATCTCGCTTTGAGGTCGACCAACGGCAGGTTGGGCGGATACGGAATCCCCTTCACGACAACGCTCCGGATCCGCATCCGCTCCAGAGTGTCGACCATCCGATCGGAAACCTCCATGTTCTTGGGGAAAACACTGTTCCCACCGCCGTCCGTGACGGGGCGAGCCAATACCAGACCGGGTCTCAGAAGGCGGGTGGCCACACGTTGCACGTCGGCGAGATCCCTTCCCGGCTCTTCGCACGCGACTCAGACCGATGAGCCGACAACATTCCTTGGGGCGACGCTTGAAGACAACCTGCCCGGGGAATACACCAATTCGCGCGCGCCGGAACAGGATCGGACAAGGCAATAACAAACCGCCACGCCCCGAACCCGGCAGTCGCGCTAAAGGTATTATCGGCAGCTACTGGGAGGAAGTTAACTGCCCGAAAATGGGCCGAAATCGCGCATTCTCGACCTGGAAACACAGCTGAACACAAAAGAAACCCGGCCCTGCCGTCTCCCGTCCCGTCGTGGGCAAGAAACCCGCGCCCCTCACTCGGCCACGACGGGATTGACCAACGTGCCGAGTCCCTCGATTTCCACCTCGACCCGATCCCCCGGCTTGAGCAACCGAGGAGGCTTCCTGAACACGCCGACTCCCGGAGGAGTCCCCGTGGCGATGACGTCGCCCGTCTCGAGCGTGATGGTCTGCGAGACGAACGCGATCAGCTCCGCTACGGAAAAGACCATCTGGTTCGTGTTCGACTGCTGAAGCGCCTCGCCGTTGACCCGGCAACAAATCGAGAGATTCTGCGGGTCGGGAATCTCGTCGCGAGTCACCAGCCAAGGACCCATCGGCGCAAACGTGTCGCACGATTTCCCCCGCACCCACTGCCCGTCGCCGAACTGCAGGTCGCGCGCGCTCACGTCGTTGAAGTTCAAGTACCCCCCCACGTGTTCGAGCGCCTCGGACGACGGGATGTGCCGCCCTCCTCGCGCGATCGCCACCCCGAGTTCGGCCTCGTAGTCCACCTTCTCGCTGATCCGCGGAAGAACGATCGGATCGCCCGGACCCGAGAGCGCCGTGCGGAACTTGGCGAAGATCACGGGCGACTTGGGAACGGGAACCCCCTGTTCCTCGCAATGATCGCGGTAGTTCTGCCCAATGCACAGAATCTTGGGCGGATCGGCGATCGGAGGAAGAAGGCGGACTCTATCCGCGGGGAGGAAGCGTTCCGGCGATTCGCGTTCGACCCAGGCGACGGCATCGCGCAGGTAGTCGATCGCTTCGGTCCCGCGCCTCAAGAGCTCGAGCGGCGAACCCGGGAACTCCGGTGTCTCAGACCCCTTCTTGAGAGCGTAGAGATTCCAACAGACCGCGGCGTCGGCGAGGCCGCGGTCCGTGAGAACGCCCCATCGCGGTTTCTCGCGATCTTCTTGGTAGAATCGGACAATCTTCACTTTGGAGAACCTCGCTTGACCCTGTGGGGCGAGATCCACCCCGAATTCCCCTCGGCGCGCATCCTCAACCAGGACCGTGCGAAAGAATAGCCTTTGTTGCCGCGTCGATGCAACTCCAATACTCCTTGCGGGCGAGCGCCGCTCTTTGGTAGAACCCACGGTGTACCGGGAAAGGCTCTCGAACGATGAGACGGTCGGCCGGAAGCGGCGCGCACTGGGGGGAGGCGAACACGCGACGCCGAGCCGTGTCGTTGCGCCTCGCCACATTGCTGGCGATTCTTCTCTGGCCCGGCGTCGGCCATGCGACGCTGATCCTGTCGGAAATCGCCGATCCCCTGGACAAGTATCGCGCCCGTTTCGTCGAGATCGCCAACACGGGCGACACGACCTCGACTCTCGAAGGTTGGGCGCTGCGTCGATACTCGAACGGCTCGACCTCCTACGCCGAAGTGAACCTCGCCTCCGTCGATCCGCTCCTCCCCGGCGACTCGCTCGTCGTCGCCTACAACGCCGCGGCGTTCGAGACCTTCTTCGGACAAACCGCCGACATGTACAACGGCTACGTTTCGGGCAACGGCAACGATGTCTACGAGCTGACTTTCAACGGCGGGCGAGTCGATATCTATGGCCAAGTGGGAGTGAACGGTTCCGGGACGGATTGGGACTATCAAGACTCGGTCGCGGCGCGCCGCTCGTCGGCGACTTCGCCCTCGACCGTCTGGCAGGCCTCGGAATGGGCAATCGTCCCTTCGGCGCCGCGCCAACCGATGACTCCGGGAGACCACGCTTTCGGTCCCGGAGCCCAGAACCCCGATGCCGTCGTTCTCCTCCCCGAGGTCGCGTTCGGTTCGGTCGAGCCCGGCGCGCACACGGTTCGTTCGCTGGTCGTCTACAACATGCCATCCAGCTCTTCGGACCTCGCGGTGTCGGGACTCGCCTTCGCGGGAGGAGATTCGGCGTTCTCGCTCTACGAATTCACCGGTCCCGTCTCTCTCGCGCCCGGCGAGCGCACCGATCTCACAATCGAATTCGCGCCCGATTCCGCCTCCACCCCCGGCTTCGAATTCACCGCCGTCGCGGGACTGCTGTGCAACGATCCCTTGCCCCCTCTCGTATCGTTTCGAGGGCGAACGCGCAACGATCGGTCGGTATCCTACATCCGAGAGCAGTGTCAGGGAACCGATCCGCCCGGCCCGGAGGTCTATTCGCTCAACGGCGCGATCGTCACGGCGCAAGGACTGACCGCCGGCTGGTGGGCGGCGCAGGACTATGCCGCGCCGCTGGACTCGACTCCCGACACCGGAGCGTGGGTCATCGACTCATCGAACGAGTTCGAGAATCAAGGCGTGCGAATGGGCGACCGGATTCGTCTCGACGTGCGCGCGCTGCGCGTTCGGGGGATGGTCTGCCTTCAAGCGATCGAGGGAACGTTGGAGATCGTCAGTCGCGAGAACCCGCTGCCCGAACCTTACGCGATCGCCTCGCTCGGCGATCTGAACGATGCATGCGAAGGACTATTGATCGGCATCCCACGCGCGTGGATCGCGAACGGCGGAAACGACGCCGCCCGATGGCAGGAAGGGGTCGCGTACACGCTCAGCGACGGATCGAAGTCGGCGCCTCTTCACGTCGCGCGAGGCTGCGCCGATTGGAACCTAAGACCTCGTCCCGCGAACTCGACGCCTTTCCAGCTCGTCGGCGTCGGAGTCCAGACGGATTCCTCCTGGCCGGGTACGGAAGGATCGGACTACGGCATCGCGGCGCGGGGCGGACGCTGCGGCAACGGCTCGGCGACCTGGGCGGGCATCGACGACACCGAAACCGACGTCTGTCTGCCCGACGGCATCGCGGTCGGCGAAGCCGTCCGCAATCCGTGGATTCACGAATGACACGTCACGGATAACGCTTCGTCCGACACCGGTGAACCACACTCCACCAGACCCCCACTCCGATCGCGACCCCGATCGCGTCGGCCGCCAGATCGTAGGCCGAACAGATGCGGTCCGGCACGAACCGCTGGCGCCACTCGTCCGAGACCCCGTACAGAATCCCGATGGCGAGAGACGTCGCCGCCCAACGAACCAAACGCGGCGGGAGCAACCACTCGTCGCGCCCGGCGCGCAAGATGAGCGCCCCCAACAGAGCGTAGGCCACCATGTGTTCCCACTTGTCGGCGAACGGAACGGGAAGACGCGGAAGCGGCGTGGTTCCGGGGAGAGACGAGAGCGCGAAGATGACTCCCGCCCACGCGACGGCGGGAAACACCCGGACCCAGAAGAAACGCTTGCGGCTTGGGGACGTAATGGGCATTCGATCCTCTCAGGGAGAGACTATCGTGTTCAAATCGGGCGCGAGCGCTTTCTCCAAGAGGGACAAGACCGAGATATCCCTGCGAGCGAAAATCAACCGCGCCGATTTCCCCCCCTCCCGCGCCGCTCCCCTATCTCTTCTTCCGACGCAGGCGGCGAAGGGTTCGCTTCGCCGCCACTCGGGCCCGCATCAGAGGGGTGATCCGGCCCCCTTCGATGTGGACCCGGAGCTCGAGATAGAACCGCGACAACGATTTCAGAGTCAGCAAGAAGAGGTCGTCGCGTCCGTCGGTCTCGCCTCGGCACACGTGGTGGTGACACCCCACTGCCACCGTCTGCACCGGCACCACCATCTGGATCTTCGACAAATCGTTCACGTCGAGTTCCTTCTCCGCCGACTCGATCTTCATCATGGCCGCGCGGGCGCTGAGCTTGTCGCGCTCGTACTCCTCGTATCGCAGGGCGATCAGCTGGTCCCACGTCTCCAGATGTTCTTCCTCGAGACCGAGTTGCCTCAAGTTCTCGACGTACGCCCGAGAGACCTTCCGGCTCAGCCGGACGAGCTGGTCCTTGAAGTCGTCGGGCACCCGGAGGTCGGGCGCGTCGAACACCAGCATGATCAGCACCAGCGCCGAGACGACCAGCTCGTTGAAGATCCGATCCTGCTCGACCTGCTCGATCCGGTCGAACTCCGCCAGTCGCCGGAACTTCTTGTCCTGAAACAAATGAAACGCCCACCCTGCGGCCGCCTGCGCCAGATTCGCCGCGGCGGCATCGAGCATCTTTTCGATGGAATCCAATTCCGGTTCGGTCATGGGCGATCGCTCCCCGGGATACGGCCCCTCGTCGCCGCAAAGGAAAGGCCTGCGGGATCGCGAGATGTTGCGCGTGTCGGACAGACGAATCGAACGGCTAGGAGAGCCGCTGCCTCCACTTCTCCGGATCGCGAGAGCAATGGAACACGCAGTAGACAGTCACGGTGTTGCCGGCGTGCTCATAGAAGACGCTGTATGGAAAGCGCCTTACCAGTCCCCGGCGATAGGCGGCGTGGACAACGCCATGCATTTCGGGGTTTCGACAGAGAGATTGGATACAGGCGTCGACGCAACTCAAAGACTCCTCGCCCAGCCCCGGACGACGCTCCTCATACCACGCAAAGGCCTCATCGATGTCCTGCTCCACCTCGGGTGCGAAAACAAGATCAACGAGCATGGCGAGCGCGAACTCTGTCTTGGATCTCGAGCCAGGAAAGCGCGGAACCTGGATTGCGAAGAAGATTCTGCTTTCGCCGTTCGATCTCTTTCGTCTGCCATTCGTACACCGGCACGTCGCCCGGCGTTGAGGCGACGTCGTCCCAGAGATCCTCCACGAGTTGGAGTTTCTCTGGCGTGCTGAGGTCGAAGACGGATGCGGCTGACGTATTCATGGTCACATCCTACCGGCTCCACGAGTTCGATTCAAGGAGGGATTTTGCGCCCGAACTCTCGAAAGATGACACCCAAACGTTCCACACTGCCTGTCGTCTCATGCGTGGGACTGAAGTACTTACTCCTCATCAAGGGAGTACTCCTTGACCTCTCTCACCTTCCATTCACGAGTGCGAACAGGATCGGGGATCGTCTCCGGCATCGACTTCTTCAGTTCCGATTCGGACTCAGCCGTGAAGACAAGAAGCGAATACTTGCCCTTGTGCTTCTTGGCCTGCCGGTACTCGTTCTCGGTCGGTCGAATCACTGCTTTGGGCGAGTGGCGTCCCTTAACCTCGTACTTCAGATCGCCGCATTCGATGTCCCAACCCAGGCATAGACGCGCCACATCCCTCGGTTTGGCTCCCTGCTTCCTGAGCCATGCAAGAGCCCTTTCTTCCGCCGCACGTCCCCAAACAGGATCGGGTTTTGATGCCGCTCTGAAAGATCGTCTTGGTCTTCCTTTCGCCTTGGCTTTGGCTAGTCGCAACAGCCGATCTTCATTGCCGTGAACCCTGGCCACTGTCATCTGTAAGCCGACACCTTTCACTCTCAACGCCCTCTTGACCTCTTCTCGCGGTATCGCGCCAAGCCATCTAACCCTGCGTCGGTGTTGGAACGGACACTTGCGCTTCCCAATTCGCCCCGTCTGGAAATAGTCGGGCGAGGAGACTTCCCCAACATAGTAGCGGTTCTGCGTGCTGTCCGGCGTGATTAGCCGGTCTCCCTCTTTGATTTCGTTGCGAAACCGATGCAACGACCCCTTATCACTACCCCGCCGATCCCCACATCTCTCAAAGAGATCGTCGATCCCATCTGCACTCCTGATTGCCGACAAATCGCCGATCCAACTCCAGCCGACCGCGACAAATCCACTTGAGTAGCACTCGCTAGCCTAGTCTTCTTCGGCACCTTCGGTTCGTACAAAAACCTGCCAGAGCGTCATCTTCACGTTCGCGTGATCCTTTCTTCTCGACTCTCCTCATTGATATCCGGACCTCATATCTCAGCAAGGTCACGCTGCGTCGCTCATGGTGTCGTACGGCTGGATGAGGATATCGGACGAGATGCCGAGTCCTGTGTGAAGGTTGCGAATCATCTCCATCGTGAGAGGCCGCTTGCGGTTGAGCACTTCGGACACGCGGGCGCGGCTGCCGATATAGGGTTCAAGGTCGCGACGCGCGAGGCCGCGACTTTCCATGTGGTAGAGAATCGCCTCGATTGGGTCGGGGAGAGAAATGGCGTAGTGCTTCTCCTCGTATGCCGCGACCAGAGTAACCAGGACCTCCAGTCGGTCGCCTTCCGGGGTATCGGGTTGCGCGTCGAAATGGCGCTCGATCTCGCGAAGCGCGGCTTGATAGTCCGCTTCAGTCTTGATGGGTCTGATTCTCATGTCGTCTCCTCCTATCAGATCGTTACCGCATCGATCCGGTCGTATTCGCGGTGGGCGCCGATGAACCGGACATACACAATGCAGTGCGCGTATTGAACCGCCGCGACAAGGCGGTAGTCGTTTCCCTTGATGTTGAACACCACCCGGTTGTTCGGCAGAAGGCTTGCGTTGCGGTAAACCCTCTTGATGTCGGCGGGGGAGTTCCACTCGGCGCGTTTCGTGTCCTCGTACCAAGCCTGCAAAGGATGGCGCGCATCGGGATGCCGCTCCCAAAACTCTCTCAGGGTTTTGCGCGACACAATCCGCATGGCGAAATCCTACTCCGGTCCCATGCTGGGAGCAAGCCCTATTGTGTGGAAAACCGAGAAAGGGGGAATGATGCCCCAGGCTCTCGACCTGACTCTTTTGGCGGCGCCTATTCGAACAGATCGCCTGCTTGCGGAGCGTGGCCGCCCGCACCGGAGGGCGCGATGCCGAGGTGTTCCCACGCCCGCCGAGTGGCCACCCGCCCCTGCGACGTGCGGTTCAGGAATCCGATCTGAATCAGGAAGGGCTCGAAGACCTCCTCGACCGTCTCGGGGTCTTCGCTGATAGCGACCGAGAGCGACTTGAGGCCGACCGGGCCGCCGTCGAACATCTCGATCAGGGTGCGAAGGAGCAGCCGGTCGCTGTCGTCCAGCCCGAGCGGATCGACCTGGAGCATCTCCATCGCCGCGCGCGCCACCTCGGCCGTGATCGCGCCGTCGGCCCGCACCTGCGCATAGTCGCGCGCTCGCGCCAAGAGCCGATTCCCCACCCGCGGCGTGCGGCGCGAACGCTGAGCGATCTCGCGCGCCCCTTCCGCGTCGATCTCGACCCCCAAGACGCCCGCCGACCGCGTGACGATCCGGATCATCTCCTCGAGCGAATAGAACTGCAAACGGTGGGTGATCGGAAACCGGTCGCGCAACGGCGACGTCAACATCCCGGTGCGGGTGGTCGCGCCGACCAGGGTGAACGGCTGAAGCGGAATCTGGATCGAACGTCCGTGCGCGCCCTGGTCCACCACGATGTCGATCAGGAAATCTTCCATCGCGGGATACAGGCACTCCTCGACGATCCGGTTGGTCCGATGAATCTCGTCGATAAAGAGGACGTCGCCCTTTTCGAGATTGGTCAGAATGCCGGCCAAGTCGCCGCGCCGCTCGAGAACGGGCCCCGCCGTCATGTGGAGCCCGACCCCCATCTCGTGGGCGATGATGTGGGCCAGCGTCGTCTTGCCCAGGCCGGGCGGACCGTAGAGCAAGACGTGGTCGAGCGCCTCGCCGCGGCCGCGCGCCGCCTCGATCGCTAAGAGCAACTGTTCGACAATCCGCTCCTGACCCACGAAATCGGCCACGCAATGCGGACGAAGCGTCTTTTCCAGACGCGCGTCCTCGTCGCTCGCGCGCGACCCGATCACGCGCGGCTCGCGGTCGAGCGGTTCGCGGTCGCCCGACCCATGGTCGCCCGACCTGTGGTCGGCGGAATCCAAAGAATCGTTGCGTTCGGAGCTCATAAGGGGCTTCTCGTACGCTGTGCCCGCGAGATTTCTCGTATGGCGTACCCGCAAGGCTTCTCGTATGGTGTCCCCGCGAGTGTCTTCCTATGCGGCGCCCGCGAGGTTTCTCGTTTGGGGGGACTCGCCTAGCTCTCGCGCGAGCCTGGGCAAGAATACCCCGCTCTCCCGCCCCCCGGCAACGGCTTTCTCACGGCGGTTTGGAATAACGGAACACCCTCGCGGCAGGATTCTGACGAAGCCGGATCGCCGTGCCGGTTCATCCGGTCTTTTCCCCAAGGCGGCCGTTGATGTACTTGTGCAGGACGCTCGATATGAGCGTCTGGTAGGGCAAGCCCTCATCCAGGGCCTTCTTCTGAAAACGCACGACGTCGCGTTCCGCCATTCGGATATTGACACGCTTATCCTTGCGCAGGGTTGCCCGCGCCGACTCGCGATAGCGTTCCGCCTCGCGCCTGAAACTCGGAATCCGGCGCCATTCGCCCCGTTCTACCGATTCCAGAATGCCTTTCTCTTCCTTTGTCAGTCTCATTTCGATTCGCCTCCCAGATACTGCCGGGTCATCTTTCGACTCGGGATCGCGGTCTTGAGAAAGATAGCCTCGTCGTCCTCGACGAACGGCACGAGGAAGACATAACCTTCCACGTTCACGATAAAGACCCGCTGTCCCGGGTACGCCTTCGGATTCGGGTGCTCGATGATGTCGAGCAGTCCGTCGTGGGTGATATGATAGACGATGTCTTCAAACGTGACGCCTCTCTCTTTGCGTAACCACTCGTTCTTCTCGTCGCCCCAGTCGAACGGTTTCATAACACAATCCTATCACAATGTGTGCACTTTGGCAACAGATTCTTCTCCCGGTTTCCGACGGTGGATCGTTCTCGTGGTAGGGTTTTGGGAAAGGCTGTCTCTGGCCATCGGATGAGGAATGCCCCCAATTCCTAACGTCATGGGTGAGCGGCAGTGTGAAGGCCGCCCGGCCTTCACATTGTACGCTCGACGCTGTTGCTGGGACCAGCTAGCTCCTCGCAAGTCTTTCCCGAAAGTGATCCTGCTTCCTCCTCGAGCCATAGGAGTCTTGCCCAGGCCGGGCGGACCGTAGAGCAAGACATGGTCGAGCGCCTCGCCGCGGTCGCGCGGTTCGCGGTCAAGCGACCCCGGTTAGCGGAATCGTAGGAATCGTCGCGTTCGGGGTTCATGAGGTTTCTCGTATGGTGCGTCCGCGAGGCTTCTCGTATGGTGTCCCCGCGAGTGTCTTCCTATGCGGCGCGCGCGAGATTTCTCGCTTGGGGGGACCCGCCTTCTCTCGCGCGAGCCTGGGCAAGAATACCCCGCTCTCCCGCCCCCCGGCAACGGCTTTCTCGCGGCGGATCTCTAACGACCGTACACTCTCTTGGAGAAGACGATCATGTAGGAGGACGAGTTAGGCTTGTGGGGGATTCCAACCGGCTCAAATTCCGAGGAGGCAACCAGGGCTGTGAGCCGCTTCGGACTGTAGAACCGACAGTCCCCGTCATGTGAGAAGAACCGCAGGTATCCGTTGAGAACATGTCGGAAACCGAGCGGAAATCGAGGTTGCACTTGCGATCTCAACATGGACTTGACAAGAGCAGTGGGAGCCGAGAGAAGACCGGGTAGTGGTCCGAGGCCCGGACATCGTGATCGACCAGATTCCGATTGATCCCTGCTTGTTCGAACAGAGGGTCAAAAGCAATGAACTTGGGACCGGCGAAGATGTAGTCAAGCGTCAGCGTCGGGCGATTGCCCGCACCGCTTGTCTTGGTTCCGGTGCCATGCTGAGTACGGCGCCCCTTCTCAGGGGTCGTGTCGATGAAATTCCTCCGCTTGATGAAGTCGTACTCGTCAGACTCCTCCGTGAAGTTGAAGTCGCCGCAGAGTATCCATACGGGTTTGTGCCGTTCAAATGTCTCCCAGTCTTCCTCGTCTCTCTTCTTGCCACGTTGTGGGTAACCATCGTCCGCCCAGGAGTTGTACCGTGACACGATGCCATCGAAAACCGTGTTGAGTTGCGAGCCTCGTATGCGTACCGCCTCAGAATCCATGTTTGGGATGCCTACCCGCTCTTTCATTATGGTCGTGAGATGCAGATTCACAATGAACACATCCAACGGTCTGCACCGATCGCAGCGGGTTGAGTCAGGAGTGTCCGCAAGTGGGTCCAGGATAAGGTGTGCGACGAGCGCGGCACGTGGTTCCGTGTTCCGATCACCGAAGTAGAGTCCCGAATCGAGATGGACATGCTCAATGAGGTACTTCTTATCTTGGACTGCGCGCTGTTGGGCTGTGAGCAGCTCGAGGTCACTGGTGACACGACTGGATTGAGGTTCGAATTGGCTTAAGAAGTCCAGTCGTTGGCGACCCGGGCTCTTCTCACCGATCTTCGACAGATCCCATACCGGAAACAACGCCGCATTCTCCTTGAACATCATGGCGTTCCCTTGAGCGAAGTAGGTGTGACGATGCCAATCGCTCCCCTCTTTCACCTTGTTCCATTTCGCTTGAGATGAGAACAGGAGACTGTCGATGAGCGGGAACGCGTAGTACGTGTAGCCGGTGATGTCGTCAATCAGATCGATGACTGCGTGATCGGCCGGTTCTTTGTACCGTACCACCTCTTGAAGAGTGACGACATCCGGTTCATACTTCCGTAGGAGACCTGCGAGAGCTTCGTTCAACTGTCGCCTGACTTCGTCACGTTGCGGCCGCTTCTTCTGTTCAAGAAACTTCGCACCACCGATGTTCCAGTTGAGGACTTTGATTTCCATGTTTGTTCACTCCTTGTCCATCGGAAGGTTCATGAGCTCGTGACCCTTGGGCATTATCCGATACGGTACTTCCCGGTAGGTGTCGCATAGATCTTTGCGCACGCAATCCACCTGCTCTGGGTTCGGACCGAAGATGAGGATCCCGCCTCCGCCTCCGGCTCCGAGCGGGAAAGCCGTGCAGTCTCTGGCCTCTGCGAAACCCAGAATCTTACCCGCCCCCGCCATGTAGTCCCCGCACAGTGTGGTTCGCACTTCTCGGTAGTCGCGGATCGCCTTCAGGACTAGCTCCCATCTTCCCAGACGCAAGGCCTCCGCGAACCCGTATGCGATTGCCGGCTTGCTGGCGTGCAGGCGGTAACCTTCCGGCGTGCCCAGAGCCTTCATCCATTCGGAGTTCACGTCAGTACTTGCTCGGGTGATACCTGAATGGAAAATGGCCATGCGACTCTCGATTTCCCCGTAGGCATCGGGCGCGACAAGCGTCCTCCGGATCGAACTCCCGTAGTTGCTGTGGGGCTCCGAGGGAAGTCCCCAAGGGAACCAGACATAGTCTGTGACACCGCCGAACACGACATTGCTCTGCTCCTGAGTTCCAGTGAGGCTCACTCCTAGGTCCTGTTCGGTACGTGACGCCAAAGACACCAGTTGGGACGGACTAAATGGCCTGCCCGCGAGCTCGTTTGCAAGAATGCACACACCTGTCGTTGCGGTGGCCGATCCACCCAGTCCGGACGACTGAATGCCCGGACGGACGTTGTGCAACACGAACTGTACACCGGAGAGTCCGAATGCCTCGATGATCTTGAGAAGCCAGTTCTCTCTTGTCGGAATCACCTCTCCGGGCTTGCCTACCACTTCCGTGCCGTATTCCACAGAACGTACTCCAATTCTGTCTGGCTCGAAAGGCAAGGCCTGCACCTGTGTACCCGTGTCGATGGTAATGCCGACTGTGCGCGGCAGATGGGACGTCCAACTGAGCGCTGCGTCGTCCCCGGAATCGCGCCAGACGACCGGCAGAGCCCACAACGCCTGTTGGAACTCGCGAAGGTCCAGACTGGATCCAGGACCGTCAATCCGATTGTAGGCAAGAACGGCCGGGGCAGCACCCCTTGCGTATGCCTGCTCCAGTTGTTTGTGAAGAATCCGGTTCGCCATTCAAGTCCCTCCTTCTCGCACATCTTACCTCCGACGCGGCTACGCAACAGCGTTCGAGAGTCCGACACTTCGAACGTTTCACGCCGCGTCCCGCCGGACGTGAAACATATCCACCGAAGGTGTTGTTGGGGCACCCTATTTCTTCTCCTTCGGCTTCTGCTTGGGAGTCTGCTGGGGTTGTTGCGGCTGCTGAATCTGCGGTTTTTGCTGCTTCTGCTGGCGCGTGCTTGGACAGGTGGCCTGACTCTTCTTGTCAGTCATCGTATCTTCCTCCTCTGGCGTACCGAAAACGTGCATCTTCGTGATCGTCCATCCGAGACCGCTCTTGGCCTTGGCGGCATTCGACAGGTAGAAGTAGAACTGGACGACAGCGATCAAGGAATCGATCATGAAGTCTGCATGCAGTGAGTCGCTCTCGCCAGGTTCGATCTCGAAATCCCCGTTGTCAAACTGCCACTCGCGGCTGGCAACCAGGGGCCATTCGACTTCGGCTCTCCCAAAGGGAACTGGATCTTGATTGGCCAGAACTGAACCGGATGTATCCGCGGGTAAAGGTACAACTTGGCGAAGCCGTAGGTCGGCAGCAGAAGCTCTGAGGACGACATCGCTCAGGTTTTCGATTCTCATCTCCACGTGAACTAACCGACCTTCGTCGGGAATAGGGATATTGTCGACCAAGATGGTAAGGGCCGCTCTCGGGTACGCTTGGCGCTTGCGGATGAAGATCATGTATGTCCACACGCCTGCGACGAAGATTCCGATCGCGGTGATAAAGCTCTCGATTGTACTCGCCAGTTCCTTCCACCACGTCATATGTTCGTTCTCTCAATGCTCCGGCTGCGTTTCGAGACGCTTCTGAAGTAAACCCGCCTTCGGGTCTTCCAGATAGTCGACCGGTCCTTCCGGTGTGGAACCGCTCATGGCGTGCGCTGCAACGCGCGGGATCTGTTGCTGCCTGCCGGGGGGGGGAAGAATCTGGTGCAACGTACCACAAGCGCTCTTCGCGAGACTATCGAAAACGCCTGCACGCGACGGACAGTCTCAATCCTTCAAATACACCGAGAACCAAGAGGTGTAAACCACTAATTCACACTGATCCTCACTAATCCAGACGGACTGAAGCGAGCCTGGTTCTATGCCGCATTAGTGTGTATTAGTGAAGATTAGTGGTTTCCTTGTCTCATCTCTTCCCGCTCTCGCCTCTTCCTATAGGTCATCTCAAGACCCCTGCCGGGCGCCGAAATCCTGCTTCTTGGAGAAGATCTTCTCGCGGATGCTTCTCATGTGGAGTGCGAAACCTTGTCCGCCTGAGGCGGACTGGGTTCCGCTTTGGATGGGGGGAGCTGGCTCCCCCCAAGGTGTTCGCACATCGGTCTCCGCCCGGTTCGCGGGGAGCAAGCTCCCGACGACGAAAGCGGCAGCAAGCTGCCGCACTCCAAATAAGACAAAGACCTCTTAGCCCCATACCTCCCGGAAGAAGGCTTGACTTCGCACCGAGGAAGGGCTACAAGAACGCCGCGGTTCGGCGTCCCGCGCGCCGCGCCGCTTGTTCTTTCATATCGCAAAGTGCTGGAGGATCACGGGCGGGACGTCCGTGCCACCTTCAAGAAGCGGTGTATCTGAGCACACCACCGCGACGCAAAGGAAAGGAGCCCCACCATGCGTCAATCAAAACTCAGCGGATTCACCCTGATCGAACTCCTCATCGTCGTCGCCATCATCGCGATTCTGGCCGCCATCGCCGTCCCCAACTTCCTCGAAGCCCAGACCCGATCCAAAGTCTCGCGCGCCCACGCCGACATGCGCACCCTGGAGACCGGCCTGGTCGCCTACTTCGTCGACTACAACGACGTCCCGCTCGACGGCGACGACGTGGACCCGATCGACACCGACCTCTGGGACTCGCGAATCGGTCTCGCCCCCCTGACCACCCCGGTCGGCTATCTCACCTACATTCCGTTCGCGCCCGCTCCCTTTCTCAACGAGCTCAATCCGCCCGCGAGTCAGACCCGCGTCGCCTACGAATGGTCCACCACGCGGTTCGTCTCGGCGGGCAACATGATCGTCGGAGGCGGCGGCGCGGGCTATATGCCCACCGAGGCCACCCGCTACTGGATCGGGTGGGGCGGTCCCGACCGGCGGCTCGACTATCCCGATTTCCGTCGTCCCGAGGACGGCGATGCCCCGGGCAACGGATTCACCATCCCCAAGATCGCCGAGACGCGCGCCCGCTACTACGACGCCTCGAACGGCACGGTCAGCTACGGCGACATCGTCCGGTGGGGACCGTAGGGAAGGATGAAGTGGGAAGAATGGAGGATGGAAGATGAAGGAGGACCTGTCCGCCGAAGCCTTGGCGAAGACGGAGGGCGGAGGAAGGACGCGCGACACATTCGCGTCTGTGCAACGCCGCTCAGTCCTCGTCGGGCGGCGCTTCGGTGTACGGGTCGAGGCGAATAGGCGGGGGGCCGGAGTATCGGGTGTCGAGTCCGACGCCGAGCTCGCTCCGGAGTCCCAACCCGGTCTGCGTCGGGGCCTTGCGCCAAAACCGGTTGTTGCCCGCGCCGCCGATTCCGGCGTACGTGTCTTTGCCCGCGCAATCGAGGAACAGGCCCAGGTCGATCTGGTTCTCGCGCAGCGTGCCCCAACTCAGCAAACGGCCCGCGCCGCCCGAATACGCGTTGCCGTTGCGTTCCACGGTGTAGCGGTCGTCTCCGGCCAGATCGAGAAAGAAACCGAGCGAGTTCTCGCTCGCCGCGCCGAGCGACAGGTCGCCGGTTTCGTACACGTCGTCCCCTCCCCCGTCGACCAGCCACCCGGTTCCCCAATCGTGTCCGGCGCCCTGCGACATCTGCGCCGTGCACACATAGCGATCGTTGCCCGAGCGGTCGATCAGCGCCCCGATCCCAAGGTGACATCCCGTCCCCTGGCAATACCAATGGGCGCGATACGTGTCGTCGCCCGAGCGGTCGAGAAGAAACCCGAGTCCGTACCAATACCCCGACCCTTGAGCCATGACCGCGGCATCGTACGTGTCGTCGCCCCCTTCGTCCATCAAGAGACCGTAGCCTCCGGCCCAGGAGTGCCCGTCGGTCATGTCGGCGCGTCGCCCGAGGCCGAACCCCTGCCCCAAGCTCGAATTGTGCGTCTCGGGCGCCTGGGCCGAGGGGAAGCGAATCGAGTCGTTGCGCAAGAGATACGTATCGCCCTCGTCGCCCAGGTCGAGCAGATAGCCGCACCCCTTGGTGAGGCCGAACCCCTGCGCCATCGTGTAGGCGGCGTAGGCGTCGCGGCCCTTCATGTCGATCGCGAGACCGAGCCCGAACGTTCCCGCTCCCTGCGCGTGGGAGAAGGCGTCGCAGGAATCGTCGCCCGCCGCGTCGAGCAGGGCGCCGAACCCAAGCAGCCCGCTCCCTAGGGCCAGCGTCCCCGCCTTGTACGAGTCGTCGCCCGCGCAATCGACCAGGATGCCGTAGCCGAACGTTCCCGCGCCGAACTGCGCGCGACCCTCGCGAGCGCCCTCGTAGCGGTCGTTCCCCGCCGCGTCGATCAGAATCGAAATCGGCTGTTCGAACGACTGGTTCGCCCCGCCCGAACGATAGACGTCGTCTCCGTCGAGATCGATGCACAGAAGGATCGCTTCTTCTTCGGTCTCGACGGGCGCGTCGTTGCCCGCGCGGAGAATCACGCGCCCGAGAGGCGTCGGCCAATCGAACGCGAACGTCTCGGTCGTCTCGCGGTCGACTAGGATCGGCCGGACCTTGTCGACGGCGAAGGCCAGATCCTCGGCCCCGGCGCAAAGCGAGAGAAAGTCCGTCTCCTCGACCACCCTCTCGGTCTCGTCGGGAAACGACGCGTCTTCCTCGACGAAGACGGCCAGAAGTTCCTTCTGAAACGAGGCGCTCAACAGGCCGCGCGAGAAGCGAAACGCCCGCTCGTGCCACCGCATCGCCGAGATCGAGGCGTGAACCAGGAGCGCCGCGCACTCCTGCACATCGCGCGGAACGTTCGCCGCCGTCGCGGACAAGCGCGCGGCTTCATCCTTCGAAAGCGGCGCACCGCGCGCCTCGCACAACGCGCGAATCGCGTCCGCGAGCGGCGCGGCGCTCTCCTCGATCGCCTTCTCGGCATCGGCGAGGGGTTCCGCTCCGGGCAATCCTCGCCTCACGCGCGAGTCCACCTTGGTCAACATCCCATTCATCGTCATGTTGAGCGAGCCGGGCTCGTCGATCGCGCCTAGGCGAACATGGCCCAGAGTGTAGGGGATCGCCAGAGGGCGGCAGCGATAGACCGGAAAGCACCGGAGCAGGAACTTGTCGGAGCCGAGGGCGTCGAAGAAAACGTCGTCCATCGTCGCCGACTCGGGCGTCAGGCCCGCGGCCCGCAACAGGTCGCGCATCGGATTCTCGCCTCGCGCCAAAGGATGGTCCGCTGCCTCGCCCCGGATCGGAGACGCGGGCCGCGGCCCGCGAGAGAAATGACACCCCTGAGACAGGAGTACGACACACAGAATCGCCACTGTCGAAAAGAGACGAGGCGCAGACGAACGAATCACGATGCGTCACCGCGGCGGAAGGAGTGGTGGCGGAACAATCCGATCCGCTCCGATTGAAGAAGCGGATTACACGCCACGAATCACGAGTATCGGATTGCCAAAAACGAGAGGCAAAGTCAAAGGCTTCTTCGCGGGTTTGCCCCCCAGGAGGATTTCAAAGCCGCAACTCGATACCGAGGCAGGCTGAAGCCTGTACTCCGAGCCTCTTTCATCCTTCGGTCGAACGTCTTTGAGATTCTCCCGAATCACCACCCGAGGCCGAGACGATCGGCCAGTTCCATGGGCAGGCCCGCCTGGATGATGGCCCGTTGGGCCTCGTGAACCGGATACGCGACGCGATGGAATCGGAGCCGGTTCTCGGCGAGATCGACCGACACGTAGCACAGATCGGGGTTGTGGTCGCGCGGCTGTCCCACGCTGCCGACGTTGACGATGTAGCGCTTCTCGCGGTCGAGTTCGATCTCCTCGGGGTCGGGACACGTCAACTCGCGCCCCAGCAGCTCGACGACAAACGCTTGGTGAGAGTGTCCGACGAAACAGATCCACTTGTCGAACGCGTCGAAGTTGAGTCGCGCGTCCGAGCGGGTCAGGACGTAGTGCCAGCGGGGAGGTTCGAACGGCGAGGCGTGGACAAACGTGAAATCGCCGCGGTCGATGCGGTGTGGCAAGGATTTCAGGAAATCGACGTGCTCCGGAACGAGCCGCTCATGCGTCCACTTGATGGCGGTGCGCGCCACCTCGTTGAAGTACTCGACGTCCTCGAGCATCACCGCCACATAATCGTGATTGCCCATGACGGTGGGGATTTTCCGCGAAACGATCCGGTCGCAACACTGGTTGGGATTCGCCCCGTACCCGACGACGTCTCCGAGGCAAAAACAGGCCTCGTAGTCGCACGAGTCGATCTCTTTCAGAAGGGTGTCCAGCGCAGGTAGGTTGCCGTGAACGTCGGAAAAAACCACGAAGCGAGACGGACTCCCGGGCATATCAATAGTCATAGTCCCGTCCCGTCAGTTTTCTGAGCTGCAGCGCCGCCTGCTTGCGAACCGCCGGGCTCGGGTTCTCGAGCGCCTTCTCCCACAGGGCGACCGCCTGCTCCTCGGGAGCGATTTCCGCCGTGTCTTCCATGGCCTGCGATACGGCTTCCGCTTCGAGCTCGGCTTCGGCTTCCGCTTCCGGCTCCGTCGCGGCTGGGAACTCGTCCCTCAGATCCTCGCTCACGTCGCTCGAGACAAGGGACTCGTCCGCCGCCGCGGGCTCCTCGACCGGGCGCTCCTCATCCGCAATGGAAATCTCCTCATCCACGACCGGAGGCTCCTCGTCCGCCAGCGGAAGATCCTCCTCGGCCGAAATCAGGTCGTCCTCCGAGAGTCGAATCTCGCCCACCGGCAGGTAGCCTTCGTCCCTTTCATCGTCCGCGAGCGAAACAACCGGCTCTTCCCCGGCAAGCGGCTCCTCCTCCGTGAGCAGATGCTCACCCGCAAACAGTTCTTCTTCGCCGGACGGCTCCGCCACGGCCACCGGCTCTTCCTCGACGACCGGCTCTTCCTCGACGACCGGCTCTTCCTCGACGAGCAGATGTTCCCCGGCAAGGAGCTCTCCCTCGGCGACCGGCTCTTCCGCGACAACCGGTTCAACAACCGGTTCTTCCTCAACCGGCTTCCGTTCCTCGACGGCCTCGAGTTCGCCGGCTTCGATCTCCTCGGGAACCCGCGGCGACGCAACTTGGCCTGCGCCCACTTCGAGAAGCGAAAAGACGATCTGGGCATTGCCCACTTCGACGATGTCGTTCTCGTGCAGCTTCTTCTCTCGCACCGTCTCGCCGTTGACGCGCGTCGTGCCTTTGCCCGCGAGGTCGCGGAGAAGATACGAGCCCTGCTCTCGGAGAATCTCGAACTGGAACGGCTCGATGAACCAATCCACCAGCCGCACGTCGTTTTCGGGAGCGCGTCCCACCCGGGTCGCGGACTGCGAAAGCGCATGGACGATCTTGCGCTGCTTCTCGATCTGGACGGTCAGGTAGCCGACCCAGGTCGACTTATCCATCATGATGGTCTGTTCGAACTCGGCGAGGGAAGCGCTGGCGACCGCATCGGGGGCCATGAAATGCAGCTTGTGCTTGCCCAAGGAAATGATGTCCTGGTGGAAAACCTGGGTTCGGGCCACCCGCACGCCGTTGACGTAGGTCCCGTTCGAACTGTCCAGATCGACCAGGTAGTACTTCCCGTCCTGTCGGCGGATTTCCGCGTGGTGGCGAGAAATGCTCAGGTTCTCTATCGCCACGTCGTTGTCGCCCGCGCGCCCAATTGTGATGCAGTCCTTCTCGAGAATCAACCGCTGGACCTCGTGCTCACCCAGTTTGATGACGATCTCCGGCATGGTCTTCACCTCGCGTGTACCCCGCCCTCTCCATCGGGAGGAGCTTAGGGAGAGTCTGCGCCGTCCTCACGTTAGCACCCGAACGCCCTCTCACACCATAAAAAACGGGACGCCCCTTTTCAAACCGCTGTTGCGAGTTCGGCTCGGCTTGGAGTATCCTTACCTTCGTCCGTCCCGCGGCGGTGGCGCGCCCTGAAACCGGGTCGGCGCCCCGGGAGCGAACGGACGGGAAATGGAATTCATGAGAATCCTCGTTCAGCGCGTGTCTCGGGCCGCCGTCCATGTGGAGGATCGCGCCGTCGGCGTCATCGGACGCGGTCTCCTTCTCCTTGTCGGAATCGGACGCGAAGACGACGAGACTGTTCTGGCGCCCATGGCCGAAAAGGTCGTGAATCTGAGAATCTTCCCCGATCCGGTCGGGCCGAGCCATTTCGACCGCTCGGCTCTGGACGAGAAGGCCGACCTCCTGGTCGTCTCTCAGTTCACCCTTCACGCCGACTCGCGCAAGGGACGACGACCCAGTTTTTCCGCCGCCGCCGAGCCAGTCCGAGCGCAAAGCCTGCTCGATTCGTTCGTCGCCCTTCTGCGTCGATTCCCCTTGAGGGTCGAGACGGGAGTGTTCGGAGCCATGATGGACGTCTCGCTCAACAACGACGGTCCGGTCTCGCTCTGGCTCGATTCCGAAGAACTCCTGGCGGGGCGACGGCGCACACGCTGACTCGCGGAGACACGATCGGTCCCTCGCCACTCACCCTCTGAACAGTCTTTTCGGTCGAAAGACCGGGGAGGTTTAACCTTGAAACAACAAGTCTTCCGATCCATCCGACGGGCTCTTTTCATCCTCGCGCCCCTGGCCCTCGGCGCCTGCGCAACCTCTCGACAGGCCGAAGAACAGATCGTCCTTCCCTCTCCCTCTCTGATGGAAATCGGAGTGGGCCAGAGCGGCTCCGAGGCGCTCGATCCCGAGTACATCGAGCGATATCAGCCCGACGTTCGGCTCAGCGCGTCGTGGGAGGACGGAGCCGTCCGAATCGGCATGGTGAACATGTCGGGTCGCCCACTCCGAATCGGTCCGGGCAACTTCGGCGTCATCGTCGACAAAGAATTGCACCGCGCCCAGCCGGGCGACGTCGTGGTCGAATTCCCGATCGTCTCGCTCAATCCGAACGAGGGCGTCTCGGGGCGACTGCGCTTTCTCAAACTCGGCGACCTGACGGGACGACATCTCGTCTTTAACCACCGCGACGTCCGCCCCTCGCGCTGCGAAATCCTCTCCCCGGAACCGAAGGACGAGCCCACGTCGCAAACATCGCAGACAACGGGAGAAGACTAGGCTCTGTCCAATAATTACTCCGAAGGAGTAAAATGTGAATAGCCACGGGTAAGGCCGAGGGCCGAAACCCGTGGGAAACTGGCATTTCATGAATGACGACTCCGAAGGAGTCGAACAAAGAGAAGATCACCAGGCTATTATTGGACAGAGCCTAGAAGGCAGCGCGGATCCCGACGCGCGACTGAGGAGGCGAATCGGTGCTCGACCGGCTCATGGCCGCTGCCGTCGCATTCAAGCGCGAGATCGCCGTCTATCGCCTCGTGGCGCGAGATCCTCGAACGCCCCGGATCGCCGCGATTCTCCTGGGGCTCGCCGTCGCGCATGCCGCGTCCCCCATCGACCTCATCCCGGACTTCATACCGGTTCTCGGATACTTGGACGACGCGATCGTCATTCCCCTTCTGGTTTTCCTCGCGCGGAGAGCGATTCCCCGCAACGTCATCCTCGATTGTCGCAGAAAGGTGGAGGAAGAGACCCTGAGCCTTACGAACCCTGAAGTCCGCGCAACCCGAACCGAGAAGCAGGTGCCCACCTCTTGAAATCCGCTATTCGCAATCCGCAATCCCAAATCGACGGCCCCCTGAGAATCCTCATGGTGTCGCGCCAGTTCTGGCCCGTGGCCCACGGCGCGGAAAACCAGTTCCTGCGCCTCGCGCGTTCTCTCCGCGCCCGAGGACACCAGGTCCAGGTCCTAAGCGCCCGACTCGACCCGTCGTGGCCCAAGACCGAGATCCTGCCGGGCGACGTCCCTCTCACGCGACTGCCTAGCCCTCGTCTGCGCGGCTGGGGCTCGGTCCGGTTCCTCGCCTCGCTGGCCACGTATCTGATTCGGCATCGCAAACGGTTCGACGTCGTCCACATCAACGCCCTGAAGTACGCCGCCGCCCTGGGCGGCTTCCTCGGCCCCAAACTCGGCCTCCCCGTCCTGGCCCGCAGCATCTGCGCCGGGTCCGTCGGCGACATGGCCCATCTCAACACGCTCCCCTTTCCGAAACCGGTTCTGCGCTATCTGCACCGCCTCGACCGCGTGATTGCCCTGAGCCGCGAATTGTCCGACGAGCTCGCCGCCCACGGTTTCGCGCCACGGCGCATCGCCCTCATCCCGAACGGGATCGACGACGCCGAGTTTCGTCCCCCCACCCCGCAAGAGCGCGAGACGGCGCGGCAACGCCTTCCCGTCGAGACGGAGGGACGCCTCGTGGCCGTGACGACCGCGCGGCTCACCGCCCAGAAAGGCGCCCAGTTCCTCCTCCAAGCGTTCGAACGCCCTGAGGTCCGGGCGCGCTGGACCTGGATCGTTCTCGGAGACGGCGAGTTGAGACCCGCGCTCGAATCCGACATCCGGCGCGCGGGACTCGAAAGCAGCGTCCGGCTCATGGGACGAATCGAAGACGTGAAGCCCTGGCTCCACGCCGCCGACCTCTTCTGCCTCCCCTCCCTGGCCGAGGGCCAGTCCAACTCGCTGATCGAAGCGATGGCGTGCGGTCTCCCCTCGCTGGCGACCCGGGTCAGCGGCACCGTGGACCTGATCGCCGACGACGAACAGGGCCTTCTGGTCGATCCCGCCCGGCCCGACCAACTCGCCGACGGCTTGATCCGACTGACCGACGACGCGCGGCGCGAGAGAATGGGCACCGCCGCACGACGCCGCGTCGAGGAGACCTGCGCCCTCGAAATCGTCACCCGGCGCTACGAGAATCTCTATCGCGAAATGATCGCCGAGAAACGCGCCGCTCATCCGCCCGGGCGATGACGCCCACAATTCCGGCCTTGAATCCCATCCCCCCGGCTGGCAGACTAAGCCCTGTTGCGGAGGAATCCCTCCCGAGGAGGTCCGCGGCGCCGCCTATGCGAATTCTCGGAATCGACCCCGGACTGGCCGCCGTCGGTTGGGGAGTGATCGTCTACCCCAAGGGCGGCCCGGACCTGGTTCGCTGGGGCCAGATCAAGACGCCCGCGGGCAAGCCTCTCTCTCTCCGGCTTCGCCGCATCCACGAATCTCTGGTCGAGCTGATCGAGAAAGAACGTCCCGAAGTCGTGGCCGTCGAACAGATCTTCTTCGCCACAAACGTCAAGACGGCGATCACGGTCGCCCAGGCGCGCGGCGTCGCCCTCCTCGCCGCCGCCGAGACCGACACTCCCGTCGCCGAGTACACGCCGCTTCAAATCAAGAAGGCCGTCACCGGACGCGGCAACGCCGGAAAAGCGCAGGTGCAAAAAATGGTCGCCACGCTCCTGGGACTGCGCGAGATTCCACGACCCGACCATGCCGCCGACGCGCTGGCCGCCGCCCTCTGTCACGGCCACACGCTCAAGTCCGACCGGCTGATCCGAGCGGCGCACCCCCGCGCCACGCCGTGATCGACGATTGAAACACCCGCGCCCCACCCGATCGGGCGCGAGCACAGAGAAGAAAGGAGACTCTCCCGATGTCCGCGTTCTGGAAAATCAAGGCATGGTTTCATCACTGGGTGAGCAAGATCTTCTGGGTCCTGGCCGTCGTTGGGATCGTCTTCGTCTGTCTCTGGATGCGCGGTCCCATCTTATCCGTGTGGGACAGCATCCTGCGCGCCATGACCTTCTGATGCGCACCTGGAAGCGTCGCGCCGTCGCTCCCAATCCCGATGCGACGCTATGTCGCACAACCGCGCAAGAAGAACACTTGTTTTCAAACAGCCGATTTCATAGGATCGATCGCTCTTGTCCAAAACAGAAAGGCGCGATCTTCGTCTCGATATTGAAAACAAAGGACAAAAATGTCGTGAGCAAATGGGGTCA
>JAFGFN010000049.1 GCA_016931035.1 Candidatus Sumerlaeota bacterium
ACGACAAATCCGCACACACGGCCCAGCGAACGCCAAAAACCCCTTTCGAACAATCCAATGCGAGGGGCTGTGAGAAATGCGGGCTAGGGCGACTTTCGCCATCCGCGAATCCTTGTCCGAGCGTCCAGCGCTCGCCGCGAGAGGTTCTCGCGCTCAGGGGGCCGTGTGCGGCGTCGAAGGTGGGGGACTCGATCTTGCGACATCGGGATTGACGCGGGAGACCCACAGATCTCCCGCGCTCACCAGTCCGTTCGTCGGATCGTAGGTGAACGCGAGCAAACCGGTCTGTTCTTGGGCGAAACGGGTCGGCTCGTATGCGCGACGAAGCGTCTCGAAGTCGACATCGAAGACGCCGTCGGGCCCCCGTCCCAGGAGAATGAAGCCTTCGCTTCCCTCCGAGACCCAGTAGGCGTAGGTGCTTCTGGTCCCGTCGCGCGGCGCATAGGGGTCTTGGGGATATCCCGGAGAAGCATAGAACATGGAGAAGAAACTGAGAGAATCGTCCGGGGCAGACGCCTCGAAACTCGGAAGGCGCTTTTCGGATACGAACATCGCCTGGCGCTGCGGGTCCGCGGTCCAGGGCGGATACGCGCCCTGGTCGGTCCGGTACTCCTCGATGGACGAGAGCAGGGTTCCGAGATCGTGTGTCGACTGCTCGACGTCTCTGCGGATGTGCGCCCCGGATGTTCCGAGCACACTCAGCAATACAAACACGGCGGGCGAGAAGAAGACGAGCGAGGTCAGTCCGAAAACGAAGCCGAAGAGGGCCCCGGACGGGACGCGCTGCCCTTCGGTCCGAGTCCCGAGGAGCGCGGGCAGCGCCCCGCAGAGCGCCGCGCAGGAAAGGCCGATCATGATCCAGAGAAAAGGCCAAAACCATCGGAATTGGCGCGCGGGAGGAATCGAGAAATACCACGGGACCGCCGCGGCCGCGAAAACGACGACCGCCGCGCACGACGCCAGGCCGATCGTCAGGCAGGTGCGTGCAAAAGCGCCCGAATTCGCCGGTTTTGGCAGGTCGGTCGGCCGCTCGGGACTATCGGGCATGAGAGACTCCGTTCTCCTCTGAGGTGTTGAGCCGCATCGCCGAGTGTTCTCAACCGCTCGCGACGCTTTGGGCCAGTCGGTTGCGGGTAAGCAACGCGGCGCATTCGACCGCCGCGCGAAGGCTCCCCGCGTTGGCCATCCCACGGCCCGCGATGTTGAACGCCGTCCCGTGATCGACCGACGTGCGGATAAACGGCAATCCCATCGTCACGTTCACCCCGGCGTGGAAGTCGAGCGTTTTGACCGGGATGAGCGCCTGGTCGTGAAACATGGCCAGGACCGCGTCGCACGCCCCCTGGCGATGAAAGAAGAAGATCGTGTCGGCAGGCACGGGTCCCTCGGCGTCGATCCCTTCGGACTGTGCCCGTTTGACGGCTGGAGCGATGATCCGCTCCTCTTCGTCGCCGAACATGCCCCCCTCTCCCGCATGGGGATTGAGGCCGGTCACGGCGATCCGGGGACCGCCCGGCCGGTCGATCCCGAACCAGGGAATGAACCGGTTCATGAGGCGCAGAAGGTCCAGAATCTTCTCCAAGCTGAGGAGAGACGGCACGCGTGCGATCGGTTCGTGAATCGTCGCCAAGGCCACACGGACCCCGCCTCCCACCAAGAGCATGGCCACGCGCGATCCGCCCGCCAGCTCGGCCAGCATTTCCGTGTGTCCGGGGTGCGGACACCCGGCGGCGTGGAGCGCCTCCTTGTGAATCGGCGCGGTCGCTATCGCCTCGGCCTCGCCCGTTTGCACGAGGCCCACGGCCCGGCGAATGTAGGCCCAGGCCGCCGCGCCACACGCGGGGGACACTTTTCCCACATCCAGCGGCCCTTGGAAAACGAAGTCCGTCGGCTCCACAACAACGATCGTCCCGTCCTGGGTCGGCGAGTCGGGTGCAGTCCGCGATTGCCGAATTCGAACGCCCCCGCCCACGAGACGGGCGGCTTGTTCCAAGTGCCGCGCTTCTCCCACGACGAAGGGTGCCACGCCGGGGAGCAGGTTCCCCTCCTTGAAAAGCCGAACGACGATCTCGGGACCGACTCCCGCCGGGTCGCCAAGAGTGATTGCCACGCGAAGCGGGCCTGCGCCCCGGTGTTTCGTTTGAGTCATCGTGATTCCCTTCCGAAACGTCTCCGCGCGACCCAAGCGGTGGCTTGTCAACTTCACAACGACGAGTTCTGAGTACAACCTTCAGGTTGCTCTTGCGCTGAGAACAGCAGGCTGAAGCCTGTACTCAGAACGGCAGGCAGTCCGTCACGACAAAGTTGACAGACCGCTAGTCTTCGCCCATCGCGTCGCCGGCGGCCGTGCCCGGATGAACCAGGAGGAAGACGTCGCCCCGGCTCAGGGCTCCGTTCGTCGAATCGTAGCGCACCGTCGTCCGGTCGTCCACGCCGTCGGGCCCGATCGAGTAGTGCGCCCCGGTTTCCGAGTTCACCTTGAACGGTTCGCGTGTGAAGGGGTCCGTCACGGGATACGGGATGAACCGCGGCGCGAGGAGTCGAGGATCGGACGGCGTCTGGCCGTCGTTCATTCGACGGTACGCCTCGGTGGCGGTTTCGACGCGCAACACGTCGATCTTCGCCATGGCGGCGGTCTCGGGCGCGACAAACGGATTGAGCGGAACCGACGTCCCTACATCCTTCGCCGCGTCTTCCTCGCGGCGGTACCGAAGGACCTCCTCGGTCATCGACCGCACTTGATCCATCTGCGACTCGATGCGTTCCTCGATTCGGCGGCGCAGCTCCGGGTCCTCGTCGATTCGTTGTCCGATTCGTTCGATTCTTTCTCTTTGGGCGTCGGACAGATCCTGGACCAGTGCGCTCGGGTCGAGGCTCTTGGGGTCGATATCGAAACCCGATTGTTGAGCGTCCGCCACGCGGGCGAGGAGATCGCGCGCCACCGGACTCGATACGCGTTGGCTTGCCTCGTTCCACCTCTCCCGAATCGCGGTCATCTCGCGGCACGCGCTCATCAGGCGGCGCACATCGTCCTCGTCGCGCACCAGCGCGGCCAAGGTGTCGGTCACCTCGTTCATCCCGGCGATCTGAGACTGTTGCACTTTCATCGTCCCGTTCGAGGAGATGGAAACAACGTCCGCCGCTTCCGAGGCGATCCGCAAGGCGTCGGTCCCTCCTCCTGCCAGATTGTCCAAGGCGCTGAGGCAAAGCAGCCGCGAGGCGTTCTCGACCACCGCGGAGACCTCGCTCTCGGTGGGAACGGACTCCTCCTTCGGAGCCTCTTCGGGGTCGTCGGGCATCCCGAGAGGCGGAAAGGCCCCTCTCTCGGAAGATTCGCGGACACTGTCGAGGAAGGGCTGAGCCTGCTCCAGGTTCTCGCGGATCTCCTGCCGCCGCTCCAGCGGCAGACGTTCCCCGCTTTGCAAGAGTTGCAACGCCTCCTCTTGTTCGGTAACATGGGGGGAAGCCTGCGACATGTACTCCTCCAGGCCGCGAACGGCGGGCCCGATGGAGTCCAGCAGAACGAGGGCGGACTCGGGAGACGGAAGCATGTCGGAGAAGAGCGGTTCGTAGCGAGCGCCGGTCGAGGCGAGACTCTCCTCCGAATCGTAGGCGGAGCGCAGTGCCCCGCTGGGCTCGGGCGGGGCGGGCTCGTAAGCCTGAGCGACGCCCAGACGACCGAGCATGGCCGCCCATTCCCGTCGCAGAATGTCGAGAACCCGATTGGGGACGATCGGCGAAACACAGAGCAGGACGAGAACGACAGCGGCAAAAAGGGCGCCGCCGATGAGTCGGGTTGACCGGAATCGCATGGTGGTGGGTGTCCGCCGCTCGCACGGCTTCTCGCGGTTTCCCGATCACCATAGAAAAACCCCCGCCCGTAGGCAAGAAGGATCGTCAGTCTCAAGTTCCTTCCGCGCGGCGACGAAGAGAATCACGAGAGAAGCCGAACGGAGTCCACGGCGTTTCCATCTTTCAGGGTCCGGCACAGACGCGACGGGCTGTTCGACCGGGTGGCCCCGTCGGTCTTGCCGCTCATCTTCCCGGAGGGCCACAACGGCATGCGGATAGAATTGAACGCCATCCTCGACGGCGCCAGCAAGATCGGCGCCTCGGATATCCATCTCAACCAGAATAACCCGCCCTACTTGCGGGTGGACGGCATTCTCCGGCCGATCCAGGCGCCGCCCCTCGACCACGAGACCCTCGCCTACTATCTCAAGAGCATGATGCCCGCGGGACTCGAACCGGCGTTCGAGGAGAAACGCGGCATCGACTTCGGCTACCAGTACGGCGTCAAGGTCCGCTTCCGGGTCAACGCCTACTATGAACGATCGAAGATGAAGATCGTCCTCCGCTCGATTTCGCTCCACATTCCCTCGATCGACGATCTGGATCTGCCCGAAACGCTCAAACGGGTCTCCATGCTCCGACGCGGGATGGTTCTGGTCACGGGGGCGACCGGCAGCGGAAAATCCACGACGCTGGCCGCCATGATTCAGTACGTGAACGAGAAGATGAACCGCTGCATCATCACGATCGAAGACCCGATCGAATACATTTACGAAAACAAGACCAGTATCGTGACCCAGCGCGAGGTCGGCGTGGACGTGCCCGACTTCAATACCGGCCTCGTCCAGGCCTTGCGCCAGGACCCGGACGTCATTCTCATCGGCGAGATGCGTTCGTCCGAGACGATGGCCGTCGCCATCAAGGCGGCGCAAACCGGCCACTTGGTCTTCAGCACCCTTCACACGATCAATGCCGTTCAGACCATCGAGCGCGTCCTGGGAAGCTTCCCGCAAGACGAGCGCGAGCTGGTGCGCGAAGAGCTGTCGTTCAACCTCAAGGCGGCGATTTCCCAACGCCTGATCCGCCGAGCCGGCGGCAAGGGACGGATCGCCGCCATGGAACTCATGATCGTCACCACCACGATCGAGAAACTGATTCACGAAGACCGCATCCGCGACATTCCGGGCGTTCTCCGCGGGCGCGAGGATGGGATGATGCTCTACGACCAGTCGCTGGCCGACCTCGTCCGCGAAGGCAAGATAGAGCAAGCCGAGGCCGAGCGCCACTGCGACGACGTCTTTGCTCTACGGCGCTTTATCAAGGGAGTCAAGTCGACCGGCGAGACCGGCGGAATCATCGCGGGCTTTGGAGGCTAGTCGTCGATCGTCGCCGCGCCGTGTCGCCGACACACTGCACATCGAGGAGTCGATACGAATGAGTGACAGGATCAAAACGGGAAGTCCGGGACTCGACAGCATACTGTGCGGCGGTTTCCTTCGCCACAACAGCATCTTGCTCAAGGGCGCGCCCGGAACGGGCAAGACCTCGCTCGGCGTCCAGATTCTCCTTCAGGGCGTGCGCGACGAGGGCGAAGGAGCCGTGATCTGCTCGTTCGAGCAGTTCCCCCAACAGTTGATGCGCGACACCCGAGCCTTCGGGTGGGACCTCCAGAAGTTCATCGACGAAGACCGCCTGCGCATCCTCTACATCGAGCCGAGCGACCTGATCGTTCCGGCCGGCGGCGCGTCGCCGCAGATCCTCTCGCGGCTTTTCGAAGAGGCCGAGGCCGTCGGCGCCCGCCGACTCCTCGTCGACAGCGTCAGCCACTTCAACCGAATCGACGTCGACCCGGTCGAACGCCGCGCGCTCCTGCTCCATTTCCTGAACGAGACCAAGGCCGACGGCATGACCCCGATCTTGACCTCCGAGATCTCGGCCGGTCGCGACGGCGAGTTCTCTTTCGAAGAATACCTGGTCGACGAGGCCCTTCTCCTCCACAACGATCCGGTGACCTCGACCGCGTCGCTTCCTCAGCGCTCGGTCGAAGTCGTCAAGACGCGCGGCCACGCCCACGTTCAAGGTCGGCACCCCCTCGCCTTCCGCCCCGACGGGATCGAGGTCTTCCCGCACATCCTGCCCGAACCGTTCGGCGAGAAAGAGATGGCCGACCGCACAATCCAGCCCGTGTCGTCCGGCGTCAAAGGGGTGGACCAACTCCTGTGCGGCGGCTACTCCGAGGGCGCCGCCGCGATTCTCGCGGGCATGTCGGGAACGTTCAAAACCACGCTTGCCGCCGCGTTCCTGGCCGAGGGCGCTCGCGCCGACGAAGAAGGATGGCTCCTGACATTCGAGGAAACGCCCCAGTATCTCGTCAAGACCCAGGGGCGGCGCGGAGTCGATCTGGCCGCGGGGGTGGACTCGGGCAAGATCCGCATCGCCCACTATGTCCCGAAGAAATGCAGTCTCGACGAGATCTTCGCCGATCTCAAGGCAAGACTCGACACGGGACGTCTCAAGAGAGTCGTCATCGACGGCCTCGGCGGATTCGAACGCTCGATCGACAATCCCGACGCCTACAAGGACTATCTCGCCATGTTCCTGGCCGCCTTGGGCCGCGCCGGAACCACCACGCTCCTCACCCAGAAACTGAGCCGCGTGAGCCAGGCGAATCCCATCGCCGACATCCGCTACGTCTCGATGGTCGACACGGTGGTCTACCTGGGCGCGGTCGAGATCGAGAGCCGCATCCACAAGGTCATCTCGATCCTCAAATCGCGCGGCTCGTGCGCCGAGCCCGACCTGCGCGAACTCGTGTGCGGCCCATCCGGACTCCACGTCGCCACCAAGTTCCACGGTCTCTCGGGCATCCTTCAGGGAACCGCCCGCGGCCAGTACAAGCAAACCGTGGAGAACATCTTCCAGCCTCTCTATTTCGTTCGCGATTTCGCCGCCATCGGCGCGGGAGACCAAGCCGACGACGCGCAGCGACGCAAGATCCTGGGCGACATCCTCGCACAAGTCGAAACGCTCGACGGCGCGCTCAAGGACTTCTTCGGTTTCGACCCCGAAGAAACGAAGAAGCAGTAAGCGTCTGCAATTGCAGCCGTTGTAGATCCGGTCCTGGGTCGCCGCGGCCGGGTTGTGGCATGAGCATCTTGCTCATGGTCCGTGGAAATCGGGGACATGGAAATCGGGGACAGGATACTCTATTCCGCCTTCCCCTTCTTCTTCCTCCCCCGTTTCAGCGCCCCCAGC
>JAFGFN010000050.1 GCA_016931035.1 Candidatus Sumerlaeota bacterium
ATTCGAGTATTCGGACCTCGTCATCGACAACCCCGCGCCCACGGCCGGGGAGACGATCGCTCTGTCCCTGAACTTGCAGAACACGGGAAAACGCGAAGGCGAGGAGGTGGTGCAGGTCTATGTCCGCGACGATTGGAGCCCCGAGCCGCGCCCCCTCAAACGCCTCAAAGGGTTCGAGCGGGTCTGCCTAGCTGCGGGCGAGAGCCGCGAAGTTCGGATTCCGCTCCCCATCGAGAGCCTAGCCTACTACGATGAGGGACGAAACGAGTTTTGCGTCCTGCCGGGGGAATACGAGATCCAGGTTGGCGCCTCATCGGCCGACGTTCGCCTGCGCGCAACGATTCGAGTGAGCTCCGGCGACTAGGCCTGTCGATTCTTCCGAAGAGAACCACGGCCCAGAAAAACAGGCTGGAAGTGCGAGGCATGCGTTCGCTATAGTAGGAGGCATGCGTTCGCTGTAGAAGGTCCCTCGTGAAAACGCTTCCTCCCTACATGAATCCCGACCTGCCTGTGCGCGACCGCGTGAAGGATCTCGTTTCTCGAATGACAATCGAGGAAAAGGCCTCGCAGCTTCGAGACCGCTCCGCTGCCGTCAAACGGTTGGGCATAGCGGAATACAACTGGCAGAACTCGGGCATCCACGGAGTGGCGCGGGCGGGCGAAGCGACGGTGTTTCCGCAGGCGATCGGCCTGGCCGCCACGTGGAATCCCGACCTGGTTCGCCAAGTGGCCGACGTCATCTCGACCGAAGCGCGCGCCAAGCACCACGAGGCCTTGCGCCAAGGCGATACGGATCGTTTCAGAGGGTTGACCTATTGGGCCCCACTCGCCAACATTGCCCGCGACCCGCGTTGGGGACGCTGTCAGGAAACCTACGGCGAGGATCCGTTCCTGACCTCTCGGATCGCCGTCGCTTTCGTCCGCGGTCTCCAAGGCGACGATCCCCGTTATCTCAAGGTCGCCGCAATCCCGAAGTATTTCGCCGCCTACAGCGGCCCCCTGTCCGAACGGAAGTCCTTCAGCGCGGCGGTCGACCGCCGAACATTTCATGAAACCTACCTCCCCGCTTTCAAAGCCTGCGTCCAGGAAGGGCGGGCGGCCGCCATCATGTCGTCGCAGCACCGCGTTTTCGGCCAGCCTTGTTCGGCCAATCCCGGACTCTTGCAGGGGATTCTCCGCGAAGAGTGGGGCTTCGAAGGCTGCGTCCTCTCGGATCTTGGCGCGGTGCGCGACATCTGTGTTCACCACAAGACCGCCCAAACCTGCGAAGAAGCGGTGGCCATGGCCCTTCGCTCCGGATGCGACCTGATGAGCGACACGGACGATCTCCCCTTCCTCGAAGCTCTGCGTCAGGCACTCGTCACGGAAGAGGAGATCGACCTTGCCCTCTCGCGGGCGATGGAGGTTCGGATGCGCCTCGGGATGTTCGATCCCCCCGAGCGGGTTCCCTATGCATCCATTCCCTGCGAAGCGATCTGCTCTCACGACCACCGCCTTCTGGGGCTGACGGCCGCTCGCGAGTCGATGGTGCTTCTGAAGAACAACGGGATTCTCCCCCTGCGCAAAGACCTGGCCAAGATCGCCGTCATCGGGCCCAATGCCAATTCGGTCGAAGCCCTGATCGGCACCTTCTCCGGCGAGCCGCGCGCGCCGGTGATCCTGATCGAGGGCATTGTACATAAGGCGTCCGGGACGACGAGCGTCTTCTTCGAGCGAGGATGCGATCTCATCAGCTCGCTCAACGCCCCCCACGTGATCGGCCCTCTCTTTCTTCGTTGCGAAAGCGGCAACGGTCTCACGCGCAGTTACTTCGACAATCCGAATTTCGAAGGCGAGCCCGTCGACGTGGCGCGCGACCCCGAGGTCAATCTGCACCTGCGCCCGGGCAAACACCTCCTCGACCTGAAGGACCACGACTTCTCGATCCGGTGGACCGGCGAGATCGTTCCGCCTCGCACCGGGAGGTACGCATTCCAGGTCACGGCTCACGACGGCTTTCGTCTCGCCGTTCGAGACACGGTCGTCATCGACGATTGGCGCGAAGGCCCGATACGGACCGTCCAGAGCCGCAACATCGATATGGAGGCCGGGAAGCCCTGCCCGGTGGAGATCGACCTCTTCCAGACTCGGGGAGATACGTACATCCAACTGGCCTGGCGAACGCCGATCGCCCATTCGAGCATCGACAAGGCGGTCGACTGCGCCAAGCGAGCCGACGTCGCGATCGTCATCGCCGGACTGAGCGGCACGATCGAGGGCGAGTTCAGAAAGGCCAACGTGACCGGGTTTCGCGAAGGAGACCGGACGACGATTCGCCTACCCGCGATTCAGAAGAATCTGCTTCGGGCCGTGATCGAGACCGGAACGCCGACCGTGCTCGTCCTCATGTCGGGAAGCGGAGTCGCCGCCAAGTGGGCCGATGCAAACGCCGCCGCCGTTCTCCAGGCTTGGTATCCGGGCGAGGAGGGCGGCACGGCGATAGCCGATGTCCTGTTCGGCGATTACAACCCCTCCGGCCGACTCCCGCTCACCTTCTACCGATGGGACGAAGACCTACCGCCGTTCGAGGACTACTCGATGGCCGGTCGCACCTATCGGTTCTTCCGCAAGGAGCCGCTCTATCCGTTC
>JAFGFN010000051.1 GCA_016931035.1 Candidatus Sumerlaeota bacterium
GTAGGGGCGTTCTATGACGGTCGAGGCGGCAGAGGTTTGGCACGCTCCATTAGGACGCCCCTACAGGGCTCATCCTCTTGTTGTGGCCTCTTTCCCTGGGCGTTGCCCAGGGCTCTAATAGGGCCGCGCCTTCGGCGCTCAGGATCGAAACCGGCAAGAGCCTTGGAAGGCGACGACTCCTCGCGGAACGAAGGATTTGCATCGGGCAAACCGCCGGGAAGGGGGAGGAGATGAAGGGAATGCCGCAACTGGAGCAAAACCATCGCCCCGCCGACGTGAAGTCGGCGGTGGCGAAGAAGAAGCGGTAGCGAAGGGCGACATCGAACGGGTTCTTCCTGAAATGATGGGTTGCACCCCCTTGCCTGCCGACCTCTCAGTCCGACAACCCCTCAGTCCGCACTTGACGAATCGGCGGCGGCGTGAGATTAGTGCGCGGGTGGGACGTGCGGCTTACACGGGATAGTCCTTTTCGACCGATCCTGAGACGACGCTCCTCCCCTGAGCAGCCAACCGGGGTGCGACGGCGCTTGCCATCCGCGAAGGAGGTGCCGGGCGGTGAAGAATCTCTGGAGAATCGCGAACGGAAAACTCGAGGCGACCGACGACGAATCGTCGGTCGTAGCCGTCTTCTTCAACCCCAACTCAGAAGAGAAGCGCCACCTCGTAACCGAACTCCAGATCGACGAGCACACGCTCCAAAGCGCGCTCGACCCCGACGAACTCGCCCGTCTCGAATTCGAGCCCAACCATGCGGCGATGATCTTCAAGCGGCCGAAACACTATACGGGCAAGGACGAGTTCCTGTTCCGCGTCGAGTCCGCCGGGGCGTTCCTCTTCTCCGACCGCCTTGTCGTGGTGGCCAACGAGGAAACCCCCCTCTTCGATCGAGGGCGCGCGCCGAAACTCTTGTCGCCCCGCGCGGTGATGCTTCAGCTCCTGTACCGAAGCATTTTCCATTTCCGCGAGCATCTCAAAGTCATCAGCATGATCTCGGACGATCTTCAGAACAAGATCAACAAAGCGATGGAGAACCGCAGCCTGCTCAACCTCTTCACGCTCCAGAAGAGCCTGGTCTACTATCTCAACTCCATCAACTCCAACGGCGCCTTGATCGACAAGATCAAGCACGCCCGGGACCGACTCGGCTTCAGCCCCGAAGAGATGGAGACGCTCGACGACATCTCGGTCGAGAACTCGCAATGCTACCGACAGGCCGAGATCTACTCGAACATTTTGGTCAGCCTGATGGACGCGCGCGCCTCGATCGTGAGCAACAACCTCAACGTCTTGATGAAGAACCTCACCCTCATCACCATCGGCATCATGGTGCCGACCTTCGTCGTGAGCGCCTTCTCGATGAACGTCCGGATTCCGCTCGCGCAGTACCACTGGGCGTTCTGGTTCATCATGCTCCTGGCGTTTCTCTCCGTCACCGCTTTCACCCTCATATTCAAGAACCGAAGGTAGCGGCGGCGTACGACCGATATCGCCCGCAACGTTTGCTTCGCGGCCTCACGTAGGAAACAGAACGCTGATGCTTTCGCGGTTGTGGATGCGGCGGATCGCCTCGCCGAAGAGAGGGGCGACCGAGACGGTCTCGATCTTCTTCGAGAATTCGACCGGTTGGCTTTCGACCGTGTCGGTAACGAACAGGCGTTCGATCGGGCTGCGGTCGATCAGCTTCATGGCCTTAGGCGACGAGAACACGCCGTGGGTCACGACGGCGTAGACCGCGCGAGCGCCCTTCTTCAAGATCTTCTCGGCCACGCTGATGAGCGTGCCGCCCGTGATGGTGAAGTCGTCCACCACGAGCGCGGTCTTGCCTTCGACGTCGCCGATCACGTGGAGGACGTCGGCGTTCTCGTCGTCGCTCGAGCGCGTTTTGTCGCCGATGGCGAGCGACACCCCGAGCTCCGAAGCGTAGACGCGCGCCATCTTGGCGAATCCCACGTCGGGCGAAACCACGATCAAGTCTTTCAGCTTCTTTTTGCGAACGGCTTGGCACAAGACGGGCATTCCGTAGAGAACATCCACCGGGATACGAAAGAAGCCCTGGATCTGCGGCGCGTGCAGGTCCATCGTCACCACGCGGTCCGCACCCGCCACCTCGATGGCGTCGGCGCATACGCGCGCCCGGATCGAGACGCGCGGCTCGTCCTTCTTGTCTCCCTTCGCGTAACTGAAGTACGGCATGACGACGGTGACCGACGCGGCGCTCGCCCGCTTGAACGCGTCGATCCAGAAGAGGAGCTCCATGAAGTTGTCGTTGGCCGGAAACGCCGTGGATTGCACGAGATAGACGCGTCGGCCGCGCACGTTTTCGAGGATCCGGACAAACAGGTTGCCTTCGGAGAACCGCAGGACCTCGCCCTGGCCCGGGGCGACCTTGAGATAGTCGCAGATGCGTTGCGTGAGGCGGGGGCTGCCCGAGCCGCCGAAGACAAGGATGTCGTCGGGCGACCGACGAACGGGTTTCTTGGCCGGCGAAACCATGGCCGCGTTCTCCTCCCTGTCGATCCTGTGTCGGGCCGAAAGGCCCGCGGTCCGAAATCAGTCGAGTTCGGCGACGAACTCCTTGAGAAACGCCTTGAAGTCCGTCCCGATATCCTTGCGCTTCGCGGCGTACTTGACCGACGTCCTCATATAGTCGAGCCGATTCCCGATGTCGTGTCGCACGCCCTCGAACTTGTGGGCGTAGACCGCGCGGTCCTTGTGCATCAGTTGGAGCGCGTCGGTCAGTTGGACTTCGTTGTTCACGCCGCGGGCCGTCTTCTCGATATAGTCGAAGATATCGGGCGTCAGGATATAGCGCCCGCCGATCGCCAGGTTCGACGGCGCTTCGATCGCCTTGGGCTTCTCGACCATCACCTCGATGCGCCACGTGTTGGGCTCGACCGCCTCGCCCCCGACGATGCCGTAGCGCTCGACCTTTTGAGGCGGGACTTCCTCGACCCCGATGATCGGGGACTTCAGCCGGTTGTAAACGTCGATCAGCTGGCGCGAACAGGGCACCTGCGAGTCGACCAACGTGTCGCCCAAGAGGACGAGGAACGCCTCGTCGCCCACGTGCCACCGCGCGTACGAAATGGCGTCGCCCAGACCGTTGAGCTCGCGCTGTCGGATGAAATGGATGTTGGCCATCGAGGCGAGATTGCGAACCTGAAGCCGCTGTTCCTCGCGCCCCTGGGTGTGGAGGTGGGCCTCGAGTTCGAATGCGCGGTCGAAATGATTCTCGATCGCGCTTTTGCCCAGCGCGGTGATGATGAGGATGTCGCGCACGCCCGAGTTGACCGCTTCCTCGACCACGTACTGGATCGTCGGCGTATCGACGATGGGGAGCATCTCCTTGGGTTGCGTCTTCGTGATGGGCAGGAATCGCGTTCCGAACCCGGCGGCGGGAATAACGGCTTTGCTAATCATGGGGATCCGCTCCTTGGGATCGGCGAAAGACACGAATCGCTCCGGGGGCGTCCGACGCCGTCTCGGGCGGTTCCGGGTCATGTCTCTCGTTGTCCGCCCCTCGTCAGAATATCGGTTTGATCACCGCGGCGTCGATTTCCTTCATCGCGCGCTCGAGCTCGCGGAACATCTTCTCGTCGCGGCAGATGCCGACGATCGCGCCGCCCGAACCGGTGAAGTTGGCGCTCGCCTCGACGTTGCGCGCCGCGTTGATCAGGTTCCAGTTCGCCTGGCCGATCTTGCAGATGCCGGTCCGCACGTCGAAGTTTTCGTTCATCAGCTCGGACATCCGCTTCACGTCGCCCTGTTTCAGGGCCTGGTAGAACTCCTCGGTCAACTCGCCCAGGCGTTCCATCGCCTGTCGAACGTCCGAGTCGCCTCGCTCCCAACGCTCGCGCAGGCGATTGTGAGTGACTTCGGTCCCTTCCGAGAGGACCTTGCGGTAAGCCACGTAGAGCGGAGGAAGGAGGCTCGTGTCGATCTCCTCGTAGATTCCGTACTGGAACTCTTCGAGATGATCGCGGTTGAAATCCATGTAGACGCACCCGCCGTAGACCTGGGCGACGCGGTCCTGAAGTCCTCCCTGGATGCCGAGTTCCTCGGTCTCGACCCGCAGCGCCAGCGTCGGGAGATAGGGCTTGGGGATCTCGACCTCGAAGAATTCCATCAGGGCCTGGATCGTCGCCGTGACGATCGCGCTCGACCCCGCCAGCCCCAGCCGTACGGGAATGCTCGAATCGTACTGAACGGTGAAGTTGCGGTTGGCGTACTCGACCTCGTGGCTCACCAGGTATTCGTGGAATTTCTTGACCGCCGCCTTGATCAGCCGCATCCCGCCGTAATAGCCCGAGAAGCGGATGTCCTCGGCGAGATCGGCCATGCTTTTGAAAGCCGAATGATCGCTGCGGTTGGGCTCGATCTTGAGCTCGGGACTCTCGAAAATCGCCACCTCGGCCCGGAAATTCTTCAGGATGACCGAAATAGTCTTGCCGAAATACCCGTCCGACGGATTCCCCACCAGGGCCGCTCGGGCATAGGCTGTTTTCTTGACGATCATGGCGTTCTTTCGCTAGCCGGAAGACGGCTCCCGGCGGACAGGATCGACTGGGCGAAACTCCTGTAACTTAGGGCGCACCCCTGCCCAAAGTCAAGCCCTATGCCGACAACCCGGGCCAAGGGGGGCGGGCGATTGCGAATCGCAGCCACCCTCGAAGCCGCGAACCGGTCTCCTCCACGACCGCTTCACGCGAAAACACGGGAGAAAGTCGTTGAAGCGGGCCAAGCGCGAAAGCTATAATCGAGTGTGGACCAGTAGACCGTCAATGCCGTTGCGACGGATCGCGCGCCGTTCGGAGTGCGGACTTCTCGTCAAGGCGGGGTCTGCCGCGGTTGGGCGGCCTGTTCTTTCGGCGCAAGAGCGCCCTAAAGGTTGCAGTCCGGACTCCTCCGTATGTCGAAGTTGACGGTTCACCGGCGCGGGACCGTGTTTCGCGTCGCTTGGAGGGCCGCGCGAAGCGGCCCGATCTCCTGAAAGCCGGGGGTGGCGCCATGAACATTGCCGTGGTCGGCGCGGGAATCTCCGGATTGTCGGCGGCCTGGTGGCTGCGTCGCGCCGGACACAAGATCCTCCTGTTCGAACGCCACTACAAGCCCGGCGGGCGCATGAACTCGCGCCGCAAGGCCGGCCTGGTGGTGGACCACGGCGAGCGCTACATTCTTCGCGACTCGCCCGTCTTGCGCGAGCTGATCCTCGACTGCGGTTTGCAGGGCGATTTCTTCTCGATCGACCAGCCCATCTTCACGCGGCTCCCCGACGGCTCGTTCAAGGAAACCGCCGAAGAGGCGGTCGATCTCAATCGCGCCACCTTCCGCGACGGATTGCTCATGCTTCCCGAGGCGCTGCGCCGTCAGCTTGGCGGTTTCTTCTCGATCGCCGTCACCGCCGTCGAGGCCGATCCGGACAACCCGGGGCAGTACATCGTTCGGACCGACCCTCCTCTGCGCGCGAGCGAGATGCGGGTGGACGGGATCGTGTTCGCCACCCCCGCCCCGCAGGCGGTCGATATCTCCCGGCCGATCCACTCCTCGCTCAATCCGGCGTTTCTCGAAAGGGCCGCCGCGGTCACCTACACCCGATGCTTCACCCTGATCGCGGCGCTCGAGGAAGTCAAACTCGCGCGCGCGTTCTACGGGCTCGAGGTGCCCGAGTCGGACAAGTCGAACGTGTGGTGGATCGCGTTCGAGGACACGAAATGCCAGGGACGCGGCTTCAAGGGGTGGACGTCGCTGGTTGTTCACGCTTCGCCCGCCGGAAGCGAACGCCTGTGGCGAATGCACGAGAACGACGCGCTCGAACGCCTGTATCGCGAGGCGCGAGAAATCGTTCCCGAGTTGCCCCGCGAGTGGCGCTGGGCGCGCGCGAAGCGCTGGGAGCAGGCCCAAGTCGTGAATACCGACGATCTTCCGGACTTCGACCGCTATCCGGCGGCCAAGGGCGAAGCGCTCGTCGAGTTCTGCGGCGACTATCGCATCGGCAACGGAGTCGAGTCCGCGGCACAGAGCGGGCGCCGCGCGGCCGAAAACCTGATCCGGAAATCCGAGCCCGAGTCGGACGAGTGAGGCGGAAAGCTTGACTCCGTCCACCGGATAGTGGGACAATCGAGCCGGTTGACGCTCAGCAGGTCACGTTTCGAGGCGACTGGAGGCGGACAAACATGACGAGTCCGGAGACCGAAAAGCAGGCCCGCATGTGGGCCATGTTGATTCATCTCTCCATTCTTGTGCCGTGCCTGGGAATCGTTCTCCCAGTGCTTATTTGGCAGATCAAGAAGAGCGAGTTCCCCGATATCGATCCTCACGGCAAGATGGTCACGAACTGGCTTCTCTCGCTTCTGATCTACGGCGCCGTCTCGTGGCTTCTCATGCTGGTCTTCATCGGCTATCTGGTTGGCGGGATTCTCACGATTCTCTGGATCGCCTTCGCCATCGTCGGGGGCATCAAGGCCAACGAGGGCGAACTCTGGAAGTACCCCCTGGCAATCCAGTTCATCAAATAGCTCGGCACGGACAGACTCGCGCGGGACCTGAGAACGGGACCGCCGCGAATCCCGAATGCGTCGTGCGGCTGCCTCACTCATCGGTCGAGACGGAGCCCGGCGCTTCGCCTCGAACTCGCGAGCGCCAAGGCCAGGAAGCGCCGGCGAGCGCCGCGAGAATCATCATGGGCATCGCGGGCTCGCGAAACCGCGGTTCGCCCGCCGAAGCGGGGAGAATCAGATAGTAGGCGACGAATCCGACGAAAAGCGCGAGCATCAAAACGTTGCGTTCCCACAACCAGCGGACCAATCCGACGCCCATCGCCGCGTAGACGGCCCCGAGCAACGCCAGCCACGGCATGGCCAGTCCAACGAGCCAGAGTTTGCCGCCGAAGTAGTGGCGCACTCCCGCCCACACGCCTTCGCGGTTCATCACGTCGAGCGTCCCTCTCTGGCCGACGGTCAGTCCGAGAAGCTCGAAAAGAGAATTGATCCGAGGAAGCAGCACCTGGATACGGAAGTGCTGCATCGCCAATCCGACCGGATACTGTTTGACGCGGGTCAACGCGTAGCGGGTCGCGAAACGGTCGCGCGCCCACTGCGAGCCGTAGCGCTCGGGGTGGGCGGCGAATTCCGCGCGCACTTCGCGCCGGAGCCGCTCGCGGACCGCCTGGGCCGTCTCTCCCGTCCGACGGCTTTCGAGCGCGGGGAGATGGTAGTTGAGGAACTGATGCCCGAGATTCATCGAGGTGAAGAAGAAGTGACCGTCGCGCAGACGGTTACGCAAGTACCAGGGAAACAGGAGCGCGGCGAAGATCGCCAAGCTGAGCGCGATCCGAAACAGGCGCGAACGCCACGGTCGGCGACGCTCGAACAGGAGCGCGGCGCATTGGAGCGCGATCCACGGAAGACTGATCGGACGGCACAACGTCATGAGAGCCAGGACAATGGTCGCCCAGGCCAGAACCGCCGCCTCGCCGCGCCGGACGTAGCGCAACACGAGACCGAGCTGCACCGCGAGAAGCGCCGTGAACAGCGTCTCCGTCAGAATGTACTGACACGAGACGATCGACGAGAGACTCACAGCCTGGACGGTCGCCCCGGCGAGGGCCCACCGTTTCCCGACGATCGGCGCATAGACGAAGAACAAGAGGACGCACGTCGCGGCGCTCGCCAGAACCTGGACAAAGATCGCCACGCCGACCCGATCGCCCGACACGCCGTAGACCGCGGCGAGAAGGAGCGGATAGAGCGGCGCGCGGAAGAAGTCGGGAACGAGAGGTTCGGCTTTCGCCTGCGAAAAGACGCCGTGGTGGAGAAGGTTGAGGGCCAACTGGTGATAGCCCTCGGAATCCGGCGTGAAACAGCGCTCGGGCCGGTCCAAGTTGACCGCCCAGAGCCAAAGCCTGGCCGCTAGGGCCAACGCCGCCAGTAGAATCCAGTGCCTTGGACGCATTGCGCGAGCCGCCTTCTTCCGCTTCTCGCTGGGAGTCAGATCCGCCGGGCCTTGCGGTACTCCTTAAGAGACACGCCTCCGCGCTCGCGCTTGGCGGCGTTCAGCATGGCGCGGAACCGGGCGCTTCGTTCTAGAAGAAAGTCCTCCACGTCCGCGTCTTCGAGGCGCTCGATCACCGCCGCGATTTTGCCGTTTCGCGTCACGAACACGGGTTCCTCTTCGCAAGCGGTGAGGTATTTGGCGAAGTTGTTTCTAACTTCCCCCATAGGTGCTACCTTCATGGTCTCATCTCCTCGTAATACCGGGCGGTTTCGTCCTTGTGCATGACTCTCAGCACGTCCACTTCGCGCGCGCTCTCGTCCACCGTGTAGAACACCCGGAACTCCCCAATTCTCAACCGATAGTCCGGATTATCGATTCCGCGAAATCTCTTGATCCGGCTCTTGCTCTCTTTCGTCGGCTCGAACGACAGGTGTTTCTCTATGCCGTCGGCAATGCAGGCGGCATCGTATTTCCTGAACGCGTCCAAATCTCGAATGGCAGCCGGCTTCAAGACGACTTCGTAGTTCGTCATAGCAAAATGATGCCATTATAATGCGACAAGGTCAAGGCCGAACTGGGCCGATTGTAACGTCTTCCTCTTCGGTCTTGAGGGGACTGTGGACTCGGGAAAGATCGCACTGGTCTTCGCCCGCGCCGCGACATTCTAGCGGCAATCGGTGACCAGCATCAGCTCACCACCAAACTCAACATCTTGTTCGGAACGAGGATCGACTTCCGGATCGTCTTGCCCTCGACGTGGCGGCGGACGTTCACGTCGGCCAACGCCAGTTCGCGAATCGCCGCCTCGTCGGTGTCGGGCGCGACCTCGAGCCGCGCGCGCACCTTGCCGTTGACCTGGACGACGATCGTCACCGCGTCTTCCGCCGCCGCCGCTTCGTCCACCGCGGGCCACGCCTCGCGGTAGATCGAACGCGAATGCCCGAGCCGTTCCCACATCTCTTCCGCCATGTGCGGCGCGATCGGCGACAACACAAGCGGGAGCATCTCGATGCACTCGGCGGCCACAATCGCCTCTTCGGGCGTCGGTTCGCGGTCGGCGATCGCGTTGCGGAGAGCCGAGAGATCGTTGGTGAACTCCATGAGGGCGGCCACCGCCGTGTTGAATCGGAAGTTCTCGATGTCGTCGCCGACCTTGCGGATCGTCTGGTGCAGCTTGCGCCGCAGCTTCTTGAGAATAGGACTCATCGGACCTATCTGTCCGATCTTTTCTCGCCAATCCGGTTGGAAAGGAGGAAGCAGGTCGGTCCACAACCGCCAGACCCGGCCGACGTAACGATACGCCCCCTCGACGCCCGAGTCTTTCCACTGCACCGTGTCCTCGAAAGGCGCGACGAACAACGTGTAGACCCGCAACGTGTCGGTGCCGTACTTCTCGGCGATGTCGTCGGGAGTCACCACGTTCCCCATGCTCTTGCTCATCTTGATCCAGCGGTACACCCGCCGGTCCTCGGGAACCGTCTCGCGCTCCTCGGGCCGGAGCACCTTCCAATTCTCGATCGGTTCGTCGCCGGCGTCTTCCGCCGCCTCTTCTTCGTCGCCGGCCGGGCCGACGGCCTCGTCGGGACGGACCTCGCGTCCGGGCGTCCAGGCCAGAAGCATCCCCTGATTGCGCAGGCGCTGGAACGGTTCGTCGAACCGGACGAGTCCGGTGTCGAACATGACCTTGGTCCAGAAACGGGCATAGAGCAGATGCATGACGGCGTGCTCGGCGCCGCCGGAATAGAGGTCCACCGGCAGCCAGTAGTCGGCCGCTTGTCGGCTGAAGGCCTCCTCGTCGTTGTGCGGGTCGGCGAAACGCAAGAAGTACCACGACGAGCAGGCGAAACCGCCCATCGTGTCCGTCTCGCGGCGCGCCGCCGCGCCACATGACGGACATGTCGTGATCACGAATTCCGGAATCGCCGCCAGCGGCGACTCGCCCGTCCCCGTCGGCTGGTACTGCTCGACGTCGGGAAGGAGCACCGGCAGCTGGTCTTCGGGAACCGGGACTTCGCCGCATTTCTCGCAGTGGACGATCGGGATCGGCGCGCCCCAATAGCGCTGACGCGAGATCAGCCAATCGCGCAGACGATAGTTGACGACGCCTTCTCCAACACCCTTTTCTTCCAGCCACCGGATGACCTTGCCGACCGTCTCGTCGTTGTTGGGCAGACCGGCGAACGGAAAGTCCGCGCCGACTCTCGCGTTGGGCGAGGGCGTGAAGTTCTCCATCGCGCCTCCCGAGGGAAGCGCTTCGGTCATGCTTTCCGCCGTCCGATCTTCCGTCGTCCTGTAAACGAGCACGATTGGAATGTCGTACTTCTTCGCGAACTCGAAGTCGCGCTGGTCGTGCGCCGGGACCGCCATGATGGCTCCGGTGCCGTATCCCATCAGGACGTAATCGGCCACATAGATCGGAATCGCTTCGCCATTGACCGGATTGACGGCGTTCGTCCCGGTGAAGACGCCGGTCTTGGTGCGATCCACGCTCAAGCGGTCGATTTCCGAGATGCGTTGCGCCCGCTCGACGTACTCCTCGACTTCGGCGCGGTGCGTGTCGGTCGTGATGTCGGCGACCAACGGATGTTCGGGCGCGATCGCCATGAACGTCGCCCCCCACAGCGTGTCGGGCCGCGTCGTGAAGACCCGCAAATACGGCAGATCGCTCCGCCCCTCGATGGCGAAATCGACCTCCGCCCCCTTCTTGCGCCCGATCCACTCGCGCTGCATGGTCTTGATCCCGTCGGGCCACTCGATCGTGTCCAAGCCCGAGATCAGACGGTCGGCATAGCTCGTGATGCGGAAGTACCACTGCGGCATCGGGCGTTTTCCCACCAGCGAGCCGCAACGCCAGCACCGTCCGTTGACGACCTCTTCGTTCGCCAGGCCGGTCTTGCACGACGGACACCAGTTGATCGGCGTGTCGGCGCGATAGGCCAGTGCGCGTCGGTGGAGCAAGAGAAAGAACCACTGGGTCCAACGGTAGTAGTCGGGCCGACTCGAATCGATCTCGCGGCTCCAGTCGTACGAGATTCCCGCCAGCTGCAGCTGGCGCTTGTAGTTGGCCGCGTACTCGGGGACCATCTCGCGCGGGTTGCGCCCCTTCTTGATCGCCTCGTTCTCGGCGGGTTGTCCGAAGGCGTCCCATCCCATCGGCTGCAGGACGTTATAGCCCTGCATCGCCTTGTGGCGGCAGGCGACATCGACCGGGATATAGTTGCGACAGTGACCGACGCTGATTCCCGCGCCGCTCGGGTAGGGAAAGAAGACGAGACCGTAGAACTTGGGCTTGTCGCTGTTCTCCTCGGTGCGAAAAACCTCTTGTTCCTCCCAGCGCTCTCGCCACTTCCTCTCGATCACGTGAAAGTCGTATCGGGTTTCGGTGGATTTGTCGCTCATGAATACCTCGCAAACAGGATTGCTCTCGTCCGGCCACCAGATTAGATAGGCCTTTTGTTCGGCTATTTCAAGGAATGAACGCACCCGCGCGCAAGAGAAGACGGAATTCGATGCTTCGAAGAGGAGCGTTCTCGTTTTCCAGGACCCGGGATCCTCACATGTCCATAACGAGACAGAAATGGACAGGGCGGGTTCACCTGCCGGGTTCTCAGTGTGGGCGCCCCGAGTCGCCATCGAGCACAGAACGTTGAAATAACACGTCTTAGGAATCGGCTTTCTGTCGCAATGGTAAGGATTCCGGCCGAACCGCAACAAATCGTCCACCCTGCACCTTCCCACCGGTTCTCGCGACGGGGAATTCCCTTGACAGCTATGCGTCTTTAGGGGTTAATTGGAGTATTATGGGGAAGTCCGTCGGAGCCCTATACTCCGGGCTTTCCCGGACCGAGGACAATCGATCAACTCCCGGCGCCCGTTGGGGCCCCGTCATTTCGTGAACAGGAGGAATCATAGTATATCCCATGCAAGATCCCCTTATTCTCACTGGGGGTCTGGTTGGTATGGTGTTGGCGGGAGTGCTTATAGGCTGGGCACTCCACGTAGTGTTCACAAGCCGTCGTGTGGGATCGGCACAACAGAGAGCATCGCAACTGCTCGAAGAGGCTCGGATCGAAAGCGAGAAGCTCCGCACCAAGGCCCTGGCCGAGGCGCAAGAAGAGATCGCCCAACAAGAGAAGCGTTTCGAACGCAAACTCGAACGGCGCAAGATCGAGGTCGACCGCACCGAACAGAAATTGTCCAAGCGCGAGAGCGCGCTCGACAGCAAGTTCGAACTACTCGACCGCCGCGAACAGACCTTCGCCCGCAAAGAGAAACAGGTGGAGGAGACTCTGGAAGCGGTCAAGTGCCGGAAGACCGAGATCGACGAGCAGCACAAGGAGATCGTTCGCCGGTGCGAACAAGTCTCGGGCGTCACGGCGGACCAGGCCAAGCAGTTGTTGCTTGAAAGCCTGGAGGCGGAGCTGACCCAAGAGTCGGCCCGCGCGATCCGCCGCAACGAGACCGAGGTTCGCGAGGTCAGCGCCAAAAAAGCGCGGCAAATCATCACTCTGGCCATCCAGAAGTACGCCGCGGAACAGGTGAGCGAGAGCACGATCTCGGTGGTCAATCTCCCGAGCGATGAAGTCAAAGGCCGCATCATCGGGCGCGAAGGTCGCAACATCCGCGCTCTCGAAGCGGCGACGGGATGCAACATCATCGTCGACGACACGCCCGAAGCGGTCGTCCTGTCCTGTTTCGATCCTCTACGACGCGAAGTGGCCCGGTTCTCACTGGAGCGCCTGCTGTCCGACGGGCGTATACATCCAGGCCGAATCGAAGACATCGTCCAAAAAACCGAAAAAGAGATCATGGAGTCCATTCGGGAATTGGGCGAGCAAACGGCATTCGACCTGGGAATCCACGGGCTGCACCCGGAGGCGATCCGGTTGATCGGACGTTTGAAATATCGAACCAGCTACGGTCAGAACGTTCTGAAACACTCGATTGAAGTGGCCCATCTGGCCAAGATCATGGCCGCGGAACTCGAGGTGGACGAAAGCCTGGCCAAACGCGCGGGACTGTTGCACGACATAGGCAAGGCGGTCAGCTATGAGATGGAAGGAACCCACGCCAAGATCGGCGCCGAGCTCGCCAAGAAGTACGGCGAGTCGTCGGCCGTGGTCCATGCCGTCGCTGCCCACCATGCCGAGGAGGAACCCCGCACGATCATAGCCGTTCTAGTGCAGGCGGCCGACGCCATCTCCGCCGCGCGCCCCGGCGCCAGGCGCGAAACGCTTGAGACATATATCAAGCGCCTAGAACAGCTGGAATCGATCGCCGACTCGTTCGACGGTGTCTCGAAATCCTACGCGATCCAAGCCGGGCGCGAAATTCGGATCCTCGTCGACCCAGTGAAGGTGAATGACGATCAGGCCGCCAAAATGGCCCGCGACATCACCAAGAAGGTCGAGAGCGAACTCGAGTATCCCGGACAGATCAAGGTCACCGTCTTGCGCGAAGTGCGATCCGTCGAATACGCCAAATAAACCATACCAAACGACCCGGTAGTCCGAGCCGCCGCGGCGCCCCCCAAAGGCCCCGGCGGCTTCTTCCTTGTTGCGAACCGGTCCAACCTGAGATACACTTCCCCACAACATCGAGTCCGCGAGAAGGCGCGCCGCCACGCTCGCACCGCATGCAACAGACCGGATGCTCCATCCGCGGAACCCCAATGGCTCGAACCATGACGCCTTCCAAGAAATCCCGTCGTCCCAAACGCCCCCATCCGCCCGCTCGCCCGCAACGGTCGACTCGATTCTTCCTCCTAGTGCTCAAGGAGTTCCTCGGAACCAACCGCGAGGCGCTGGTGGTGTCGATGGCCGTGATCCACCTCCTGGTCTGTCTCGTGTTCGTCGCGGCGTTTCTCAACGTCCGAGGCCCCAGGGGATCGCGCGTCTTCGGCGAGACGTCCGAAAATCAGGATTTCGTCGCGCAGAAGAAGAAAGAAGAACCCGAGGGCAAGCGTCGGTTCTTCGAGCCCGTGCCCACCGGCCTGTATCTCGCGTTCAGCGTTGGGGCGTGGGTCGGACTCGGGGTCTCGCGCCGCCGCATCGCGCCCCGCGTTTTTCGCGTGATGGCCATGCTTCTCGCTCCCGGGACGGCCATGGTTCTTTCCGGCGCCGTCGTACTTCTCCTCAACCGATCGTAGGGCGTAGCGCTTCCCGAGCGCGAATTCGAGAGAACGGCCCGAGACCGCCGGGGATCGCGGATTATTCGTACGGTCTGCAATCCGGCATCAGAGATCCGAGATCCTTCAGGGATTTCTTTCCTTGATTACGCGAGACCGAAAGATTAGATTCGGACCGTAGGGGGCTTACCGCCAGCGTCTCATCCGGAGGTCCTACCCTTGAACTCGAGACGTTTCATCCTCCAACGCGCCATCCGACCCGCTCTGTCGTTCCTTCTTTGTGCCACGATTGTGGCGCCGCCGTGCGCTCGCGCCCAGACGCCCGTGGACGAGAGCGCCGAGTTCGAGGCCTATCGAGCGCTCGATCGCCTTGTGCTCGAAGGCCCCGACGCCGGCCTGGGCGATCCCTTCGCTCCGGCGGCGGTTCCTCCATCTCCGGAACATCTCGCTATCCCCGAGATTCCTTCCGCGGCCTGGGAGGACGGAGGCGCGGCCGCGCCCCTCGAACCGGTCGGAGCGGAGACGCTCCCTCTCGATCCGGCGGCCTCCGGGGAGCCCCCCCGGGGGATTCCCTCGGCTTCTCCCGCGCCCTCGAGCCGGATCGTGCGGCTCCTCGATCAGATCCCGTCCTGCGCCGTCATCGACCTGGAAAGCGAGACCCTGACGCCAGCGGAGACCGCCGCCGTCACCCAAGTCGTGTGGAACGAGGTGCAGCGCGCGGGTCGCGCGCGCCTGGCGGACCTCTCGGCCACCCGGCACCTTCTGGCCGAGCGCGACCTGACCCCGAGCGATCCGTACCGCATGCCTCCGTCTTGGCTCCGCCTGGCGGACGCGCTGTCCGCGGACTATCTGGTGATGGGAAACGTCAACCGGTTCGGCAAAACCTACGTCAACGAGCTGCTTCTCTATAGCGCGTCGAGCAACAGCATCGTTCGCAGCCGCGCGAGTCAGTCCGACGCGGGGTTCGATGGGCTGCTGCGCGAGATTCCCGCCATGGCGCACGACGCGATGAACGCCGTGCCGCTCCGCGTCCTGGCGACCGACCGTTCGCGAACGTCCGAACCCGATCGGCCTTCGCGCCTGAAGACGATGGTGCGAGAGATCGAGCAATTGCGGGCCGAGAACGATCGCCAGCACAAACAAATCGAGGAACTCCAGAGTCTGCTCGAGAAAAGCGGAGCCGCCATGCCGGAAACGAGGACGTCCTCCATTGTCCCTGCCGCCCAGCCCCGCTACGGCAACAAGTCGGCCAAGCGTATGAAGGCGTACCGGCCGCCGACACGCGCCGCGCAGCCCGAGCCGCCCGAACCGAAAGCCGTTTCGACGCCCGAAGCGACGTTGACGGAGCCGCCGCCCCCGGCGATCGAACCCGCGCATCGCGATCTCACGGCCGAGACCCGTGCCGAGGAGGCGCCGCCCCCGCTTTCGTACGAGTCCTTGACCAACAGATCGGGCGCTTCCGTTGCCGAACCTCCCGAAGCGGCGAGCCCCCCCGAGACGACCGAGGAACCCGCCGCGACGATGGAGCGCCCCGAGGGGCCGCCGGCGTTCGAATCGCCCCTTGGCGGAGAGGACGCCGACGCGCCGTCCCCCCAGGTCGATCCCGGGAAGGCCGAACGTTTCTTCACGGAATCGGAAAAGTACCCGGTCTCCTCGAAAGAGGGAATCATCCCGCTCGAGCGGGCCCTGAAGCTCCACCCCGACAATCCTCGCTATCGGATGGAACTGGTCACGCGGCTGTACTTCACGCGTCAATACGAGCAGTGTGTCGCGCGGGGCAAGGAGTTCCTCGGCCAAGAGGGCGCGGATCCGAACCTGAACCACTTCATCGCCGCGGCCTACTATGAGACGAAGAACTACAAAGAGGCGCTCGACGTGATCGCCGCGATTCTCGAACGCGATCCTCGCGACATGGACGGCCTCTACAATCGCGCGCTCAACCTCGCCGCGATGAACGACGCGCCCAAAGCCATCGAGGCCTACCGCCGTTACCTCGAGGTGGCGCGCGGCGCAAGCGACGCCCGCCACGTCAAGTATATCCAAGAAGCCGAAGAGGCCCTCCAGAAGATCGAGGCGCAAGTCGGAAAACAGTGATGGACGGTACGGGCGAAAGATCGTCGGCACACCTGGCGGCGCGAATCGACAAGTACCTGATTGTCGGCGAGCTGGCGCAAGGGCTGACGAGTCGAGTCTATAAGGTGCGCCACAGCGAAACGGGCAACCTCGCCGCCATCAAAATGCTGAACCTCAACATGATCGCGCACGGCGACGCGGTCAACCGGTTCCTGAGGGAGGCGAACAACCTCGCCCGCCTCGATCACCCCAACATCGCCCGCGTTCTGGAAAGCAGCAAGACCCCGGACGGACGTCCTTACATCGTCACGGAGTTCGTCAACGGTCCCACGCTCGAGCGGCTGATCCGCGACAAGGCGCCGCTGCCTTTGTCCAGGAAGATCGATCTCGCGCTGCAAACGTGCAACGCCCTTCAGGCGGCTCTCCGTCACAACATCATCCACTGCGACGTCAAACCGGCCAATATCCTGATCGATATCGAGACCCAGGAAGTCAAGATCGTCGATTTCGGGCTGGCGCGCGCCATGTGGGACGACGCCGAGCATCCGGGCGTGGACGGCCCGGCGGGAACGCCCCGCTACATGTCGCCCGAGCAAGTCCTCGGGCAAGGGATGGACCACCGGTCGGACATCTATTCCACGGGCGCCACGTTCTATCATTTCTTCGCCGAACAACCGCCGTTCGACGCGCCAACCAACCTCCAGCTGATGAACAAGCACGCCACCGCGCCCGTGGCGCCGCTTCAGGAGATCCACCCCGAGTTGCCCCAGGATCTTTGCGACGTCGTCATGCGCATGATGGCCAAAGACCCCAACGACCGATACCAGACCTACGAGAAACTGATCGAAGCCCTGGACGCCGTGAAACTCTCCGAGATGGCCCGCACGAAGACCCGGACCTTCGCGAACGACTTCGAGACCTACTCCTCGCCCTCTTCCCCCTCCTCCTTCTCCCCCAACCTGGGCTCGATGCCCTTCGTGGGCGAAATCGGGGCGCAGCCCGTCGGCGCGCGGCCCAGAGAGGCCGCCGGACCCTACGAGTATCGCGAACGAACCGAGAAGGGGCCGCCGATCGACGTGAAATTGAACGGCCTGCCTCGAGAGCCGCGCCGCTCTTGGGTCCCCGTCTTTGTGATTGTCGTTGGACTTCTGATCCTGTTGATCATGCCCACCGCGCGAGACACCGACGATTTAGGCGGTAAGATCAGCCCGATCGGCCGTCTCACCCACGCCATCGCCAGAATCGTCAACCCCTCCGCCAAGGAGGAGGTCGACCCCGAACTCGTCCGGATGGACCGCAACTACGAGCAACTGAAGATGATGGTCGACGCCGTCGCAACGTACACCGCCCGCTACGGCGTCGCGCCCTCTTCGTGCGGCGACCTTCGCGACAAGAAGATCGTCTCCGAAGCCGACGCGATCGACCCTTGGGGACACGACTTCGTCGTCGTAGCCCCCCTCTCCCTCGTCGTCAGCTCGGGGGCCGACGGAGAACCCGACACGACCGACGACTGGGAAATGACCTTCGACGGCAAGTTGAACCAGGCGCCCTACCGATTCATCGAATCTCTCCAAGCCGAACACCTGTACGATCGCAAGGGACGACTCAAGTAGAGCGATTGTCAGAAGTTTGTAGCGATTGAAGACCCAAGCGCGGCTTGGTTCTCGATTTCGCCACCTTGCTTCCGTGACATATCGCCCTGAAGCCAAGTCGCTTGTATCTGCGGCCGCGCCGGGTATTTCCAGAATCGAGCCCGATTTCGATCCCGATCGCGATTTCGATGGGTGATACTCACGGACTGCATGGCCATCCGAGAAAGGGGTTGTCACGCCGAACGATGGACGGTATCCTTGCGAATCGCGCTCAAACGATTTCGCCGAGGACAAAGGAGACGACGTGACCACACCGACCCTTGTGTTGAGCTGGCTCGACGCATACGGCCTGAGACCCGAGGACGCCACGTGGCTCTTCCGGCTCGCGGCCGCTCTGGCGACGATCGTTCTGAGCTACCTGAGCTTCGTCATGGCCGGACGAATCGTCGTGCGTGTCGTCCAGACGATTATCCGTCGGAGCAAGTTCACGTGGGACGACATCTTCATCGAGAAGGACGTTTTCGTCCGTCTGGCGCACTTGGCTCCCGCCCTGGTCATCCGCCTCATGGCGCCGGTCGTGTTCATGAATCAGACTCTGGCGATCTCCTATACCCAGAAGGCGGCGGCCATCTACATGCTCGTCGCGGGCGCGCTGGTCGCCGACGCCTTCCTTTCCGCCCTCATCGAAGTCCTGGGCGACTACGAACGCAAGTTCCGCGTCCCGTTCCGCGCGTGTCTCCAAGTCGTCAAGATCGTGGCCTACTTCGTTGTTGTCATCTACGTGTTCGCGACGCTTCTCGGCAAAGGCCCCGGCATGCTGCTGACGGGTATGGCCGGCCTGACCGCCGTCATGATGTTCATCTTCAAAGACACGATCCTCGGTTTCGTCGGAGGCGTTCAACTCACCGTCAACGACATGGTCCGCATCGGCGACTGGATCGAGATGCCCAAGTACGGCGCCGACGGCGACGTGATCGACATCAAACTGACCACCGTCAAAGTCCAGAATTTCGACAAGACGATCTCGACGATCCCCACCTATGCCCTGGTCTCCGATTCCTTCAAGAACTGGCGAGGCATGTCGGAATCCGGCGGACGACGCATCAAACGCTCGGTCCATATCGATATGAGCTCGATCCGCTTCTGCACGGACGAAATGCTCGAGCGCTACTCGAAGTACCATCTGATCACCGACTACATCGCGCGCAAGCGCAAAGAGATCGCCGAGTACAACGCCGAGAACAAGATCGACGGTTCGCAACTGGTGAACGGGCGGCGCATGACCAACATCGGGACGTTTCGCGCCTACGTGGAGGCCTATCTGCGCAACCACCCCAAGATTCACCCGAACATGACCTTTCTCATACGCCAGCTGGCGCCGACCCCCGAGGGACTCCCGATCGAAATGTACGTTTTCACCAACGACAACCGTTGGGCGCCTTACGAGGCGATTCAGGCCGACATCTTCGACCACATCCTCGCCGTCGTTCCCCAGTTCGACCTGCGCGTGTTCCAGAACCCGTCGGGCGGCGACTTCCGGAGGCTGATTGAGGAGTAGTGCGATCATGCACTCGAACCCGCAGCCCCACGCTGCGTTCCATTTCCCCATGAACGGCTGAAAGGCCAGAAGGGAGAAGGAAAGATGAGAAGACACTCCTGTCCAAACCGAGTATGAGTGCAATTGATAGTTGAAGCCTCCGGGCGATGTGTTGCACGGTTTTCTTTGAGTGAAGGAAA
>JAFGFN010000052.1 GCA_016931035.1 Candidatus Sumerlaeota bacterium
CGAAGTTGGCAAACACCTAACACAAGTGTTTTCAAAAAGCTATGGGAAAATGAGAAAAAACGACCTTATGGGATGAAGGATCGAGGGTGGACATCAGCCGCGACGATTTCGCCAATCCGCGTCGATCCCCGTACAAGATCGGCCTGCCGGTGAAATAAAGAAGGCAACGCGCTCTCGGCGGCATCCGCGCCCGACCCGCGCGATGAATCGACCGCGACCGACGAAATCGCCGGGGCGTGAAAGAGAAAGGAAATCGACCGATGGTACGAACAACCGGATTTCTCGCGTTGTTGTTGCTGTTCACGGGTTGCGCCATGTGGCGTTCCGATATCGACCCCAACTCGCGACGTTACGAACCGGCCCGACTCTCGGCGGGCAAACCCGTTGAGAAGAAAAGCCTCTTGCTGAATATCGGCGTAGAGCATTGGGCGAACGGCGAATCGGCTTCGGATTCGGACGTTAACCGCGTCCCGCCGTTCGCCAAGAGAGCGACCCGTCTGTTCAGGGAAAGCGGCTTGTTCCGCGAGGTGGGAACGAAGGTGTCGCATCCCGATCTGGAACTCATCGTGAACGTCAAGGAAGAGGAGCGCTTCAGCCGGGTACTTGCGGCGCTGTGCGGCATCACGTTCCTTGTCATTCCCGCGTATGATCGAGTCGAATACGAATGCACGGGATACCTCAAGAACGCCGAGGGAGAGGAATCGGACGTGCTGGCGGAGGTGACCGCGAAGGGAGAGATGAAGGCTGTGGTCGGATGGCTTCTTTTGCCGGCTGCTCCTTTTTCCTTCTCCACGCAAAGGCGGGCGATAGACGACCTGTTCAAGAGCGTCCTCGTGCAACTGGCGGAGAACGAAAAGGTCTGGAAATAGAGGACGGCCTCGGAGTCCGCGCGAGCGACGATGCGGCCGTCTTCTTTTGAGTGGGTGGACGTCGGACCGGGACCCGCTGGAATCCCGGAAACCTGTTTCTTGCATAGGAGGCGAGACAATGAGAGCAAGACGATTCATTCTTATCGCGGCAGTCGTTCTATTGGGCGGATGCGCCCGATCGGTCATGCCGACCGGTTATCTGGAACAACCCGGTGCGAGTCGGTCCGGCATGAACAGCGCCTGGACGGCCCCCGGGGTTCGGCTTGGTTCTTTCCGCAATATTCTAGTCAAAGAATTCTCGATCGAGAAAACCGTTCCCGACCATGAAAAGGTGAACAAGAAGGTGAAAAGCGCCTTGCTCCAGAGGGAGTTGGTGTCGGCGCTCAAGCGTCGCGGCAAGAATGCCACCGACGACGTCGCCGACCTGCCGGCGAACGAGCCCCGGCTCGTGCTCGAGGGCAACATGGCGCAGATCAATCCGGGCAGTCGCGCTCTGCGCTACTGGATCGGATTCGGCGCCGGGCGCAGTCTGGTCGAGGTCGAGGGCCGCGCGATCGCGGAAGAGAACGACGAGGCGACGAAATGCGCGGAGTTCGCCATCGGCAAGAGCAAGTGGATCGGCGTCTGGGGGGGAGACAGCAACAAGTTCATCGACGACGGGATGCGCGATATCTCCAGGCGCGTCGCCGATTTCATATCCCGCAACTGAAACGGAACAGGGAGAAGACCATGGTTCTCGGCGCGAGAGCGAATCGTTGGATGGGGTGCGCGGTTCTGCTTGTCGGCGTGCTGGCGATGGGCGGATGTTCGCGCGCCATCCGGCTCAGGACCCCCATCGAGAAAGTCCATCATCCTTCGGGGATCCGGGGCGGACCCTACGGGATATCCGTCTCGCCGGTCGAGCCCGCCAGCTGCGTGCACCAGAATCTGGTCGCGTATCTCAAGAAGTCGCCCCGCTGGAGCCTGGAGTCGACGCCGCGGCCCGAAACGGAACTCTATGAACTGAGATGGACGCTTGTCGAGGATTCATTCCAGAGCGATTTGCCGACCAAGCGATCGGTGGTCATCTACCTGTACTGCACGATCATCGATGCGTTTCTGGCCCCGTTCTTCGCGAACATGCTCCCGTGGCACGCGACTCAATACGTGGAGATCGACCTCAAACTCGTTGACGGGCACGGACAGGAACTCTATCATTATAGGAAAGGTCTGGCCGTGAACGAGCACGACAAGACGCTTCCCTCGACGGTGGAATTGAAGAAGGCGATGCATGCCCTGGCCGTGGGGAACCTGGCGATACAGATGATGAACCGCCTCGAAAAAACCGTTCTTCCTCAACTGAGCGAAGCGCCGGGGCGGCCGGAGTAAAGCGGTCGCGGCCTTTTTCGAGTTCCGGGCGCGATGAGCCGGGGAACTCGATCGTTCGAGAAGCCGCTGGACTCTCGTGCGCGCTTTCGCATCGTCCGTGGGAAGACTCAGGAAGCCCCGCGGAGAGTCTTCCCTTCCTGCAAACACCGCGAAAACACCCAGGACCAGGAAGAAAGAGACGAAACCATGACGGGCAGAGAAGGCGGTCTCTTTCTCCTTCTCGCGATCGCTCTGACTTCGTCGCTCCACGCCGAGCCGGTCGGGTGGGATAGACCCGACGTTCCGTCGGGTTCGGAGACCGATTCGAACCGGGAACGCGACGAGGAAGACGGGCGGGCCGTTTGGAAGAGGATACTCTTGTTCCTCCCCGACCGGATTCTCGACTGCGCGGACATGGTAACGTTCGGCGCGGGAATCGGGATCGGCCTGGGGGCCGAAGCCCACGCGACCCGCTGGGCGGGCTTGGGGATGCAAGGACACGGGGAGGTGGGGATACACTGGTACTACAACCGGAACCTGACGCCGTTGATTGTAGACTACGCGTCACTGATCGTATTCGGTCCCTTTCAGGCCTACGCCGTCGGATTCGCGGGCGCAGGAACCGCGTGGTCTCGCGGGCGTCCCGGAACGGGCACCCAGACGTTCGACGAGGGCGGGCTCTTCTCGTTGGACGATTCAATCGTACAGGACGGGTGGTGGGACCCTTGGGGAATCGGCGCGAGCGTCTTCCTGGTATTCGCGGGCGTGGAGGCGGAAGTGCATCCGATCGAGATCGCGGACTGTGTGGTGGGTCTGGTGACGTTCGGCTTTGTGGACATCAGCCGCGACGATTTCGCCAATCCGGACCGGACCGAGTGCAAGACCGGCCTGCCGGTGGACTAGCGCCCCCAACGCCATCGGGGGCTACGTTCCGGGATTTCGAAATTCCCTCGCGCCCGTGGGGTGTCTCCGAACGGATTCGGCGGGAAACGCGCCAGCGGTTCGACCTACAAAGCCGTGGGTCGCCGAGACCCTCAGGTCGAGGCCACCCACGGTGGACTCGTTCCGGCCTGCGAACCGATTTATCGGTTCGACAATCTCGACGCCCGCCCTTTCCTTTTGTCGAACCGATAAATCGATTCCCACCCTGTTGTGCGTACCGTGGGTTGGCGATTCGGAACCGAACCGCCAACCCACGGCTTTGGAAGTGGAACCGCTGACGCGGTTCAAATCCTCGGGACACGCCCCTATCCAGAGAATCGACTTCAAACTCATTGACGGACCCGGACGGGAACTCTATCATCGCAGGAAAGGCTTGGCGGCGGACGAGCGCGGCCGTTGTCCCTAGGGCAATAGAATCGACGAGGGGATTCGCGCCCGAGGAACGTCGTTCATCGCCGCCACTCGGTTCGATCGCCCAGGCCGCGCGGAACGTTATCCCTCGATTCGGGTAGTTGTCGTAACACAGGAGAATACTCTGTCCCTACGAAAGGAGGATGAGCACTATGTCTGCCTACGCGAAGAACACCCTTGTTCTCGGTATGATTCTCGGCGTGGTCGTGTGTCTCGGTTTCGGATGCGGATTGGCCGCCGCCGAGGAGGAGGATTCGGCGGATAAGCCCGAAGCCCAGGCCTCCGAAGCGAAGACTCCGCCCGCGGTGACCGGGGTGGACGACGTGGTCAAGGTCGAGAAGGGAACGGTCAAGAAATCGAGCACGGCGTGGTACACGGCATACAACATCTGGTTTGAGACGCCGGACAAGATGTACTGTATCAACTACAAGACGGGAGCGATCGTCCCGGCGGGCACGGAAGTGCGAGACGTCGCGGTGACAAGAGGGTCGAAAGGCATACTCAAGGGCAAGCCCATCCTGCGGTTCGTCACCGCGAAGGACGGTCGGGAGTTCCTGGTCCAGATTTACCCGAAATTCCATCCGGGCAAGACCCTCGAAGACTACAAGGGGATGATGTTCTCCCACAAGGATTTCGAGGAATTGACCGAAGGGATGACCGAAGCCGAAGTCCAGGCGATCAAGTCGGGAATGCTTGTCAACGGGATGAGCAAGCGCGCCGTGCTGGTCTGTTATGGCCCGCCTCCGGAACACGCCACCTTCTCGCAGGATAGCAACCAGTGGGCCTACTGGACGAACCGGTTCAGGAGAATCGAGGTGCGCTTCGACGACAACGGCAAGACGATGATGTTGAGCGGGGGATACTGAGCGCCCCCCTTCGGGCGAATTACGGACACGGCCGTCTCGGTCGTGAAGGGTCACGACCGCGGCGGCCGCGCCGTGAATCGGCCGCGGCGAGTAAGGAGATCCAGAGCGTGGGCAGACGTAAGAACGAGGACGTGCAGTCCGGCTCCGCGCGCAGAATCGCCCTGATCACCGGCGCGAGCCGGGGGTTGGGCGCGGCGATTGCCGTGCGCCTGGCGCGGGCCGGATACGATATCTGGGCGAATTACCGCTCGAATCACGAGGCGGCCGCGAAGGTAAAAAGCGAGGTGGAGGCATTGGGACGGACTTGCGAGATTCTCCCCTTCGACGTCTGCGACGAAGAAGGGATGGAGGCGGCGCTGGCTCCTCTCGTCGAGAAGGCGTGTCCCGACGTTCTCGTCAACAACGCCGGGTTCAGCAAAGACGTCATGATGATGTGGATGTCGCGCGAAGAGTGGCAATCGGTGACGGACGTCTCGCTTCTGGGCTTCTTTCTCGTGACGAAGCAGGTGTTGACCGGGATGCTCAAACGCCGCTCGGGCCGGATCGTCAACATTGCGTCGACCGCGGGCCAGAGCGGTCTTCCCGGCCAAGTCAACTACTCGGCGGCGAAGGCGGGTCTGATCGGAGCGACCAAAGCCCTGGCCGCCGAGGTCGCCAAGCGGGGCGTTCTGGTCAACGTCGTCGCGCCGGGTTTCATCGAGACCGACATGACCGAAGACCTGCCTCGCGAGGCGATTCTGCCGAGAATTCCTCTCGGGCGTTTGGGCCGTCCCGAGGAGGTCGCGAGCGTCGTCGAGTTCTTGTGTTCCGACGCCGCGAGCTATATCACCGGCCAAGTCCTCGCCGTCAACGGCGGCCTGTACGTCTAAATGTAATCGAACGGCAATCGACCGATGCACAAAGTATCTGTCACCGGGCTAGGCATAGTCTCAACTCTAGGAACCGGGGTGGAGAAGGTTGCGGAATCTCTTCGCCTGGGCCGGTCCAATATCCAGGTGGACCCGTTTCGCCGCGAGCTCGGGTTCCGAAGCGCCCTCACCGGCGCGATCGACGATTTCGTTCCGCCCAAGATCGAGCGGAAGCAACGCAATCGGATGACGGATTTCGACATCCAGGCGTACGCCGCCGCGCTCGAGGCAATCGGGATGGCGGGATGGACCGAAGAAGAACTGCGCAGCGAGAACACCGGTCTCATCCTGGGCAACGACACTTGCTCGCGGGCCAACGTCCGCCAGGCCGACGTGGTGCGCGAGGAAAAGAGCACCGTCCCGATCGGAGGCGGACTCGTCTTCCAGGCTCTCAACTCGACGGCGTCGATGAACTTGAACGTGTTGCTCGGAAACAAGGGGGCGTGCTGGACCTTGAGCGGCGCCTGCGCGAGCGGCGGCCACGCCGTCGGCCAGGCGGCCGAGCTAATCGCGTCGGGCCGACAGGAGCGGATGATCTGCGGCGGCGTTCAGGAGATCAACTGGGAGTCGGTCGCCAGCTTCGACGCGACCAACGCCTTCTCGATCCGCGAGGATCGGCCCGACGAGGCCTCGCGCCCATTCGACTCCGGTCGCGACGGACTGATCCCGAGCGGCGGGGTCGCCGTTGTCTTGCTCGAACGCGAGGATCTGGCCCGCAAGCGAGGAGCCGACGTTTGGGCCCGCGTGGCGTCCTACGCGTTCTCGTCGGACGGCTATCGCTTGGCCGTGCCGTCGGGCGAAGGGCTGCGTCGCTGCATGATCGATTGTCTCGGCCGGGCCCGGGTTTCCGCGGACAAGGTGGATTATCTCTGCGCGCATGGGACCTCGACCCCGTTGGGCGACGCCGTGGAAGCACAGGCGATCCGCGAAGTCTTCGGCGACGACGGCCCCTGGGTCTCTTCGATCAAGTCGATGACCGGCCATGAGATGTGGATGGCGGGAGCGGCCCAAGTCGTCTATTCGATCCTGATGGCCCGCGGACGCTTCATTGCTCGAAACAAGAACTTCGACCGTCAGGAGCCGAATGCGGCTCCGATCCGGATCGCTCGGGAGACGATCGAGGCGAGACTCTCGTTCGTCTTGTGCAATTCCGCCGGTTTCGGCGGGACCAACTCGTGTATCTTGTTGGACTTCGACCCATGAAATACGATTGTGTTGTCATCGGCTCCGGCGTCAGCGGCCTGACCGCAGGGCTGATCCTAAGCCGGTTCGGGCGCAGAGTGGCGGTCGTGGAACAGAAACCCCACTCGGCCCCTCTGATCCGGCGTTTTCGGCGCGGCGGGGTCTGGTGCGATTCCGGATTCCACTATTGCGGCGGGCTTCGCCCGAACGAGGGTTTCACCCCTCTCCTGCGTTTTCTCGGAATCCAAGATTCGCTCGGCTTGACCGCCATGAACCCCGACGCCTACGACGTCCTGGTCACGCCGGGGGGGGGGGGCCAGCTCCGGTTTCCCATCGGCCTGGAGCGCGTCCGCGACACGTTGTCCGGGGCGTTTCCGGACAGTCGCAAGGCGGTGGACGCCTACGTGGATCGTGTGGACGCGATTCACCGACAGATGCCCTTTTCCGCTTCCGGCGCAGCCCCCGACGAGATCTTCTTGCACGAGAACTCCATTCGAACGATCGGGAGTTTCCTGCGCGAGGTGGGCGCGCAGGAAGAAATGCTTCGCTCCCTCGACGGTTACGGGACGGTGCTGCACGGCACAAACATCGACGAGACGTCTCCCTACGTTCACGCCATGGTCGTCGGATCGTACTACTACGCGGCGCACACGTTCAAGAAAGGCGGAGACTCGCTAGTGGACGCCTTCGAGCGGCGACTGAAGGAGGCGGAAGTCGACGTGTTGTGCGGTCGCCGCGCCGTTGCGATCCGAGCCGATGACCAGCGCCGGGTTGTGGGGGTCGAGATAGAGGATACCGACGACGGCGGACGGGACTTCATCGCGTGCGACTTGTGCGTCAGTACGATCCATCCGAAGATCCTGGTCGAGATACTCCCGCGAGAGAGCGTCAGCCCTCGATTCTTCAAGTGGGTCGAGAGAATGGAGGAGACGTTCCCGCCGTTCGTCGTTCATCTGGACCTGGATCCGATTCCCGAGGTGCTTCGGAACGCCAACATGGCCCTCTTGCACGAAGAAGAGCGGGGCGAGGACGATCCTTTCCTCGCGATTCTGGGGACGAGCTTGCCCGGCGAGGATTCCGAGCGCAAGAGCCTGTGTTTGTTGCGAAAAGCGCCGAGATACCGACCGACCGATCCATGCCTCGGTCGCGCCATGGCGCGCGATTTTGGGGCCGGCGCGGATCCCTGCCGCGATTGGCGGCGAAGCGCTTCGTATGCCGAGTTCAAGGAAGCGATGACGCAGTCGATGCTCGACGACTTCGAAGGGGTATTTCCGGAAACGAGGGGGAAGTATAAGGTGTTGGCCGCGTGTTCCCCCTGCACCTTTGACCGGAGGGCCGGGGCTTGGCGCGGCTCCATCTACGGAGTCAAGCATCTGGCGGGACAGCGAAACCTGGGGCCGGTCGGGCCGCTTCGGGGATTGTTTCTGGCCGGACAGAACACGAGTGTGGCGTCGGGCGTCATGGGGGCGATCACGTCGTCGTTCCTGGCCGCGGCGCAGATTCTCGGATGGGAAACGGTTTGGAGCGAGGTACGAGCATGTCGAGACACCGAGTAGCGATCACGGGCATGGGGGCGATTTCCCCCTATGGTCACGGGGTCCGGGCCTTGATGGACGGACTGTGCGCGGGACGTTCGGCCGTGGCGAGCATGGCCGAGCAATGGCTTGCGGCAATCCCCGGCATGGCGTGCCTGGTCGGCGCGCCCCTGGCCGAGCCGATCGATCCGAAAGCGATCCCGCGTCCGCTGCGACGCACGATGAGCCCGATGGCGATGATGGCCTATCTCGCCTCGCGCGAGGCGATCGAGACGGCCGGCGTGACGGAATCCGACTGCGGATCGGGACGAATGGGAGTCGCCTTCGGATCCACTACCGGCAGCCCGAGCATGATCGAACGGGCGTTCTCCGCGTACCGGGACGGCAAGTTTTCCGAGTCTCTGTCCTCGGGCCTCTTCTTCCAAATCATGAGCCACACGTGCGCGGCCAACGTCGGACACGCCTTGGGGATCAACGGCCGAGCCATCGCGCCCTCCGCCGCGTGCGCTTCGTCGAGCCAGTCGATCGGCCTCGCGTTCGAGATGCTCCAGGCGGGGCGCCAGGAGATGATGCTCTGCGGCGGAGCCGAGGAACTCCACGCGGTCGTCTCGGGTTGTTTCGATCTCGTCCAGGCCTCGTCGTGTCGTTTCAACGATCGTCCGAGCCAAACGCCCCGGCCCTTCGACCGCGACCGAGACGGAACCGTGTGCGGCGAAGGGGCGGGCGCGGTGCTTCTGGAAACCCTCGAGTCGGCGGAACGTCGGGGCGCTCGCGTCCTGGCCGAGCTGGCCGGGTTCGAGATGCACTGCGGCCACAGCCAGATGGCGCAGCCCCGGGTCGATTCGATTCGCGAGTGTCTTCGCGCGGCGCTCGACGGGGCCGGGCTCGCGCCCGACGAGATCGACTACATCAGCGCCCACGCGACCGGGACCCGGACGGGAGACGAAGCGGAGGCCAAGGCGATTCGCGAGGTTTTCGGCGCGGCGAACCCGCCGGTGAGCAGCCTCAAGGGGCACATCGGCCACACGCTGGCCGCGAGCGGGGTCCTCGAGTTGATCGCATCGATCGAGATGATGCGCGGCGGCTTCCTGGTCCCGACGTTGAACCTCGAGGAACCCGACGAGAAGTGCGCCGAGTTGGCTCACGTGATGCGCGGAATCGAGCGTCGTCCGATCCACGCGTTCGTCAAGAACAGTTTCGCCTTCGGCGGGGTCAACACGGTGCTTGTGGTGAAGAGAGCCGAGGACGTAGGGGATTGAGCGGACACAGCGCTCTTCCTCGATCTCCAGATTCGCGGCAAGTGAGGGTTCCACGTTTCCGGTCTTCCCGAGGAAGTCCCTCAAGAGGGACTTCGAAAAACCTCCGTAGCGGGCTCGTCCCAGACATCGTCCGAAAGGACACGGTACGTCACCTGATTCAGGGGAGTGTTGGAGAAGGTCCTTCCAATCGGGTCATCGCACAATTCTCCCGGAGGAAGCCCACATCCTTGGGGATCGGCGTCCTGCCAGTTGTGAAAGCCTTCCTGCAGACAGCCACCTTCGTATCGCCAACATCCTTCAAAACCCGCTCTATCTGCGATCTCGACCAGCCACACGGGGCCGCTGATCCGACGAGAGACAAGACTGCCGAATTGGCCGATCTCTTGTTCGTAAATGCCGAGGGAGTAGAAGTGGAATTGGTCTTTGTGCCGGCCGTGATAGAAGAACTCGACGCCGGCGTGGAACTGAGGGCCGCTGTCGATCAGCGCTTTGTGCGATGCTTGAATGTCCACGTCGAGCGGCAGAACCATCAGAATAGCAGTCATTCCCATGGATAGTAGCCCCCTTTCACAAAAAGACAATATGGCTCGTCTGCCTAGCGGCGATACTGGTCCGCCACGGACTGCAAGAACTTCGAGAGAATCGGGAAATGCTCGTAGAACGATTCGAGTTCCTTGTCCTTGCCGACAATCATCTGGGCGATGATTTCGTAGTATTTGATGGCGAGCAGATAGCCTGTATCAACGGCATCGTCGAGTGCGCAATAAACCATCATGGCCGCGGCGCGCTCGGACTTCTCAACGTCTCGCGCCGGAGGGAAAAGGAACTTCAGAAACCAGCCGAATGAGACATACACGTCTTTGGGACGGTACAGCGGAACGCCGTAGTCTTTGCCGCCGAAGTATCGCGTGGGCATCGCGTTGATGGTGTCGAGAAGCGTGTCAGCGAGAGGAGCAAGATGTTCAACGTTCTTACTCCAGAACAGGTGCTCAGCCTCGATGACGGAAAGAGCTGGTGGAATGATCTCCGCGTCAGTGCCAAACTCTTCCGATCTTTCGCGCCACATCCATTCGATCTTTCGCAGGATAGCAGGGAGGTAATGCGTCCGCCCCGCGAAGGCAAGCGCCACGCTTCGCTCCAGGTGAGGAGTGAGTCCAGATTGGCTGGCCCGTCCATACGGTGTCTCAAAGTACTCGCTAACGGCCTGAAGCGTTTCTTCCGTACGCTCGTATGTTAGCGTCAAGGCAGCCAACATCAGCGATCCTTTGAGGTCGTCCGGCTGGCCTCGAGACAGGCAATCAGCCCTGAATTCCTGATGATAACGAATCTGATGATAGAGAGCCGCCTTCGCTCGAGGATAGTCTGAGAGAACAAAGGGAACACTCCAGCCGCGCTTATCAAGCGATATGATGTAGCGGTTCATGTCTCCGCGCTCACGATATAGCTCCGGATCCTTGGCGTTCCATTTTGCCCATCGCCGCATGTATTCGTCGCATTTATGACGAATGGCGGCGCGAATATCGATGAGTTCTTTCATACGCCTTTCCGCCTTCATCACGGGACTTGGATCAGCGTCACGCCTTCAGGAACCCACGCGGTCTTGCCTGGAACAGCAGGTGTGATCGCATAACGTTCCATCTTCTGAAACCAGTCAGGAATCGCTGCGCCACGTTCGACGATGTCTTCAAGCACCGTCCGGTTCAGGAACCGCTTATCGATCCCCATCTCCAGCAGGTCGTCGACACATCCCTCGCCTCTCCTCACCAGGCTCAGCAGCCTCTTCGCAATCCCTTTGTACTCCAGAATGTCGTTTTTCGCAAAGTTCCTTGTCGCCGTCAGCGACACCTCGAAGATCTTCGGAATGCCACCCGGACCCACGGCCATCAGGTCGTTGCCCACGGGCGCCGAGCCGCGCATCCACGAAGTCGAGACCGTCACCACCCGCCCGAGTCCCGGTATCTTCCCCGCCGCGAGACGCGCCTGAACGAACTGCTCGAACAATTGCCCGGCCTTCAACGCCGGAAGACCCGCCGTCCGGGCGGCCAGCTTCGCCGCCGAGGTGACGCGGAGCGCATCGCTTCCAACCTTCAGCCCCCGCGCCGCCCATTGCATAATCATCTTCGCCGGGACGAAACCCAAACCGCTGACGAGCACCCACGCGCCGTTCGACCAAGTCGGCTCCTTGTAGAAGTTGTAGCCGCAGTAGGCCGTGCCCGCGATGTTCGCGACGATACCCACCGCGCTGAGAACCTCCGCGAAGGTCATCGTCCCCGACAGGTCGATCAGGCTCGTCGGGTTCGCGCCGGCATAGAGGTAGGTGTTTCCGAAGTTGTTCGGGAAATCGAACGAAGGGTCTTGCGAAAGCCAGTTTGCCGTCGCCGGGTTGTACCAGCGCGCCCCGTGGCGCTGACGCCCCAGGTCCGCGTCGCGCCGCTGGCCCGTGAAGGCATACACGCCGCGACCCGGCGAGGCGTCGGCTAGCGCGAGAATCGAGGCGAGTTCGCCGTCCGTCGGAGGAAGGCCGTCGGCGTCAGCCGGCTCGCCATAAGGTGAATAGTCGAGCGGCGCGATCGCCGTCCCGTCCGCACCGGTCAGAAGCCGCGTCGAGCCCAAATGGTCGGCGTGGAAGAACTCGGCGCCGCCGCTCGCCGAAATCCGCGCGAGCGGCCCCGGTCCGTCTCCGCAAAGGTACGAGATTCCCGCATCGGGATCGGCGATCGAGTATTCGCAAAGAACCCGCGGCAAGCCGCTCGCGCTCCGATGATCGACCAGGAAGTAGGTCGGCGGCTCATTGTCGATCTTTTTCGAGATCAGCGCCCCCAAGTCGTCGTACGCGAACTCGACCGTCTTGACGAGACCGCCCTGCGCGTCGCGGAACTCGACTTTAACTAGATGGTCTTCGCTATCCCACGAATAGACCCGATAGGTGCCGTCGTTCTTCGTCTCCTTCGCGAGGTGGCCGAAGGTGTCGTACTCATACGAACCGCTGCCGTCCTGAACGAGTTGTCCGAGCGAATTGTACGCGTAGTCGACGATGCGCGTCTCGGCGGCCGTCTGAATCGTCTGCCTGGTCAGGTTGCACGCGCCGTCGTACGCGAGAGAATAGACGACGGTGTCGCCGCCCGTTTCTTCGCGCGTCGAGCGCACAAGACGTTTCGCGCGGTCGTAAGCGTGGGTCCACGCGACAACGCTCGCCGGCTCGGGTCCGGCGCCGTCCCCGTCGCGCGTCTCCTCGACCCCGACGACAAAACCGGCGAGATCGCGCGTGAGAGCGATTCTCAGTAGCGTTGCCTCGCTCCCCGCGACCTTGTCCTCGATGGACGAAAGCCACCCAGTCGATGGGTCGTAGGAACAGTCCGTCGCGACTCCGTTCGATCGTTCGAGGCGGGTAAGCCGCCCCGCCGAATCGTACGCATAGCGAATCCACGCCGCGTTGTGTGCCGCCGTGCTCCGTTCGCAACGCGCCAGGATAAGACGCCCTAGCGCGTCGCGGACGAAGCGCATATCGTCGCCGCGCGAGGTGCGAACGCGCGCGATATCGCCCGAGGGCGTGTATTTGTAGGAGGTCATTCCCTGAGGAGAAGTCACCGAGGCGAGACGGCCCGTGGCGCGTTCATAGGTGAAAGAGCGAGAATGGACGAGCTGCTCGCCGCCTCCGGGTGCGGGCGCGTAGGTTTCGATCCGATTGAGAAGGCCGGACGGGGCTGACGCGTGGACGTCCTCGGAGCGACGCGAAGTCGAACTCGTCGCCGCGCCCCTGGGCGACAAGGCGCTCCAAGCCGCCGCACCAGCGAGAACAACCCCGGTCGCAATCGTCACAACCAGGATGCTGCGGGCGACGAACGGGAGGGCGCGCAATGCGGCGACGAGAATTTGCTCGCCAAGAGACGGTCTCTCTCGCGCCGCGTAGATAGGCAGTCTAGCTCGGTTTCGTCGCGTCTGTGACATGTCGTCGCCTCCGTGTCGAAAGTGGATTCCCGTGTTTCCATCTCTGTATGAATTCAAGGGAACTCAGCGTGCACTACGACAGTGTTACTACCCGGATTATGAACCAGTAATAGAGTGGCGTGCGCGCGGTGTCAAGGGCGAATTGAAGGCGGATCTCGCGAAGGGGGTGCGTCCCGGGATTTTGAGATTCTCCCTCGTTCATCGCATGGCTTTTTGCTGAATCCGCTTCGGAATCGCTATCGGGATCGGGATCGCTATCGAAACGGCGGAGAGAATCGATCCCGATTGCGATCCCGATCCCGATCTCGGTGGATGGCTCTTGCCGGCTGTATTGCCAAAGACTCCTTGCGATCCCCACAACACCGGCAGAATCAACGGCCAATCCTCGTCCTATCCCGTCTTCGTAAGAAACCCGGGCGCGTGCATTTCGAATTCCTGGAACCCACCCCCTCTCATCCTTGATCCTTCATCATGTGGATTAAGATTATGATAACTATTTAGTATACACACGGGGAGTCTTGTGGTATCTTGACTTAGCGATA
>JAFGFN010000053.1 GCA_016931035.1 Candidatus Sumerlaeota bacterium
GCCGGATTGCGAACATTCAGCTGACGTCGAACGCGTGGCATAGGGCTGATATTTGCCGACAACAGTGCTGAGTCAAGATGCGCCCACTCATCTCCTCGGACATCCCTCCGATGGAATCCAACTCGCCTTCGAGCCGCTCGACCTCGGCCTCGAGCTCGGCCAGGGAGAGACCTTCGGGGTCCGGCGGCTGGAACCGGGGAGACTTCACATACTCGAATCCGAAGTGTCGCGTCTTGGCCGCGACCGGCGTTCGTGTCGCCGCGACCGGCGTTCGCGTCGTCGTTATCGGCGTTCGAGTCGCCGCAACCGGTGTGCGGGTCACCGCCATCGGGGTCCGCGTCGCCGCTATCGGCGTTCGCGTGGGCGCGGCGACCGTCCGAGCGGGGGACACGGCTCGAAGGCGCGTGGGAGAGGGCTTCGCATCCACTTGCGCGTTGTCGATATCGCTCGATTCGCCGTGTTTCGACATCTCGTCGCTGATCCATTCGTTCAACTCCTTCAGCGACTCGCGGATCTTCCGTTTCGCCTCGGTCATGGCCTTGACTTCCGCCATGATCGCTCGGATGTCGTCGTCCATGTCCCGGGTCGCCTGACACATGACGAGGAAAGCCATCGCCTCGATGTCGGCGGGAGACGGATTCTCGAACTGGGCGGTCACGGCGTCGACGGCGCTCTCGCGAGCTTTCGAGAAGTCGACGTTTCGCTCGAACCCCTTGACGGCCGCCGCCAGCTTCTGTTCGGCCGAGGGGACGAGATTCCCGCGCATCCGCTCCGCCTTCGCGGCCATCTCCTTGTCGAGCGGCGGGACCGACTCGGCGGCCGCGCTCCAGGAGGCGCAGAAACAGGTGCAGACAAGACATCCTGCGAGGAGTATTTCAGCGATGGATTTCATGGCTTTTCCTTTCCGACCGAGTTTCGGGACCGCGCGGTCGGCGCTTGCATTCGCGCGCGTCCGCAGACGGGGCAGATCCATTTGCGTTTCTTGTGAAAGGAACGCTTTTCTTCGCGCATCTTGACGCGGCAATGTCGGCAGTGCATGGGGTCCCTCTGCGGCGTTCTCGCTATTGGGATCGGGATCGAAATCGGGATCGGTCTGTGCTGTCGTTTCGATAGCGATCCCCTGGAGACGGTTTCATCATAGCGGTTCGCGCGAACCTGTCCAAGAGAGAAGTCCCGCATCACGGAATTCGAATCCGGTTGTCGGCGGGCGCCTCTTCCCCTGCCGGGCACATCCCGACCCAGCGCCGCGGGACTATCAGTAGGCCTTCTTGGTTTAGCCACCTTCAGGTGGCTCCTCTTATTGCCCCGGCCTTCAGGCCGGGGAACGGTCCACACTCATAGCATTTCCTCAGCGCGCTTTAGCGTGCTTTGCGTCAGGCGGCTTGAGCCATTTGCCTGGTCGCAGAGAACAATTCAGTCTGCGGCTGAAGCCCTCCTTGGGCGGGCAAGCCTTTCCGAGAAGCCGCGCTGAAGCGCGCTAGTTATGGGAGGAGGTCCGCATACCCACCGGCTGAAGCCGGGGGCAAGGAAGAGCCCGCTGAAGCGGGCTAATCCAAGACACGCCCAAGGCGTACGTCGACTCCGAGTTGCTTTGTTCATGACCATGAGGCGGCTAAACGGAAAGCGTCCTCCCGACGGTATTCTCGGTGCTGAGTCGAAATGCGCCCTCACGGATTGGGCGCGGGGATTTCTCGTTGCCCTTTCACGTCGAAGAGTCGAGAATTGTCCTCGCGTCCCTTGAGGCCGTCAAGTCCGACGAGTCGGACCACTCGGAACTGAAAGCGAAACGCCCGATGGCGCTCGAATCGGAAGAATCTCTCTCCGCAACTCCTGCATCGACATCCGATCCTGCCTCGGGCGTGGGAGCGCGGGTCGTGGCGTGGTCGGCGCTGCGCGAGGCGGAGAAGTCGCCTCCCGGCGGCGCGCAGGAATTGCTCGGGCGTCTCGCCCAGGAGGCGCGTCTCGACTCGCGCGACCGCGGTCTGGCGTTCGACATGATGCAGGGGGTTTGGCGCGGACGAAGGCTCTACGATTGGATCCTGTCGAATCTCGAAGGATTCGAGAAAGCGACGATCGACCCGCCGACGCGCGACCTTCTGCGCATCGCCCTGCATCAGTACTTCGCTCAGTCGCGCATCCCGGTCTATGCCATCGTTCACGAGACCGTGGAACTGGCCGGAGAGCGTTTGGGCAAGCGCGCGGCGGGCTTCTGCAACGCCCTGCTCCGGCGTCTCACGCGTCAGTATCCGAACCGCGCGGCCGACCTTCCGGAACGGACCCGGGGTCTATCGGCCGACATTCGGCACTCGTTTCCCGATTGGATCGTCGGGATGGTGAAACGCGCGGTGGGACCGGAGAATCTGGATTTGGCGCTCGAAACGTTGAATCGCCCTTTGCCTCTTTATGCGCGCGTGAATCCGACCGTCGCGACTCTCGAAGAGGCGTGCGGGATGCTGTCCGAGCAGGAGCCCTTGGTTTGCCGGATTCGCAAGGACCTGGCCCCGCTGTGCGTGCAGATCGACGGACCGGCGGGTCCCGTGACGCGATCGCCTCTCTTCCGTCAGGGAGGGTTGATCGTCCAAGACGCATCGTCGCAGCGCGTCGCCGAGTTTGTCGGCGTCGCGCCCGGCATGGCGGTGGTCGACTTGTGCGCCGCGCCGGGGGGGAAGGCGATCGCGCTCGCTCTTTCCATGGAGTGTCGCGGCGTGCTGTTCGCCTGCGAGGTTTCGGAAGACCGCACGAGGCGGCTCCGCCAGAATCTACGCCGCATGCAGGTCGATAGCTTCGTGTGGGTCCGGCCGCTCGACGATTCTTCGCGCGGCGAGACGTTCTCGGCGATGGTCGAACGGCTCAACGGCGGGGCGGGCGCCGACCGAGTTCTCGTCGACGCGCCCTGCTCGGGCCTGGGAACGTTGCGGCGCCACCCGGAAATCCGTTGGCGACTGCACAAGCGCGATTTCGCGCGTTTGGCCGCGCTTCAGATCTCGCTTCTGAACGACGCGGCCGAACTGGTTCGACCCGGCGGGCGGGTCGTCTACTCGACGTGCAGTCTCGCGGCGGAGGAGAACGAACGCGTGGTCGAGCGATTCATCGAAGAACGCGGCGGCGAATTCCGGATCGCGACGGACCGCACGGGACTTCACCGGAGCGTCGAGAAAGTCGTCGCGCCCGACGGTTGGCTTCGATGCTTTCCACACCGCGACGAGACCGATTCCGCGACCGCCGTTCGCCTGGAACGGGTTTCTTCGCGGTAGGGACGGCTCTCGGATTCCGTCGGTCCCCCCGATGATCCTACGCCGTGTCCGCCCACTCTCTCATCTCGAGGGTCCAATCGTCGCCTTCGACGGCGAGCGCCGCTGCGTACCCTTCCGCGACGGATAGACTCGCCAAACGCCATCGCGCCGCTTCGGACGGGTCCCACTCGACGCCGCGCAGAGCGGCCTCCTCGCCAGGAAGAACCGAGACCTCGAACTCGCGCAGCGGCACCGACAACCCTCCCCCCTTCGCTTTGAGGAACGCCTCTTTGCGCGTCCAGCACGCGAAGAACGCCTCGCGCCGCGAGGGTGGATCGAGCGATTCGAGCGCGGCGACCTCGCCCGCCGCAAAGAAGCGCCGCGCCAGCACTTCGAAATCCTTGAGATCGCGTACGCACTCGACGTCCACCCCCAGCTCGCGTCCCGGCGCGACGGCGACGAGCGCCAGGTCCTCGGAGTGCGAGACATTGAACCGAATGTCGTCCGGCGTCTCGGCGTTCGCGAGAGAGGGTTTGCCTTGCGGACCGTAGGCGAAGCGGATCGCGCGCGGGTCGGCGCCGACACAGGTCGAGAGGATGGATCTCAGCGCGCCTCGCGCAATCGTGAACCGGTCGCGATGACGCTGGAAGTGGAATCGGTCCGCCCTCGCAATCTCATCGCCGGAAAGAAGCGCGCGCAGTCGCCGGACTCTCTCGTCCGACGGGATCAGCGAAACGCGCCACACGACGACTCGGTCCGGCGCGATTCCCGGAGTGGGCGCGCGCCCGAGTGAGTCGGAGTGGGTCGCATTCATGGCGTGGGTTCCCGAGATTCGCTTTCGCGGCCAACCAGGAACGTGTGCGTTACGCGCGAGATTCCGCCCGGGCGCGGTCGAGGCACTGGGTCAGTGTGGATGCGGTGAGGGCGCCGTGAATGGTGAGGCGGGTCACGTGGTTGCCGGGGACGGTGTGGACTTCCATGCCGCCCTTGACTAGATCGCGCCACTCGATGCTTCGGAAGCTGAGTTCCTCGCTCACCAGGAAGGTGACCTTCCCGGGGTGAGGCTTGGCGATGTAGCGCGAGAGAGTGGAGATGTAGTCTTCCTCGACCCGCTGAATCCGTCCTTGAATGCGTTCCTCGTCCGTCGTGGGCAGAAGGCGCTGCCTCTTGCGGCGGAACATGGCGACGATGTTGCGAAGATCGAAGCGGAGCAGATCGAGGAAGAGGCGATACAGACGGAGCAGCTTGACCCGGATGATATAGGACCGGTACTGAAGCCCCCCCAAGAAGCTGGGGCGCGGGGTGTCCATCAAGAAGAGCAATCCGACTTCTTGGCCTTGCTCTTCGAGCTGCTGGGCCATCTCGTAGGCCACGATGCCTCCGATGCACTCGCCGCCGATCAGATAGGGGCCGCGGGGTTGGAAGGCGCGCATTTCCTCGATGTACGCCTCGGCCATCTCCTCGACGCTCCGGTGCGGGTCTTCCTTGCCGTCGAGTCCGCGCGGCTTGAAACCGTAAACCGGCTGGTCGAGGCCGATGTGGACGATCATGCTCGAAAGGAATCGCATGAACTCGTCTTCGTTGGCGTGCGCTCCCGCGACCAGGAAGAACGGCGGTTTGTTGCCCTGGGGCTGCATCGGCACCAGGCTTTTCCATTCCGCCGACGGTTTCGCCCGGTAGCGATAGACGTCGAGCAACTTGTCGTAGTGAATGCTGCGCGCCATGCCGGCGGCGGTAGGATCGTCGAACAGACTCCGGAGGGGAAGGTCGATTCGGAACGCCTCTTTGAGTCGAGCCACGACGCGGGTGGCCAGGAGGGAATGCCCTCCGAGTTCGAAGAAGTTGTCGTGAATCCCGACCTTCGGGATCTGGAGCACTTCCTCCCAGGCCTCGGCGATCGTCCGCTCGGTCTCGTTACGGGGCGCCTCGTAGGCGACCAGATCGGTGCGGCGGATCTGCTCGACGGCGGGCAGGGCGCGTCGATCCACCTTGCCGTTCGGCGTCAGGGGAAGCGAATCGAGGTAGACCATTCCCGAGGGAATCATGTAGTCGGGCAGCCATCGACGGATGAAGTCGAGCAAGTCGTTGAGCGAGGGGGGAGACGACTCGTTCACGACCATGTAGGCGACCAGTCGCTTCTCGCCCGGCACGTCCTGGCGTACGTCGACGACCACTTCGCGCACGCCCGGATGGCGAGCCAGGGCGGCCTCGATCTCGCCGAGTTCGATCCGGAAGCCGCGGATCTTGACCTGCGTGTCGATCCGGCCGAGGAATTCGATATTGCCGTCGGGCAGATAGCGCACGAGGTCTCCCGTGGCGTAGAGACGCGACGAGGGGTCGGGAGAAAAGGGATTGCGGACGAAGCGTTGCGCCGTCGCTTCCTCGCGGTTCAGATACCCCCGGGCCAGACCGTCTCCGCCCGCGTACAGTTCGCCCGGCACGCCGGTGGGGACCGGCTGCATCTTCGAGTCGAGAATGTAGGCCTGGGTGTTGGCGATCGGGCGTCCGATGGGGATCGACGTGATCGTCGGGTCCAGTTTGCGTGGAATCGGGTAGCAGGTCGTGAACGTCGTGTTCTCCGTCGGTCCATAGCCGTTGATGATCTGGGTTTCGGGCAAGAGGTCGATCGCGCGACGAATGTGGGCGACCGAGAGGGCCTCGCCGCCGGTCAGGATCTCGTCCACGCCCCGCAGGGCCTCGGGCGACTCGTCGATGAACGTGTTGAAAAGCGACGCGGTGAGCCAGAGCGTGGTCACGCGGTGCTTTCTCAGGATTCCCCGAAGCACTTCGGGGTCGGGCACTCCGTGGTCGGGATAGAGAACGCATACGGCGCCGTGGAGCAGCGCGCCCCACATCTCGAAGGTGGCGGCGTCGAACGAAACGGGGGCCAACTGCAGGAAGACGCGGTCGCGCCCGAATCGGGCGTAGGTCGCTCCGAGTACGAGTCTCAAGACGCCCCGATGGGGCACGGCCACTCCCTTGGGCTTGCCGGTCGATCCCGACGTATAGATCACGTAGGCGAGCGTCGAACCGTCGGCTCCCGAGTCCGTCACGGCTGCGTTCTTGGGGACGTCGCTCTCCCAACCGTCGTTCAGAACGAGCGCCTGGAACGGCAGGTCCGGTAGCGACGCCGCGCGGTGCGCCTGCGTGAGAATCGCCGAACACGCCGTGTCTTCGATCACGAACTTCAGACGGTCCGGCGGATACGCGGGATCGAGCGGGACGTAGCCCCCGCCCGCTTTGAGGATCGCCACCATGCCGACGACCATTTCGACCGAGCGGTCGGTGAAGATCCCGACGGGAGTCCCGGCCTGGACACCGAGAGAGCGGAGTTTCCACGCGAGACGATTCGCTCGCCGGTCGAGATCGCCGTACGACAGTCGCTCCGCGGCTCCGACGACCGCCGTCGCGTTGGGTCGCGCCCGCACTTGTTCCTCGAAGGCGGCGTGGATCGTTGCGTCGCGCGGGTAGGGCGTGTCCGTCGCGTTCCATTCGACCAGGAGCCTGCAGCGCTCGGGCTCGGTGAGCATGGGGAGGGACGAGAGACGACGGTCGGGACCGGCGACGACACCTTCGAGCAGGACCGAGAAGTGCGAGACCATGCGCTCGATGGTGTCGGGTCGGAACAAATCGGCGCTGTACTCGATTTCGCCCGCCAGCGCGCCGTCTTCTTCCCACATGAACAGAGTCAGATCGAACTTGGACGTTGCGCTCGAAACGACCAGAGGCGTGAGGGTCAACCCGGCGAGGTTGAGGGAGGCTTGGGGGGTGTTCTGAAAGGCGAACACCACCTGGAAGATCGGATGCGCGTTGGGTTGACGAGTGGGCTGAAGGGTCTCGACCAACTTATCGAACGGGACGTTCTGATGGGCATAGGCGTCGAGGGAGGCGTCGCGGACTCGCGCCAGAATCTCGCGAAACGTGGGGTCTCCCGACAGGTCGCCGCGGACCACGATCGTGTTGACGAAGAATCCGATCAAAGACTCGAGCTCGACCGCCGGCCGGTTGGCGACGGGGGTGCCGACCAGGATGTCGTCCTGGGCTGAATAACGGTGGAGAAGGGTGCTGAACGCGGCGAGGAGGGTCATGAACAGGCTGACGCTTTCCTGTTGGGCCAGCTGCCGCAGCCCCTTCGTCACCGCCGCGGGCAAGACGAAGGGTTGGCGTCCCCCCATGTACGTCAGGCGCGCCGGGCGCGGATAGTCGGTCGGAAGGGTCGAGACGGGGAGTTCGCCCTTCAGGCAGTCGCTCCAGAAGTCCAAGTCCTTACGGAGCCCGTCCAAACGGGCGGTCCGCTCCTGCCAGGCCGCGTAGTCGAAGTACTGGATTGGGAGATCGGCCAGGGGAGAGGGGCGCCCCTTGCGGAACGCGTCGTAGAGGCTATCGAGTTCCTTCGTGAAGACGCTCCAGGACCAACCGTCGAAGACGATGTGATGGAACGAGAGGAGAAGGACGTGATCGGTTTCGCACAGTTTGAGGAGCGAGACCCTGAACAGACGGTCGCGGGCCAGGTCGAACGGTCGCCGGCTTTCGATGGAGGCCAGGCGCTGGATCTCCGACTCCCTGGCCGCCTCGGGAGTCTCGCGCAGATCGGTGACTTCGATCTGGAGCGGCTCGTCGTGAGAGAGGGTTTGGACGGGAGCGCCCTTCCGGGTTTCGAATCGAACGCGGAGCACTTCGTGGCGGCGCAGGATCTCGCCCATCGCGCGTTCGAGCGCCGAGACGTCGAGCGGCCCGGAAAGACGCGCGGCGAACGCGATGTTGTAGGCCGGGCTCAGAGGCTCGAACTGGTCGATCACCCAAAGGCGCTGCTGTCCGGACGACAGGGGCAGGGAGTCGCGATCCGGCCGCGGCGCGATCGCCTCGGCCGGCGCGGCCGCGCGCTCGCGCTTCTTCTGGAGCCACTTCTCGAGAGTGGCGCGTTGCGCGGTCGACAGGCTTGAGATGTCTTTCGGGCTCTCGCTCATATGGTTCGACTGTTTTCTCCGCGCGCGCGGGGATTCTCCCCAGGTTGTCGCAGTTGCTTCGTTGGACAGGACCAGTGTTCTGTCTCGACGCTATTCTAGCCGGATCGACTTCGGGATGTCAAAAGGCATTGAGAACCCGTGACCCCTCATTTCGAGCCGTTCAATTCCTCGAGCATTTTGCGCAGATCCTCGTCGTCCTCCTCCTCGAGCAGCGCGCGGGTGACGAGTGTGGCGAAATCCACGACCCGCGAGGCGTCGAAAATCTGTCGAACGGGCACCTGGACCCTGTAGGGGCTCTTGGCCAGTCGCGCAATCACTTGGGTGGCGAGAAGCGAATGGCCGCCCAGGTTGAAGAAATCGTCGTAGATGCCCACCTTCTCCACGCCGAGCACTTCGCCCCACGTCGAGGCGACCAGCTCCTCGATGGGAGTGCGGGGCGCGACGTACTCTTCGGCCTGATCGGCCTCCGCCCCGTCGGCCGCAGGCAAGGACTTGCGGTCGACCTTCCCGTTGGGCATGAGCGGAAAGGCGTCGAGAAGGACTAGAGCGGCCGGGACCATGTAGGCGGGCAGGGTGTCGCGCAAGTGGGCGCGAATCCGCGCCGAGTCGTCGGGAGAACACTCCGGAATCTTGGCGTAGCCGACCAGGCGCTTGTCGCCCGGCACGTCTTCGCGCGCGAGTACCACGGCGTCCTCGACTCCCGGGCACCGCAGCATGGCGGACTCGATTTCGCCGAGTTCGATGCGGAAGCCCCGGATCTTGACTTGGTTGTCGATCCGGCCCAGGAACTCGATCGAGCCGTCGCTCGCGCGGCGAACGACGTCGCCCGTCTTGTAGAGCCTGGCTTGCGGATTCGCGTCGAAGGGATGCGGCACGAATCGCTCGGCGGTCAGATCCGGCCGGTTCAGGTAGCCGGGCGCCAGGCCGTCGCCGCCCACAAAGAGTTCGCCCGCGACGCCGGTCGGAACCAGTCGGTTGTGCGAATCGAGAACGTAGGTTTCGTAGTTGGCGATCGGCTTGCCGATCGGGACCGGAACGTTGGCGGCGGCGGGGCGACAAACGTGACCCGTACACCACACCGTCGCTTCCGTGGGACCGTATGCGTTCGAGAGAAGCGTGTTGGGGAGTATCGTGTAGTGTCGATTGACCAGCTCCCGGGTGCAGGCCTCGCCGCCGACTTCGACGTGTTCGAACGAGGCGAGCCGCTCCTTGTCTCCGGCTTCGAGGATGACCGAGTAGAGCGACGGCAGGCAGATCGTATAGGTGACGCCGTGTCGATGGATCAGCTCCACGAGTCGGTTCGGATCCATCCGATCCCCCTCCTCGGGAAGAACGACGGTTCCGCCGTGAACGAGCGGCCGGAATATCCCGGCGACCGAACCGTCGAACGCATACGAGAACAGGAGGAGAGACCGTTTCACGGTGCGACTGTAAAAAAACGTGTAGGCCTCCGTGGAGCAAATCAGGTTGCGATGCGTGATCCGGACTCCTTTGGGCCGGCCCGTGGAGCCGGAGGTGTAGATCACGTAGGCTAGATCCTCGGGACCGCTCGACGCCGGAAGGTTCTCGTCGCTTTCCGAGGCGATCGATTCCCATTCGGCATCGAGCCTCAGGACCTGGGCGCCGTGGTCGGGCAAACCGGCAACCAGACGGTCGTGGGTGAGAACCACGGGGGCTTTCGTGTCCTCGATCACGAACGCCAGCCGTTCCTTGGGATACTCGGGATCGAGTGGGACGTAGGCGCCTCCCGCTTTGAGAATCCCCAGGATCGACACCATCGTGTCCGGGCAGCGTTCGAGACAAATCGCCACGAGAACGTTCGGGCCGACCCCCATGGCGCGAAGTCGGCGCGCGAGTCGGTTCGATCGGCGATTGAGCGCGTCGTAGGTGAGGGCCTGGTCGCGCCAGCGCACCGCGTCGGTGCGGGGATTCCGGGCCGCTTCCTTCTCGAACAAATCCTGGACGGGGACATCGCGCGGGTAGTCGGGCCGGGGACCTCGGCCCTCGGCCAGGAGAGCCTCGCGCTCGGACTCGGTCAACAATTCGAGATCGGAGATCGGGAGACTGGGTTCCGCGGCGGCCGACGCCAAAAGGGTCTCGAAATGCTCGATCATCCGGGCGACGGTTTCGCGCTCGAACAGATCGGTGCTGTAGTCGGCGGCGCCGTGGAGGACGCCGTCTTTTTCCCACATGGCGATGACGAAATCGATCTGGGCCCCGCCGTGATCGACGATCATGCTCTCGGCCTGGAGGTTCCCCATCCGGAGCGGTGGGAAGGGCGCGTTCTGGAGGGCGAACATCGTTTGGAAAATCGGGTGATGACTCGGGTCGCGCTTGGGCTGGAGCGCCTCGACCAGCTGCTCGAACGGCAAATCCTGATGGCCGTACGAGGCCAAGGTGAGCTCGCGAACGCGTTGCAGGAGCGCCTCGAACGAGGGATTCCCGGAAAGGTCCGTTCGGAAGGCGAGCGTGTTGATGAACAGGCCGATCAAGCCTTCGATCTCGGGGCGAATGCGGTTCGCCGTCGGCGAGCCGACGATGATGTCGTCCTGACCCGTGTAGCGATGGAGGAGAACGTTGAATCCCGTCATCAAGGTCATGAATAGAGTCGAGCCCCGGCGTTTGCTCATCTTGTGAAGAGACTCGGTGAGCTCGCGCGAAAGCGAGAAGCCTAGCGTCGCCCCACGATAGCTGGGAGCGGCCGGCCGCGGCCGGTCCGCTGGAAGTTCGAGAATCGGGAGTTCGCCCGCGAGACGCTCTTTCCAGAACTCGAGTTGGGCTTCGAGCGTCTCGTCGCGAAGCCAACGGTTCTGCCAGTCGGCATAGTCGCGATACTGCACCGGGAGTTCGGGAAGCGGCGAAGGCTCACCCTCGGACAAAGCGCTGTAGATCTCGCTCAGCTCGCGTATCAGAACCCCCAGAGACCAGCCGTCCGAAACGACGTGGTCCGACTTGAAGAACACGACCCAGCGGTCCGCGCCCGTCTTGAACGACGTCGTCCGCATGAGCGGGGCGCGCGAGAGATCGAAGGGGCGCAGCATGTCTTCGCGGATCGACCGATGGAGCGCCTCCTGTCGCTCGCTTTCTTCGAGGCCGGTCAGGTCGACCACGTTCAGATCGGGCTCTACCGTCTCCGAGATCTCCAGGACGGGCGATCCGTCTTCCTCGGCGAAGGCGGTCCGGAGAGTTTCGTGGCGATCGTGAATGACCGCGAGGGAGCGGCGCAAAAGATCGACGTCGACCGTCCCCCGGATAGTGAACGCCAGGGGGACGTTGTACGCGGGGCTCGATGGGTCCCACTGATGAAGGAACCACATGCGCCTTTGCGCGAACGAAAGAGGAGGACGCCCCTCGCGCGAGATCCGTTCGAGCGGCGGCGCTTGCAAGGTCGTCTTCATTTCCCCCGTCCGCACCGACTCGATCGCCCGGGCTAGACCGGCGATGGTCGGAACCTCGAAGATGCCCCGCATGGGCAAATCCACGCGCACCGTCTCGCGCACGCGCGAGATGACCTGGGAAGCCAGAAGCGAATGGCCCCCGAGATCGAAGAAGTTGTCGTGGATGCCTATCGGTTCGATGCCGAGCAGGTTCCGCCAAATCTCCGCGAGCGTCTCCTCGGTATCGTTGCGTGGGGGGGCATACGCAACGGGCAGGTCCGGCCTGGAATACAGCGCCGCCGACGCCGACGGGGTCGTGGTTTCCTCTGCCTTGTTTGCCGTTCTGGATCCGTCCGACATGTCCGACACCTCCGACACGGCTGGTTTGTTCACCGCTTCGATCCAATAGCGTTGTCTCTCGAAGGGATACGTGGGCAGAGAAACCCTCCGACGCCGCTTCCCTTCGTGAAGTCTCGCCCAGTCGATTTCCACGCCGACGAGCCAGAGCCGCCCGAGGGCGCTCATCAAGTATGCCGGGTCGGGCTGCGGTTCGCGCGGGTGGCGCACCAGGGGGATGATTGCCCGGTTGGGACCGACCCCTCGTTGTTGGCGGGCGAGAGAGCACAGCGTGTTCCCCGGCCCGACCTCGACCAGCGCGCCTGCGTCGCCGTCGTCGAGGAGCGTGCGCACGCCGTCCGAGAAGCGGACGGTCCGGCGCAGGTGATCGACCCAGTAGGAAGGATCGCAGGCTTCGGAGTCGGCGATCCATTTGCCCGTAAGGTTCGAGACGAACCGCATGGCGGGCGGCTGGGGCCGCGCCTTTTCGACGACGCGGCGGAACGGTTCGAGAATCGGGTCCATCATCTCGGAATGAAAGGCGTGCGACGTGTGAAGACGCCGGCATTCGACGCCGCGCTCTCGAAGACGTCTCTCGAAACCGTCGATGGACTCGTGCGGCCCCGAAACCACGCAGAAAGAAGGCGCGTTGACGGCGGCGAGCGAGAGCGAGCCGTCGATCCGCGCCGCGACGTCGCTCTCCGCGAGCGGCACCGCCAGCATTGAGCCTCCGGGCAGCTCCTGCATCAGGCGGCCGCGCGTCGCCACGAGTTCGAGCGCGCTCTCGAGCGTAAAGACCCCGGCGATGCAGGCGGCGGTGTACTCTCCGATGCTGTGACCGATCATCGCGGTGGGGACCAGACCCCACGCGGCGCAGAGTCTCGCCAAAGCGTATTCGATGGTGAAGATGGCCGGTTGGGCGATCGCCGTCTGTTCGAGTCGGCGCGAGTTCTCTTCGGTCGCGCCTTCGGTTGGGTAGAGGATCGCGCGGAGATCCTGGCCGAGATGCGGTTTCAGGATTTCCGCGCAGGAATCGACCGCTTCGCGGAAGACCGGCTCCGTCTCGTAGAGCCCCTTGCCCATGTCCACGTACTGAGACCCCTGTCCCGTGAACATGAATCCCACCGCGAGCCCGGCGCTATCGGTCTTCGAAGTCAGGAGGCGTTGCGACCCGGTCTCGGAGAGCGCCTGCGAGGCGTCGGCAACGTCGCGACACACGAGAAACCGTCGGTGAGGAAACGCGCGTCGTCCGGTCTGGAGCGTGAACGCGACGTCTCCGAGGTTGAAGTCCGGGTGGGCGCGCAGATGTTCGGCCAGGTTCCGCGTCGCGTTCTCCAGCGCCGACGGACTCCGGGCCGAGAGCGCGATCAGTTCCCAGGGACGCGGGGGATCGGATTCGACCGGTGCGGGGGCTTCTTCCAGGACCACGTGAGCATTGGTTCCTCCGATGCCGAACGAGCTGACTCCGGCGCGACGGGGCGCATCGCCTCGTTTCCACTCCGAGAGAGTCGTGTTGACGTAGAAGGGAGTCGCCTCGATGTTGAGTCTCGGATTCGGGCTCTTGCAGTTCACGCTCGGCGGAATCAGGCCGCGATAGAGGGCCAGAACGGTCTTGATGAATCCGGCGACGCCCGCTCCCGCGTCGAGGTGGCCGATGTTGGGCTTGACCGAGCCGATGCGGCAAGACTGGGACGGGACGCCTCGAAACGCCTGAGTCAGGGCGGCGATCTCGATCGCGTCGCCCAGGGGCGTTCCGGTTCCGTGCGTCTCGACGTAGGAGATGGTCGCCGGATCGAACCCGGCCAACGCCTGCGCCGTTGCGATGACCGCCACCTGCCCCTCGACGCTCGGGGCGGTGTAGCCGACCTTGGCCGCGCCGTCGTTGTTGACCGCCGCGCCGCGGACGACGGCGTAGATTCGGTCGCCGTCCTCGAGAGCGTCTTCGAGGCGTTTGAGGACGACGATGCCCGCGCCTTCGCCTAGCGCCGTACCCGAAGCGTCGCGATCGAAGGCACGACAGTGTCCGTCCGTCGAGAGAATCTGTCCTTCGGCGTAGAGATACCCCTCCGCGAGCGAAGAGTGAAGCGAAACCCCTCCCGCGAGAGCCATGTCGCACTGATAGTTGAGGAGACTCTGAAAAGCGACCTGAATCGCGACGAGAGAGGTCGAGCAAGCCGTCTGAATGCTGAGACTCGGACCCTTCAGATTGAGTTTGTAGGAGACGCGGGTCGTGAGGTAGTCCTTGTCGTTTCCAAGCATGGCCTGATAGGGGCCCATCATCGCCATGGCCCGCCGGTTGAACACGAGGTTGTTCAGGATGTAGTTGTTCAGCCCGCATCCGGCGAAAACGCCGACGGACCCAGGGTACCTCTCGGAATCGTAGCCGGCGTCTTCGAGCGCTTCCCAGGCGCATTCCAGAAACACCCGATGCTGCGGGTCCATGAACTCCGCCTCGCGCGGCGTGAAACCGAAGAACTGCGCGTCGAACCGATCCGTGTCGGGAGCGCGGAAACCCGCCTTGACGTACGCCGGATTGCGCGCGAGCGCCTCCGGCACGCCCGAGGCCACGACCTCCTCTTCCGAGAAGATTGAGATCGACTCGACGCCGTCGCACAGGTTCTTCCAGAACTCGTCGACGGACCGAGCTCCCGGGAAACGGCCCGCCATGCCGACGACCGCGACGCCTTCGAGTGCGTTTGTCTGCTCGGCTTCGCTCATGGGGTTTTCGTCGCCTTCCTTTTCAACGCCTTCTCGCGGCGGCTCATCGCTTCTCTCTGCCGCGCTCCGCGTTCGCGAATCTGTCGGTCGGTCTCGCCCGAATCCTTGTCCGCGGCAAGAAAACGAGAGAGCGCGTCGATGGACGGGTATTGGAACATCGCCACGACCGGAACGTCGTCGCCGAGAATCGGTCTCAGTTCGGTATGCACGTGGACGAGAAGGAGCGAATGGCCACCCAGCTCGAAGAAGTTGTCGTACACGCCCACCTTCTCCAATCTCAACGCTTCCTTCCAGACGGCGGCGATCGACCGCTCCAGATCGGTGCGCGGCGCGACGTAGTCGGCCAGCAGATCGGGCCGGTGCGAGTCGGGAGCCGGCAGCGCGCGGCGGTCCAGTTTCCCGTTGGGCGTCAGGGGGAACGATTCGAGTCGGACGAACGCCGACGGGATCATGTATTCGGGCAGCGTGTGCGCCAGGGACCCGCGCAGGTCCGTGGGCGACGGCTGCGCCGCGGGGTCCGCGACGAAGTAAGCCACGAGCCGCGCGTCGCCCGACACGTCCTCGCGCGCGACCACGGCGGTCTCGAGAACGCCCGGGTATTCGCGCAGGAGCGACTCGACCTCGCCCAGTTCGATGCGGTAGCCGCGCACCTTGACCTGATGGTCGAGCCGCCCGAGGAACTCGAACCGCCCGTCGGGAAGACGACGCACCAGATCGCCCGAGCCATAGAGACGCTTTCCGGGAGTCTTGGAGAAGGGATCGGGGATGAATTTCTCGGCGGTCAGTTCGGGGCGATTCAAGTACCCCGTCGCGACCCCGTCGCCTCCGATCCAGATCTCTCCCGGAACGCCGATGGGAAGCGGCTCTCGGCGCGGGTCGAGAACGTGGAATTGCGTGTTCGCCATGGGAAGCCCTAGGCGCGGCGCTTCGGGCGCGCGGCCGACCCGTTCGACGGACGAGTAGACGGTGGTTTCGGTAGGGCCATAGAAGTTCCAGAGCTCCCCGACACGGTCGAGAATCTTGTCGGCCAGGTCGCGCGAAAGCGCCTCGCCGCCGCTGAACGCCTTGAGGCCGGGAATGCCTTCCCATCCGGAATCGATCAGAAGCCGCCACGATGCGGGCGTAACCTGCATCGCCGTCGCGCCCGTCTTCTCGAGCGACCGCATGAGCACCGTGTGGTCCAGCGAGGCCTCGCGACTGACGATGACGGTACGCGCGCCGACGATCAGGGGAAGGTAGATTTCGAGGGCCGCGATGTCGAACGAGAGGGTCGCGATACAGGGCAAGACGTCGTCCTGTTCGAGACCGGGAGTCTCCTTCACGGAAAGAAGGAAATTCACCAGGGCCCTGTGGGGTATCTCAACTCCCTTGGGCTTGCCCGTCGATCCCGAAGTGTAGATGACGTAGGCGGGGTCTTCCGAGGACGGCGGAACGGAGTCCGCCGCGGCCGCGTTGTCCGCCGTTTCCGACGGGTGCGATTCGTCCGACACCACAATCGTCGCGTTCGGGCACGCGGGCAGGTCGCCGAGAATGGCCTTCTGGGTCAGGACGACGGCGGCGTTTGCGTCTTGGATCATGAACTCGATGCGCTCGCGCGGGAACATCGGGTCGAGCGGAACGTACGCCGCGCCGGACTTGAGGACGGCCAGAGGGCCGATCGCGATGTCGAGGGATCGCTCGACGTAGATCGCGACGAGGTTTCCGCGTTGCGCCCCCGCCCGCCGGAGCCGGGCGGCCAAACGGTCGGCGCGGCGGTTCAATTCCTCATAGGTGAGAGACTCGTCCTCGAACTCGACGGCGATGCGGTCGGGGGTCCGCGCCGCCTGGTCTTCGAAGAGATGGTGAACGCAAGCCTCGCGCGGATAGTCCGTCTCGGTGGCGTTCCAGGTTTCGATCTCTTTGCGCTCTTCCTCGGTCAGGAGCGGCAACTTCGCGAGCGGCGTGTCGGCGTTCTCGGCCGCCCCCTTGAGGAGAGCCTCGTACTCCCCGAGCCATCGCTCGACGGTCTCGTGCTCGAACATGTTCGTGTTGAAGTGAGAGAGAAACTCGAGCGCCCCTCCCGCCTCGCGCGCGTTCATCTGAAGATCGAAGGTTTCGAAACACCGGGGATTGAGCGAGTAGTCGTGCGTCAGCCCCTCGAACTTCACGGCGCCTTCGGCGTACTTCTGGCTGTGGGTGAACGAAACCGAGACGAGCGGAATGCGTCCCGGATCGCGGGGAAAACGGATCGTCTTGAGCAGTCGCCCGTAAGAGAAGACCTGATGCTCCGAGGCGTCGAGCATGGCGGACGCGACCGACCGGGCGTAGTCGGCGAAGGAGCGGGTGGGGTCGAACCGGCTTCGAAGCGGGAGGAAGTTGACGCAATGGCCGACGAGGTCGTGTTGTCCGACCACGGGCTGGCCGGCCGAGGGAACGCCGACCACCAGGTCGTCCTGGCCCGAGATGCGATGAAGAAACGCCTGCCATCCCGCGAAAAGCATCGTGAACAGACTGCATCCCAAACGCGAACCCGTGCGGCGGAGCGCCGTCGCCAAGGCGGGATCGGCGCGCCATTCGACTCGCGCGGCGTCGTAGGTTCGAATCGGGGGGCGAGGATAGTCCGCGGGAAGGTCGAGCGGCGGAACCGGGTCGGCGAACTGCCTGAGCCAGTAGTCCTCGGCGTCGCGCGCCGTCTCGGAACCGAGTTCTTGGCGCTGCGCGTCGGCATAGGCGCTGAAGCGTCCCACCTCGGCGAGGTCGGGCGTCGTCCCGCGCTGGAGGGCCGAGTAGATGTCGCCCAGGTCCTTGAGAACCACGTCGATCGACCAGCCGTCGCACACGATGTGATGCGCCCCCAGGATTACGACGTGTTCCTCGGGGGTCATCCCCTCGGACGTCATCCGGACGATCTGCACCCGAAACAGAGGCCCTTTCACCAGATCGAACGGGCGCGACGCGCCTCGCTGGATCGCCTCGCTGAGCCGCGCTTCTCTTTCGGACTCGGGAACGTCGCGGAGATCGATCGTCTCGATCGGGATCTCGACGTCGGACGCGATGCACAACGTCGCGCCGTCGGGACTGAACGAACCGCGCAGCGCTTCGTGACGTCGGGCGAGTTCTTGAACGGCGGACGTCATCGCCGCGGCGTCGAGCGGGCCGCGCAAGCGGATCGAGACCGACTCGTTGAGGGCGCACGACGCCTCGGGCCCCATCTGCGACGAGACCCAAAGCTCCTGCTGCGACTCCGTGGCCAGGACGGTCGCGACGACTTCCTCGCCCGCAAATGGATCGAAATCCACCGGGGTGAGTTCGGGGCCGCCCTGGAGATGTTCCGGTCCGTCGGTCACTTGGCGCCTCCCACTCTCAGATACTTGCCGGGCCGGTCGGGGTCCGGGACAAACCAGGCGGGATTCCCCTGCGGGTCGCGTCCGAGCCGCGCCCCGGGTACGGGGGGCTCGCCCCCGCCGGGACGCGCCGGAGTCGCCGTCGCCTGAGGCTCGGCCTCGGTCGGCGTTTCGGGTGGCAACTCGGCGTCGAGGTACTCCGCCAGGGTCCGCAGCGTCGGGTGTTTCTCGAGCATCAGGCGGAACGTGATCTTGACGCCGAACTCGGTCTGGAGTTGCCGCGCCGCCTGGGTCAGGAAGAGGGAATCGAGACCCATCTCGAGAAACGTCGTCGTCTCGTCCACTCCCGACAGGTCTAGTCCCGAAGCGAACTGGAGGATCTCGCGGACCTTGACGGCAAGACGTTCTTTGCGCCCGCCTTTCCCGGTTCGCTCCGCCGGTTCCGTTTCCGGGGCCTTCTCGGCTTCTATTGCATACGCCTCCGGCACCGGCATTCTCTTGCCGACACTGGGCCGCGCCGCGTCGAGGACGGGATCGATCCAGTAGCGCGTGCGTTCGAAGGAATACGTCGGCAGAGCGACGCGCCGCCGTTCTTCGCGCGAGTAGAACGCCCGCCAGTCGATCGACACGCCGTTGAGCCACAGAGAGCCGACGGCCTTGAGAAGCGCGGTCCATTCCGCCTCGTCGTCGGGGGTGTCGGAAAGCGAGGGAATCGCCACCTGTTTCTTCACGTCCTTGGCCTGTTGACGCGCGAGCGTGGTCGCCGTCGTGCGCGGCCCGACTTCGAGCAATATCCAGGAGGGATCCTCCCAGAGTTCGCGCACGCCTTCGGCGAACCGCACGGTCGATCTCAAATGCCGCGCCCAGTACATCGGGTCCGTCGTCTCGACGGCGGAGATCCACCGCGTGGTCACGGTCGAGACGAACGGGATCTTGGGCGCATGAAGCGCGACGGTCCGCACGTGTTCGGCGAACGGCTCGACGATCGAATCCATCGTCGGGGAATGGAACGCGTGGGACGTGTGGAGATGACGACACACGGTTCCTTCGCCCTCGAGTTCCTTTTGAATCTTCGCGACGCTTTCGTTCGGTCCCGAGACGACGCACAAGCTGGGTCCGTTGACCGCGGCGATCGAGCAGTCGGGAGGCAGGCGTTTCTCGACCTCGGCCGCGGGGAGGCGAACCGACAGCATCGCGCCTCCGGGCAGTTCCTGCATCAACCGTCCGCGCGTGGCGACGAGGAACAGGGCGTCTTCGAGCGCGAAGACTTCGGCCAGACAGGCGCAGACGAATTCGCCGATGCTGTGGCCGATCGTGGCGGCGGGGCGAATGCCCCAGCTTTCCCAAAGCCGCGCCAGGGCGTACTCGATCGTGAAGATCGCCGGCTGGGTGTAGAACGTCTCTTTGAGCGAGGCCGCCGCCGTTTCCGCGTCGCCCGGGGCGGGATACAGCATCTCGCGCAGGTCGCGTCCGAGATGCGGTTTCAGGATTTCGGCGCAGCGGTCCACCGTCTCGCGGAACACCGGTTCGTCGCGATAGAGGTTCGCGCCCATGTTCACGTACTGCGACCCCTGGCCGGGGAACATGAAGGCGACGCGCGCGCCCGAGGCCGTCTCGCATCGGCGGCTCGAGGCGAAGTTCGCGTCGAGCGACTCGAGGATCGACGCCGCGTCGGCGACGTCGCGCGCCACGACGAACCGGCGATACTCGAACGCCTTTCGACCGGTCTGAAGCGTATAGGCCGCGTTCGCGAAGTTCGTCTCGGGGTGAGACTCGAGATGCGCGCGAAGATTCGCCGTCGCGCGGTCCAACGCCCCTTCGGTCTTGGCCGACAGAAGAAAGAGCTGTCTCGGACGCGAAGGACTCGAAGGTTTGAGCGCGGGCGCTTCTTCGAGAACGGCGTGCGCGTTGGTTCCGCAGAACCCGAACGAGCTGACGCCCGCGCGGCGCGGCGTGGCGGTCGCCGGCCAAGGCTTGAGCTCGGTGTTGACGTAGAAAGGACTGTTGGCGAAGTCGATCCGCGGATTCGGTTTCGAGTAGTTGATGCTGGGGACGAGGGTCTTGTGATAGAGGCACAGCACCGCCTTGAGCAGGCCCGCGATGCCCGCGGCGGTGGTCGAGTGGCTCAGGTTGCCCTTGATCGAACCGATGGCGCAGAACTGCTTCTTCTCCGTCTTGAGGCGGAACGCCTTGGTGAGACCTTCGATCTCGATCGGATCCCCGATCGGCGTCCCGGTCCCGTGCGCCTCGATGTAGGTGATCGAAGCGGGATCGAAACCGGCGCGCGCCTGGGCGAGGGCGACGACCTCAGCCTGTCCGTCGACGCTGGGCGCCAGATAGCTGACCTTGTTCGAGCCGTCGTGGTTGATCGCCGAACCGGCGATGACGGCGTAGACCGTATCGCCGTCGCGCAGCGCCTCGTCGAGCCGCTTGAGGACGACGACGCCCGACCCCTCGCCGAACATCGTCCCCGTCGCGTCGGCGTCGAACGGACGGCAATGTCCGTCGCGGGTGAACACCCCTCCGTCCTGGTACAGCTGTCCGCTTTTTTGCGGAACGGTAACATCGACTCCGCCCGCCAGAGCCATGTCGCATCGGTACGCCATGAGGTCGTGAAACGCGTTGTCTACGGTGACGAGCGAGGTGGAACAGGCGGTGTGGACGCTCAGGCTCGGTCCGGTCAGATTCAGGAGGTACGAAACGCGCGGCGCGATATGGTCCTTCTCGGTCCCGACTTCGGCCTGGAAGTCGCCGACGACCCGGATCAAGTCGGGTCGCGTCGACACGTTGACGCGGAAATATGTGTTGTTGCCCATCCCGGCGTAGACGCCGACCAGACCGTCGCAGCGGTCGGGGTCGTACCCGGCGTGTTCGAGCGCGGCCCAACAATCTTCGAGAAACACCCGTTGCTGCGGGTCCATCACCTCGGCCTCGCGCGGCCGAATGCCGAAGAACGCGGCGTCGAACTTGTCGGCGTCGGTGAGGATGCCCCGCGCGGGGACATAGTCCGGATCGTTGCGGAGCGATTCGTCGATCCCGGGCCCGAGTTCTTCCCTCGAGAATACCGTGACGGACTCGACGCCGTTGCATAGGTTGCGCCAGAGTTGCTCGAGGTTTTCCGCCGCGGGGAAACGCCCCGCCATCCCGATGACGGCGACGCCTCGGGTCTCTTGCGACGCTTCGGGAATCGCGCGGCGCTCGCGGCGCGCCCGCTCCGCGATTCGCTGGAGAAAGGGTTCGGTCTCCTGCCCTTCGGTCAGGAAACGCGCGAGGGCGTGGATGGTCGGATACTGGAAGGTTCGGACGACGGGGACTTGGGTGTCGAGGCGGCGGCTCAACTCGGCCACGACGCGATAGGCGAGGAGCGAATTGCCGCCGAGATCGAAGAAGTTGTCGCGGATGCCCACTCGATCCAACTTCAAGAGTCCCTTCCACAGATCCGCCAGATCGCGCTCCATCCGACTCTGCGGAGCGACCCACGCCTCTCTGAGATCGGGACGGCGCGCGTCGGGCGCGGGAAGGGCGCGTCGATCGGTCTTGCCGTTCGGCGTTTCGGGCAGGGCCTGGAGAGAGATGAACAGCGCGGGAACCATGTACTCGGGGAGCCGCGCGAGAAGGTGGCGGCGCAGGTCCTGCGGCGACACGCTCGGGCCGTCGCGAGGCACGAGATAGGCCACGAGGCGCTTGTCGCCCGGCTCGTCCTCCCGCGCGACGACCACGGACTGGCGCACCTCGGCGTGCTCCGAAAGCGCCGCCTCGATCTCGCCCAGTTCGATCCGGTAGCCTCGGATCTTGACCTGATGATCTAGACGACCGAGACAGAGAATACTCCCGTCGGGGAGATAACGCGCCAGATCGCCGGTGGCATAGATCCGGGCGCCGTCTCTCTCCGGAGCGAACGGATCGGGAACGAACTTCTCCCGGGTCCGCTCGGGTTGGTTGAGATACCCTCGGGCGACGCCGTCGCCTCCGATATAGAGTTCGCCCACGGCGCCTTGCGGGACCGGTTGCCTAGTCCGGTCGAGAATGTAGATCTTCGTGTTGCCGATCGGGCGGCCGATCGCGATCGGCGCGTCGGGGCTGGAAAGCCGCGCGCAGGTGGACCACACCGTGGTCTCGGTGGGGCCGTACATGTTCCAGACTTGCGGAGCGCGAGCGAGGAGTTCGCGCGCCAGGTCGGGCGCGAGCGCCTCTCCGCCGCAGAGAACCTTGAAGTTCTTTCGGCCCGTCCATCCCGCGGCGAGAAGCAATCTCCAGCTCGCGGGCGTTCCCTGCATGACGGTGGCGCCGGACTGCGCGATCGCCTCGGCCAACAGCGATCCGCTCGAAGCGATCTCGCGGCTCGCGATGACCATTCGCGCTCCGGCCGTCAGAGGGAGAAGCAGTTCGAGAACCGAAATGTCGAACGACAGGGTGGTGACCGCCAGGAGAACGTCGTTCTCGTCGAGTCCGGGTTCGCGCCGCATCGAGGCGAGGAAATTCACGACACCGCGATGAAGGACCTGGACTCCCTTGGGCTTTCCGGTCGATCCCGACGTGTAGATCACATAGGCCAGGTTGTCGGGCGTCGCGTGGACTTTCCGCCCATGGCGATCCGACGAAGACGTCCCCGCGCCATGCTCCGGACCGTCCGTGCGATCCACGCAAACCACGCGCGCCGTGGTCTCGGGCACGGCGTCGCGGAGCGATTCGTCGGTCAGGAGGACTTGCAAGCCCGAGTCTTGAATCATGTAGGCGAGCCGATCGATCGGAAACGAAGGATCGAGCGGAACGTACGCGCCGTTCGCTTTCCAAACCCCGAGGATCGCCGCCATCATCTCGACGGAGCGGTTCATATAGATCCCGACGAGGACATCGGGACCGACTCCGATCGTCCGAAGCAACCGGCCCAAACGGTTTGCCCGTTTGTCGAGCTCCGCGTACGTCAGACGCGCCCCTTCGGAGACGACCGCCACCCGATCGGGCGTGCGCCGCGCCTGGGCTTCGAACAAATGGTGGACGCACGCGTCGCGCGGATACTCGGATTGCGTCGAGTTCCACGTTTCGAGCAGGAGGCGTCGTTCCGCGTCGGGGAGCATCGACACGTTCAGGACCCCCTGGTCGGGATCGGCCACGGCGCTCTGGAGAAACATCCGGAACCGTTGTCCGAGTCGCTCGATCGTCGCGCGATCGAAAAGCGCCGAGTCGTACGAAAGAGCGACGTGGAGCGTCGAACCCCAATCTTCGACCGACAGCGCCACGTCGAGCTGGCCTTCTTCCTGATTGAGCGCGAAGGGGGCGATCTTCAGGCCGTGAATCTCTCTCGAGGCCTCGAGCAGAGGGTGCTTTCCGAAAGAAAACTCCGCCTGGAAAATCGGAGACCGGTTGGGCTCGATCCCATGACGGATCTTCTGGACGATCCGCGGGAACGGATACTCGCGATTCTCGCCCGCCTTCGCCAGGCGCTCGCTTGTTTCCTTCAGCGCGGTCCGCAACGAAGGATTGTCCGAAATCGAGCCTCGGACCGCGACCGGATTGACTAGATAGCCGACCGCGTCGCGAGGACGATCGCGGAGCGGAAGAGAGACGCCCACCCGAATCTCTTCCTGCGCGGAATGGCGCATCAGGACGACCTGGAACGCCGTCAGAAGAACGACGTCGAGCGAAACGGACTCGGAAGCCGCCAAATCTTCGAGACCGCGTCGCAGCGATGGGTCCATGACGAAGCGAACCGACGAACCCTGATGGCTCCGGACGGGAGGGCGAGGACGATCCGTCGGCAAATCGAGATTCGCGAGTTCGCCCGAGAGCGCGTCGCGCCAGAAAGCCAGTTGCTTTTCGGCGGCGTCGCTTTCGAGGAAGGCGCGTTCCCGGCGCGCGCCGTCGGCGTGGGACGATTCGGTCGGCGGCAACGCCGCGCCGTCGAGCGACGCGAGAAGATCGCCGAGCAGAACCGCGAGCGACTCGTCGTCGGCGACGATGTGGTGGATCGAAAAGAGAAGAACGTGATCCTCGGGCCCGATCCGGAACAACCGGACGCGGAAGACCGGTCCCCCCTCGAGATCGAACGGCTCGACGTGCGACTCGTGCAGGCGCCGCGACAACGCGTCGTCGCCGCACCCGTGCGCGTCGACGAGAGCGAAGGGAACCGACGATTCGTCCGCAATTCGGTAGCCGGGGTCGCCGTTCTCGAGACGGAATCGCGCGCGCAGAATCGGATGACGTTCGGCGAGACGCTCGACGGCCCTCTCGAGCGCGGTGGGATCGAGCGGTCCCGCCGCGCGCAACGCGAAACCGATATTGTAGGCGCCCGTCGAGGGCGCAAGCTGATGGAGGAGCCAGATCGCTTCCTGTCCCAGCGTCAGGGGAAACGATTCCGCGCCCGCCGGAGCGCCCGAAGGCGCGGAAGACCCCTGCGCCTGGGCCGATCCGAAAGCGTTGTCGCTCGTCTGGGTCATCGTCCCGCACTCTCTCTCGGGGTCGGCGAAGAATCCTCGCCACGACCGAGAAGTCTGCCGCAAAACGACATCATATCAACGTTCGCAATGTGTCTCCAAACCCTTCTGCCTACGCCGGCGTCTCGAAGAACTCCTTCACGCCCTCGACGACCGTTTCGATTTGTCGATGCGTGAGTTCCGGATACATGGGGAACGAGACGATCTCCTCGGCCGCCTTCTCGGCCACCGGGAACGCGCCCTTCTTGTAACCGAGGGGAGCGTAGGCGTCCTGCAAATGGAGAGGAATCGGATAGTGGATGGCGCAGAACACGTCCCGCTCCTTGAGAAACTCGATCAGCGCGTCGCGACGAGGCGCGCGGACGGCATAGACGTGATAAACGTGCTTGGCGTAGCTCGCCTCGACGGGCGGCACCACCCCTTCGATCCCCGCCAGGAGTTCTCCATAGAGCTGGGCGTGTTGGCGTCGCGCTTCCGTCCACACGTTGAGATGCCCCAGTTTCACGGTCAGCACCGCGCCTTGGAAACCGTCCATCCTCGCGTTCCATCCGATCATGGCGTGGTGGTATTTCTTCGCCTGACCGTGGTCGCGGAACATCCGGATTTTCTGGACGAGCTCGTCGTCGTCGGTGACGACGGCGCCCGCTTCGCCGTAGGCCCCGAGGTTCTTGCCCGGGTAGAAACTGAAACACCCGACGTCGCCGATCGACCCCGCGCGGCGTCCGTCGTATTCCGCTCCGTGCGCCTGCGAGGCGTCCTCGATCGCCTTCAGGCCGTGTCTGCGCGCGATCTCGACGATCGGGTCCATGTCGGCCATCTGCCCGTAGAGATGCACGGGAATGACGGCGCGAGTCCGCTCGGTGATCGCCGCCTCGAACGCCGCGCAGTCCATGTTGTAGGTCGTCTCGTCCACGTCCACGAACACCGGTTTCGCCCCACTGAGGCCGATCGCCTCCGCCGTCGCGATGAACGTATTGACCGCCGTGATCACTTCGTCGCCGGGGCCGATGCCCAGCCCGACCAGGGCCGTCCACAAGGCGTCGGTCCCGTTGCCCACCCCGACGGCGTGTTTGCACTGACAATAGGGCGCGAACTCCTCCTCGAACTTCGCGACGAAGGGGCCTCCGGCGAAGGCCGTCGCCTCGAGCACGGCGTCGAGCGCCTCGCCGATCTCTTTCCGAATAGACTCGTACTGCGCCTTCAAATCCAGGAACGGGACTTTCATGTTTCAACCTCCGTTTTTGGGGGGAAAAGTATCGGACCCGCAAGACATATCGGGTCCGTGAGACTCGTTCGCCTTACTTCGCCTTCTTCTCTCCCACGGGCCGCAAGACGCGCGCGGGATTGCCCGCCGCGATCATGCCCGCGGGAACGTTCTTGGTCACGACGCTCCCCGCGCCGACGATCGCGTTTTCCCCGATCGTGACGCCGCACAGAAGCGTGGCGCTCGATCCGACCGAGGCGCCCTTCTTGACGACCGTCTCGACGACGGCCCAATCGTCCTCGGACTGCGGCGCGCCGTCTTCGGTTGTCGCCCGAGGGTACATGTCGTTGATGAAGGTGACGTTGTGGCCGATGAACACGTTGTCCTCGATGGTGACTCCTTCGCAGACGAACGTGTGACTCGATATCTTGCAGTTCGCGCCGATCTTCGCCCCCTTCTGGATCTCGACGAACGTTCCGATCCGCGTATCGTCGCCGATTTCGCAGCCATAGAGATTGACGAAGGCGTACACCTTGACGTTCTTGCCCATCTTGACGTCGGGCGAAATCCTGCACGTCGGTCCGAAATCCTGGGTCATAGTCCGATCTCCCATCCCTTCTCGATTGCCGTCCTGTCGTTTTGAGTACAGGCTTCAGCCTGCTTCTTCCTGCTGTTTTGAGTACAGGCTTCAGCCTGCCTCTTCCGCCGCAAGAGCAACCCGAAGGTTGTACTCTAAACTCCTCGTTTCGAAGTCGACAGGCCGCTAGGAGATCTTCTCTCCGAAGGCTCCGAGTAGAATGTCGATGATGCGTCCCGCCGCCTGGCCGTCCCACAACGGCGGGCGTTGCGGCGCGCGATTCTCCGAGAAGTCGAGCGCGCGAAACGCTCTCACGATGTCCGCGCCGCGCGTGCCGACGAGCGTGTTGGTGCCGCACTCGATCGTAACGGGCCGCTCGGTGTTGTTGCGCATCGTCAAACACGGCACGCCGAGGATCGTCGTCTCTTCCTGGATGCCGCCCGAGTCGGTGAGAACGACGCGCGCCTCTTTCATCGCGGCCAGAAAGTCGATATACCCCAAAGGCTCGACGAGCCGGAATCCCGGTTCATCCTCGACGAGCGAAAGCAGGCCGAACTCGCCGATGCGGTTGCGCGTGCGCGGATGAATGGGAAGCACCACGGGCAACTCGCGTCCGATCTCGCGCAGCGCCAGGAGAATGTCCTTCAACGCCTCCTGGCGATCCGAGTTGGCCGGGCGATGCAGCGTCACCAACGCGTAGCCTCGGGATTCGAGTCCGAGCCGCTCGAGGACGTCCGACCCCGCCGCCTTGTCCTGGTGCGACATGAGCGTGTCGATCATCACGTTGCCCACGAAATGGACGCGTTCGTCGGGGATCCCCTCGTCCTTGAGGTTCTCGATCCCCGATCGCTCGGTCACGAAGAGGAAATCGGAAATCCGATCCACCAGAATGCGGTTGATCTCCTCGGGCATGGTCCGGTCGCGGCTGCGCAGCCCGGCCTCGACGTGGGCCACGGGAACGCCGCACTGAGAGGCCGCGAGGCCGGCGGCGAGGGTCGAGTTGACGTCGCCCACCACGACGACGAGGTCGGGCGCCGCCTCGAGCAAGACCGGCTCGATCCGCTCCAGGATGCGCGCCGTCTGATTCGTGTTCGACCCGCCCGACACGTCGAGGTAGATGTCGGGCCGGGGCAGATCGAGCTCGGCGAAGAACACGTCGGACATGTTCGGGTCGTAGTGCTGACCCGTATGGACGAGAATCGGTTTCATCGACGGGCGTTCGCACATGCCGCGATACAACGCCGCCATCTTGATGAAGTTGGGTCTGGTCCCCACTACGCAGAGTGCGCGCATAAACACCGCCTTACGAGAGGATCTCTCGAACGATCTCCCGACACAGATTCTTATTCTCCATGATACCGCCTGGACGTTTCTTCTCAAGACGGATTTTGTCCAGATCGCCTTCTTCGAGAAGCGCCGTCATCTTTCCCAATCCGATCAATCGCTCGTCGACGGCCGGAATCTTGCCCGCGAAGATCGTGTAGGCGGGCGTCCCGAGAATCGCCGCCTCGCGGTTCATCGTCCCGCCCGCGCTCACCACCAGGTCCGACGCGTGGACCAGGTTGTTGCCGTCGAGCGCCCGCGAGGGAATCCTGAGATTTCGATATCGAGCCTGAATGCTCTCGCGCTGCTCGGCGGTGCGCGGAAGCGTCACGACCGTGAGTTCCGGCATCGAATCGAGGCGCTCGATCAAGCGGTCGAACAACGGATTCTCGAAACGATGGTACGCCGCCATCGTCGCGGGAGTGCGGACGGTGACGACGACCGCTTTGTCGGGATCCCACTCGGGCCCTAGGCCGCACGCCTCGCGCAACGCGTCGGGGAACGCGGGATCGGGCGCGAAGTCGGACAAATACACCTGTTCCTTGAATCCGGCGTACTTGTATATCCTGCGCGGCGACGCGCCGAACTTGCGCAATGCCGCGTCGGGAAAACTCTCCGGCACGATGACCTTGTGAGCGGCGCGGAAAGCGAGATGGTTCGCCGGCTGACCCTCGTAGTCCATCAGGGTGACGGTCCGGCACCCCGCGAGGCGTCCCGCCACGATGTGCGTGTACGAGTTGTGGCTCACGGCGACGTCGATCTTCTTGCCTCGCGCGAACCGCTTCAGATCCATCGAGCGCCCGATCAGATTCAAGACCTTGCCCGTTCGACTGCGCCCGCCGTGTTTCCCGATCAGGAGGCCGTCGATGTTGTTTTGCCTCGCCAGTTCGACCGTCTGGCTGAAATCGCGCAGCGTGACGAAAATCGTGTGCCCGTCGCGTTTCATCTCCCTCATGAGGGGGAGGAAGAAGCCGACGTGAGGCGAATTGGCCAGGTCGATCCAGACGTTCACGATGCGGAGCCTTTCCCGCCTCTGGTCTCGCTCAAGCGGTCTTCCCGCCCACACCACGCTTCGAGGACCCACCCCAAGTGATAGGGTCGGCACGTGGCGTTGACCTCCAGGCCCGACGCGGCGGCCTCGCCGCCTGGAGAAAGCCCGAGCCGGCTTCGAAGGGTGCGTCCGTAAAGCGCCAGTCGATCCATCGGCTTCTTGCGCCGGATCGAGCGATAGATCAACCCCGTGGACTCGTCGATCATGTCCACGCCCAGTTCGTTGTCCTGTGTGAGCCAACCCAGGCCCGTCGCGATCAATCCCCGAGCGTCGTACGCGGTCGCCTCCATGAGTTCGAACAGCGCCATCGGCGCCATCGCGTCCTGATGCACGGCGTACACTTCGAACGGCTCGACCACGATGCCTCGATCCGCGTCGTAGACCCACGGCCAGCCGCCGTTGGGACGTTGCAGGGTCCTTAGCCGCTCGACGATGGCGACCGCGCGGTCGCCCGCTTTCCTGTCGCCGGCCAGGCGCGCGCGCATCGAGAGCGCGAGCGTCGCGTAGATCTGGGTGGCGAAGTTGGGAAATCGCCGCCTCATTCCCAGGCCGGTGTGATAGATGAGACCCGATGGCGCCGAGCGACTCCCCGTCAGATAGTCCGTCCACGAGTCGGCCAGGTCTCTGGCCTCGCCGCTCGTCCGCATGGCGTGGACCGAGAAACCGGCGACGAGCCAGGCGACTTCCATCGTGACCAGACGGTCGCGGTCGAGTCCCGAAAGCCGGGCGCGCAACGCTTCGAGAATTCGCGGCGCTCGATCGCTTCCCAATCGGTGGGCCAGCCAGAGCAGCAGCCCAACGTCGCCCGGGCTCAACAGCGCGATATCCTCGACCAGACGGGCGAAGACGGCCTCGACGTCGAAACCGGGGTCGTGTCCCGCCGCGCGCGCCTTGGCCGCGCCGAGGGCCGACATGATCGAATAGCGGCGCGACTTATCGGGATCGAAACGAGGTTCGCGATCGTCGCGCTTGAATTCGCAACAGAACAGATTTCGGCCCTTCGCCTCCATACGCGGAAGCGTCTTCAGGGAAAGACCGACGATGCGTTCGACGAGCGGTTTCGCGTCCATTGCGTTCGCTTTCACGCGACGAGTTTCGAGAGCAGGTGCGTCAGGCCGCAAAACATGGTCGACTGCCCCCAATGCATCATCGGGATCTTGACCGCTTTGCCCCGCACGACCCGGTAGTAAAACCACCCCTCGCGCGACTGCATGTGGGCGATGGTCCAATCCGCCACCTTGCGGGCCAGGTCGAGCGACGCCGGATCGTAGTCGGCGAAGTTCGAGAGCGTGTCGATCGCCTGGGCGGCGCTCTGAATATCGACGACGAATTCGCGATCGTGATAGTAGTTCGGTTTGCCCGATTCCTGAAAGAAACGGTCCACGAAGAAACGATAGCCGCGCGCGAGATTGTCCTCGAACGAACGGTCGCCCGAGTGCTCGACATAGCTCTTCAGGCTGTCGAGATTGTAGGCGGTGTGCCAGTTGTCGATCCAGTGGTACGTTTGGGCCTCGCCGTAGTACCACGCGCCGTTGTCGAGTTGGCGCGAGCACGAGTAGAGCATCGCCTCGCGCGCCACGTCGAGCGCTTCCGAATTCCTGGTGTAGCGCGCCGTCCGCGCCAGGATGTCGGCCGCAAGCATGTTCGAATTGTGCAGCGTCGCCTGTTTGAACGTCACGTAGCTGATGCAACTGCCGCGGTCGGTTTTCTCGCGCGGGAGGTCTTGGAGGATGAACTCGCAGATCGAGGCGGCGACGTCCAGGTACTTCGAGTCCTCGAGGATCTCGAACGCATCCAGGAATGCTTGGCCGATGTGACTCGTCCAGACGACGGTCGGCGCGTGTTTCGGAAGTTGGAAGGGCCGCGCGGAGGAGTCGAACAGGTTTCCCCAACAGAGTCCCGAATACCCGTCCGAAGAGTTGTGCATGAGCCAGCCGAGACAACGCATCGCCCGATCGCGATACGTCGCGTCGCCCGTCAGACGCCACATGCGCAGGTAGCCGCGCGCGAAGTAACCCATTCCCTGGGTCGACTCGACCTTCGGGACCCCGAAGAACGGTCGGATATGCCACGGACACCTCAGGAAGACTTGAAGCAGCACCCGCTCGGCGAACCAGTTGCCGAACGTCAAGGGGCGCAGCCGCGACGACATGCCGTCGAACGGTTCGTAGCCCTTGTATTCCTCGCGCTCGACCCATCTGCGCACGCTTTCGATGCTGCGCGCGATCGCCGACGTTCGGTCGTCGGACGACAAGGCGGCGAGGGATAGGCCCAGCGGTTTCGCGTTGTTTGTTTGGGTCGTCATGTTCGTGTTGCCATCTCCTGGAGCCATCGAAAGCGGCGAAAAACCGGAAAGGACCCTCACCCCCGCCCCTCTCCCAGAGGGAGAGGGGTATGAACAGAATCTTCTTGAGCCGCCTCCCTCTCCCTCTGGGAGAGGGGCGGGGATCTCTCTTTCTGTTTCTACCTGCTGTTTGCTGTCTACTGCCTACTGCCTACTCCGATCACAGCTACACCGCCTTCCGATACATCGTCTTGTCCGGAACGTTCGACACAATGAACCGGAACTTGCCGTGGGCCGTGCGCTCGATCCGATCCGCATACTCGAACCGGATGCGGATCGCGCCGCCCAACCGCGCGCGCGCCTCGTCGAGAATCGCCCGCTCGTCGCGGTCTTCGTATCCCGGCTCCTTGACGACGCGCAGGACGACCTCCTCGACCGCGTCCTGAACGATCTGGGCCTCGCGAACGTGAAGCGAATCCTTGAACAGGTGATCGAGTCGCCCGACGAACCGTCCGTCGGGCGTCACGACGTAGTCCTCGGCGCGCCCGACCAGGCGCTCGACCAGGATTCCGTTGCGTCCGCACGCGCAGCCTTGGTTGGTCGAGAACGCCGCGACGTCGCCGATCGCGTAACGCACCAATGGAAACGCGTCGTTTCCAAAGCCGGTGCACACCATCCGCCCCTCCGTCCCGTTGGGGAGCGGCTTTCCGTCCTCGTCGACAATCTCGACGTGGCTGTGCAGAAGTTGGAGGTGAAACGATCCCTTCTCGCATTCGCCGATCGCCGCCGAGCGCTCCGCGTTGCCGTAGTAGGAGTGCGCCTTGCAGCCGAACGACTCCTCGATCGCGCGGCGTTGACGATCGAAAAGAGTCTCCGACGAGGTCAGGATCGCCTTGGGACGCACGACGCGCCCCATCTCGCGGTTGGCGATCGCGAGGAGATAGATCGACGAAGGATAGCCCGCGATCAACGCCGGATCGAATCGCCGCAGCTTCTCGATGTAGAGACGCAGATTCGACTCGGTCAGGTGGTAGGACGACATCAAGAGCCAGTTGTTCGCGCGATCGTGAATCCAGAAAGGAGGCTTCGCGCTCTCGGGGTGCGCCACCGGATGCCCGGCGCAGTAGGCCCAGCGTTCCCCCGATTCGACGCCCGTCCACGCAATCGTATGGACGCGGAACGCGAACTCGCGTTGAAAACACTCGGCCGACTCGGGGAATCGAAGACTGTGACCCGTCGTCCCGCTCGTGTGGGTCCACACGGGATCGAACGCCTCGACGTCGTCCGGAACGATCTCCCCGGCCCGCGCGCGCGCCGTGTCTTTGTCCAGAATCGGAAGGACGCGCAGATCGTCGAGCGATTGCATGGCCGAGGGATCGAAACCGCGCTCCTGGAAGAGATTCCGATAGTAGACCGAGTGGCGTCCGGCGCGCTCCAGAAACGCTTTCGTCTTCACGAACTGCAAGGCCAGGACCTTCTCCTGGGACCACCATTGCGATTCGGCGAGGTGCGCGACGTGGCGACGAAAACGTTCCCCGCAACGCCGCCGCTTCTGCCTCCAACCGTAAACGGAGGCAATCGCGTCCCTCATCCACGGCGGGGCCAGATAGAAGAGACGTCTCTGGCTCTTCGAGTTGTAGTTCATCGGGCGATCTCGACCTGACCCTTCCACCCGAAGTGAGGCTCGAAGGCCATCGGAGGTTTCAAAAGCAATCGACTGAGAGGGCCGCTCAGATCTTCGCGGTTGGCCGCTAGAACGATGTCCTCGGGACGACAACCCGCCAACGGGAATTCGCCCGAATCGAACGCTCGGGCCAACAGCGGGATCCGGCGATAGTCGAATCCCATGAGCGCCGCGCCGACGGCGTCCACGGCGACCGGATCGACGCCCGCGATCACCAGACCCGCCCGACGGGGTCTTCCCGCGACGGGCCCGTTGCCTTCCATCCCCACGATGCCGTCCACGATCGAAAAGAAGCGCTTTCTCTTCTCGCCCAACAGTCCCTTGGCGTTGGCATAGAGAAGCGCGCGATTCAGATCGAGCGACATCCGCCAACAAGTATCGTTCCCATACCAATTGCCGCTGCGCACGACTTCTTCCGTATCGCCGAACACCTTGTATCCCATAGGCTTGAGTTTTCTCGCGGCCAACTGCGCCAGCGGGTTCTTTCTCAGCAAGAGCGACTTGACCCGCAACACCAGGCTGTTCTCGACGCGGCTCCGGGCCGTCTGCTCGGGGAACTGGTCGCCGTTTTCCGAGGGCGACCCGATGGCGTAGTGCGGAAGCCAGTTCTTGCGGCCGTTGATCCCGACCAGGCCCTTGAGGTTCAACGTCACCCCGACCTTCTTGTGCGTCTTGAGCTTCGGAACGCCGATGAAGACGTCGGCCTCGAGCGCCGTGCGCGAGAGCATGTATTCGTGCAGACCGCCCGAGTGGTGGGTGTTGGTCTCGTCGATATCGTAGTACGAGCCGTAGTATGTCTTGCCCTGGCCGTCGTGTTCGGCCAGATAACTGAGGCGGCCCAGATCGACGCGCACGTTGCCCAGCGGATCTCCCGGCAGGTCTATCACGTCCACGTACACCCCGTCCTTCTCGACGCGGTGCGTGTCGCGCAGATCGCAGAACTTGATCTCGAACCGGCGCGCCTGCGAGTAGAACTCGCGAATCGCGTCGATTCCGATGCGCTGCTTGATCAGTTCGATGTGCGAGTCTTCCTGGGGAGCGTCGGCGACGACGATTGTTCCCTCCCCCCCCATGGCCAAATACACGTAGTCCACCACGGCCCGAATCACCGACCCGTCCGTGATCAGGCACTCATACGAGTCGCTGTTAACCGGCTTGTGCGCGATCATGTTGGGCTTGATCACCACGGTCTCGCCCGGCTGAACGATGCCCCGCAACGGATTCCAGGCGGGCGTTCCATAGTTCTCCCGGTCGAGCCCCATCAGACGCAGACAAGTGCGCACGGCCGCATAGGCCGTGTTCGACTCGTCCTTGATCGAACCCAAGCGGTACTCGGGAAAACCCGCGGGCGGATGAAACGGCGCCCGGACCCCGTACGAGACGGTCTTGTCCATATAGACGGCCACATCGCCCGGCTTCGGCATCGAGAACCCCTCTCCTTAGGCGTTTCCGCGCAACCCGAGCGATTCCGCACAACCCAAACGATCTCCCGATCGTGCGCGCCGTTACGGAACCGCGCCGCGCTCTCGCTCGATGGCGAGAAGACATGCCACGCGGCCTTGGAATGCTGTGCCATTGTCCGGGGCGAAAGCAAGTTTTGTCAAGGGTGTTGCGCCGTTTTCGATCCCTGACTTCGAAAAGCCGATTCCCGCGGACTGAGATCCCTCGACGTCGTCCTTACAGTCTCGAACCTGCCGTCTTGGGTTCGAGACCCCGAAACGCGGACCCGGGAGCCACCCAGTCTCCCGAAGATGGTGGTCCGAATTTGCCTCGCATACGCAAAATATGGTAGTCGTATCCGCCTTCAGGCACCAAATATGGCGGGGGAGAAAAAAACACGGCTCTGGCCGAAGAAAAAGCTTGCGGCACGTGTGGCTTTGTGGGAGAAAATACCTCCAATGTGGGAGAAAATGTCAAGACCTCCCATGCTCGGGACGATCCGCAAAGCGTAAGTTGTGTTTGCTCCATCCTTTCGGAAGCGTGAACGGCGATCGGAAATGGCAAAGAGTGTTCCGACAGTCGGTTTCATCGGAAAACACGATCTGCGGATCGACGACAAGGGCCGCGTGACCATGCCCGCGCGGTTCAAGTCCGTTCTCAAAGAGCAGTACGCGAGCGACGACATGCAGGTGGTCGTGAGCGTCTCGCTCGATCTCAACCTGCGCGTGTTGCCGCTCTCGCAGTACGCGAATCTGGCGGAGGAATACGAGAAGTACTCGGACCTGGACGAGGAAGCCCGCCGGCTCAAGGAGTTCCTGACCGGCCTGGCCACGATCGAGAAGATCGACGCGGGAGGCCGAATCCGTTTGAGCGGCGACCTGCGCGAGATCGCCGGTCTGGATCGCGACGCGACTCTGATCGGCCGCAACCACTCGTTCGAGATTTGGAGTCGCAACCGTTGGAACGAGACGCAATCGACCACGTTGCGCGATCTCAAGCACTTGACTGAGCAGGTACGTCAGAAGAACTGGGCGTCCTGACCGCGGATAGAAGGCGAAACGCCATTCAAGGCCCCATGGAGAACTCGAGAAGCCGCAAAAGAACCCGGGGTTGAGATGGAAGCGACTTACCACCAACCCGCGATGGTCGAGGAGGTGACCCGACTCTTACAGCCCCGTCCCGGAGACACGATTGTGGACTGCAATCTCGGAACGGGGGGACATAGTCTTGCGTTGCTCGAAGCGTGTGGAGGGAGGGGTTTCCTGGTCGGTCTCGATCTGGACGATGCCGTGCTCCTGCTGGCCCGTCAACGATTCCGCTCCCGTGAAATTCCTTCCCGCTCCTATGCTCTCGTCCAAGCGAACCACTCCGACCTGGCCCAGGTACTGGGCAGCCTGGGCTTGACCGGCGCCGATCGGATCGTGATGGACCTGGGTGCCTCCTCCCTCCACTATGACGACCCCGCCCGCGGGTTCAGCCTTCAGGCCGAGGGACCTCTGGACATGCGATACGACCGCACCCAAGGCCCGACCGCCGCCGAGATCGTCAACACGTGGGGCGAGCGCGAACTCTCGCGGCTCTTTCGCCAGGAAGGCGACGAACGCTGGGCCGCGCGAATCGTCCGGCGGATCGTGGCGCGACGCAGCGAACGGCCGTTCGAGACGACGGCGGATTTGGCCCGGGAAGTGGGCGCGGCGATCCCGCGCAAGGCCTGGTCGCCGCGGATTCACCCGGCAACGCGCGTTTTCCTCGCGCTCCGGGTCGAAGTCAACGACGAGGTCCGTTCGCTCGAAGAGGCCCTCGCCGCCGCCCTCGAAGCGCTGAAACCCAAGGGACGTCTGGCCGTCCTGACGTTCCAGAGCAACGAAGACCGCCGGACCAAACGAATTCTCAGGGAGGCGTGTCGCGACCGGATCGACGAAGCGGACCCTTGGGGACGAGTGAAAGAACCGGCAAAGTTCCGGGACTTGACGAAAAAGCCCTTGGGGCCGTCGCCGGAAGAGATCGAGAAGAACCCCCGGGCGCGGAGCGCCCGGCTCAGAGGAGTCGAGAGGCTCGATTGACTAAGGCGAAGAGGCAAGAACAATGACACCGCTCACTCGCTGCGACCTCCGCCGCCGATCGAAAAGAGTCCTGCGCCCCGCCATGACCCTGTGGGCTTTCGTCACCGTCGGGACGCTATGCGTGCTGTCGCTCGCCCAGGTTCATCTGCGTTTCATGACGCGCGACCTCAAGATCGAGACCCGCAGTCTCCAACAGGTGGGCGCCGAGCTGACGAACGAGAAAAACAGCCTGATCTCGCAGGTGGAAGAGCTCAAGCGCTACGATCGTTTGCGCCAGTATGCCGAGAGCGAGCTCGGCCTGTGCAAGTGCCCGCCCTCGCGGGTTCGCAGGGTCGAAGCGGCCCCGGCGGCCGTCGCGCGATGGGGCGACATACAGGATGCGATCGCCGAGGTCCCCGGGGGCGACAGCCCGACGGAGAACCTTCTGGCGACCGTAGGGGAGAAGATGATCACCTGGTCCAACGTGGCGTTGGCCCGGGACGTATCGCACCGAACGCAATGAAGTCGCCGACGGGCCGCCGCGCCCCCGGCGATTTCCCCAGGACCTCGCATCCCAAGCAGGTCCGAAGGGCGAGCCGTACGGCAGGACGCCCTTGGTTCTTTCACAACGACCTTTAAAGATTGATCAGGCCGGTTCCGGCTCCCTGTCGAATGTCCCGAGGATCCCGATCCCGTTGCTCCGTTCCCTATTCCCGTTCCTCGCCCGAGTTCCCGTCGCCCGCAGCTCCGTTGCCTTTCCCGAAGACGCTTTCTCCAGCTGCGTTGTTCCCGACCTTCGCTCTCGTTGCCCTCGTTCCCGTTCCGCCGAACCGCCGACGTTCCCGCACCGGCTCCAGCCTGCACCGTCCCGTAGATGAAACTCCGACTGGCTGCCCCCTGGTCACGAGTTTTCATGCCGGCCTGATCATTTTGTTTGCGATGCGCGAAGGCCGCGGCCCGCGGCCTTCGCGTCTCGCAGCGCGGTACACGCATTCCCCCCTCTTCCTTGTCCCGAAACCCGCCGGATTCTGTTGTTCCGGTATCAGAATTCACAGGAGCCGAAACCATGGCCGCGCCCAAGCCCATGGAAAGACGGTATTTGCACCGCATTCTGCTGGTGGCGCTGGCGTTTTCGCTCCTGTTCGGCCTGATTGTCGGCCGACTCTACTTCCTGCAACGACTCCGTCACGACTATTACGTCGCCAAAGCGGCGGCGCAGCAGATCCGAACCGTCTCGATCACGCCGCGACGCGGCGCCGTCTTCAGCGGCGAGGGGCATTTTCTTGCCAACAGCGAATTTCTCGAAACCGCCTACATCGTTCCAAACCTCGTAAAAACCGATCCCGGCTATCGCCACGATCTGGCCATCGACCTGGCCGACTGCCTGGGACTCGACATCGCGAGCGTGAAGCGCAAGCTCCGGGCCAAACGCGACACGGTCCTCGCGCGCAAGCTCCCCGAGTCGAAAGTCTGGGAGCTGGAGGGCCTTTGCCGCGAGTACGGCCTTCCCGACCAGGCGTTCTACACCCGCCAGGAAGGCAAGCGCCGCTATCCGCAAGGGTCGCTGGCCGCGCACGTCGTCGGTCTGACCAAGACCGACGACTATGGCGACAACACCGGGCTGAGCGGCATCGAACTCGTCTACGACAAGTATCTGGCCGGTTCGCCGTCGAGCGAGAAGGTCGAGGTCAACGTCGCCGGTCGCGGCCTCTCGCCCCTGGCCTCCGAGGCGTATCTCCGCGCCGCGGGAAACAACGTGCGCCTGACGATCGACGAGGCGATCCAGCACTACGCCGAGAGCGCCCTGCGCGAACAGGTGGAGAAGTACCAGGCCTTGGGTGGGGTTTGCGTCGCCGTCGAGGTCGGAACCGGCGCCGTGCTGGCCATGGCGTCCGAACCCACGTTCGACCCGAACGAACGCGACGTCGTTCCACCCGAAAACATGCGGAACCGGTGCGTCGTCGACGCGATATCCCCCGGGTCGGTGATGAAGATATTCACGGCCACCGCCCTCCTCGAACGCAACCGGATGAATCCGTACGAGCTGATCGATTGCCACCGCGGGCGCTACCAGTTCTTCTCGGGCCGCAACGCCTACCGGATCCGCGACGCCCACGAGATGGGCGTGGTCGAGATTCACGAGGCGTTCGCCGAATCGAGCAACGTGGCGTTCGCCCACCTCGGGCGGCGGCTCGAGAAGCGCGAGCACTACGATCAACTCGTTTTGTTCGGCTTTGGAAGCGAGACCGGCATCGACCTGCCGGGCGAGGCCTCGGGGATCATGCACGGACTGGAGCGATGGTACCCGGCCACTCAGATTTCCGTCTCGATCGGCTATGGCATCACCGTCACGCCCATCCAAGTCGCCGCGGCCGTGGCCGCCATCGCCAACAAGGGAGTCTACGTGAGGCCGCACCTTCTCGCCGAGATTCGCTCTCCCAAGGGCGAGCTGGTCTTCAGGCACGAACCCGAGGCGCTCAGGCGGGTCTGCTCGCCCCAGACCTCGCAAATCGTCCTCAACCTGATGGAAGAGGTGGTGACCAACGGAACGGGGACCAACGCCCAGCTCCCCGGCTATCGTGTGGGCGGCAAAACCGGCACGACGATCAAGGACGACGGCGTCGTCGGCGAGGAGTCCGAGGGCAAACGCTACTACGCCTCTTTTGTCGCCGTGCTTCCCGTCGAGCGCCCGCGTCTCGCAATCTACTGCTGGATCGACGAGCCGCAAGGCGCCAAATACGGAGGCGACGTAGCCGCGCCGGTCGTCCGAGCCGTCGCTTCGGAAGCCGTGCGCTTGCTCGACATCAAACCCAGCCGAGAGATCCCTTCGCGTCCCGACGCGATCGAAGAAATCGAACCGCGATTCGAACAGGACACGTTGGACTCCGTCTTGGCCGAGGCTACGGAGGACGGACCGGCTCTTCCGCTCGCCTCGGGCGGCGCGCGGAGCATGCCCGACCTGCGCGGTCTGACGATCCGCGAGGCGGCGCTCGAATTGCAGCACAACGGGGTGGACGCCCAACTTGTCGGCTGGGGAGTGGCCACCCAGCAAAACCCGGCGCCGGGCGAGAGACTCTCGGCCAAGAGGGGACTTGTGTTCTTTTCGCCGGTCAACTGACTGGGGTGAAACCTCGGGCCGGGCGGCCGGCCGATTCCTGAAGCCTGTGCCGGCTTCTGGAGATTCGCGCGCCTCAGTGATAGAATCGCCCAGATACCGCGAAGCCGCCGACCTGAATCCGGACGCGATGGACAGCGCAGCATGACGGCTCTCGATAAGCCCCACTCCCTTGCGGATTCCCTCTCCGACGTTCACCCGCGTACGCTGGGCGAATGGTTCGCCTCGGCGTGCGTGGCTTTGCCGCCCGGCGCGAATCCCGATTTGCCTATCGAAAGTTTCGAGGAAGACTCGCGGGCGGTTCGTCTGGAAGGGGCGTTCATCGCCGTCCGAGGGGAGGCCGTCGACGGACATCGATTCATTCCCTCGGCGCTCGAAGCGGGCGCCGCGATCGCGATCTGCGAGACCCCGCCCGAAGGGGCGGATCCCTCGCGCATCGTTCGTCTCGACGACACCCGCTCCGCATTGGGCCGCCTGGCGCACGCCTGGTGGGATTGGCCGACCCGCGACATGAAGGCGGTCGGGGTGACGGGCACGAACGGCAAGACGACTACGGCCTACCTGATCGAATCGGTTCTTCGCCGCGCCGGGCTCGAACCCGCCTTGTTCGGAACGGTCGAGTATCGCTTCTCGGGCCACACCGAACCCGCGCCGACGACGACCCCGGGCGCGCTGTATCTGGCGCGGATGTTGGCCCGCGCGCATCGGGCCGGAGCGCGCAGTCTCGCGATGGAAGTGAGCAGCCACGCCCTTTGGCAACGTCGCGTCGAGGCGATCGACTTCGACGTCGCCCTGATGACGAATCTCACACAGGACCATCTCGACTATCACCGCACGATGGAGGAATACGCCGAGGCCAAGCGATTGCTCTTCACGCGATGCCGTCCGCGCGCCGCGGCGTTCAACCTCGACGACGCGACGGCCCGACGGTTCTCCGACGAGTTCCAGGGGCGGAAATACACCTTCTCACTCGATCCCGCGGGCGACGCGGACATCGTCCCCGAACGACTCGATCTCGATTCCGAAGGCGTCCGGATGCGGGTCCGCGCGCCCGACCGTGAGCCGCTGGAACTGCGGTCCGCGCTCCGCGGGCGATTCAACGCCTCGAATCTTCTTGCCGCCCTGTCCGCGGCGGTCGCTCTCGATCTCGACTCGGCCGCGATCGTCGAGGGACTCGAATCGATGCGCGGCGCCCCCGGCCGGTTCGAAGCGGTCGAGACGGGTCGGCCGTTTACCGTCTACGTGGACTACGCCCACACGCCCGACGCCGTCGAGCGAATCCTCGAGAACGTTCGGGCGATCACGCGCGGACGCGTGATTGTCGTCCTCGGTTGCGGGGGAGATCGCGATCCGGGCAAGCGGCCCCTGATGGGCGAGGCGATGGGACGGCTTGCCGACTACTCGATTCTCACCAGCGACAACCCTCGGAGCGAGCCGCCCGAGCGAATCGCCCAAGCGATGGAAGAAGGGATCCGCCGGAGGGTCGGCCCGCAATCCTATGAAGTGTGTCTCGACCGGCGCGAGGCGATTCGGCGCGCTCTGTCGATCGCCCAACCGGGCGACTCCGTCGTGATCGCGGGGAAGGGACACGAGTCGTATCAGATCGTCGGCGGGGAGACCCGGCATTTCGACGATCGCGAGGTCGTGCGCGAACTCTGCGCGGAGATGTCGGGTTCGCGCGGATAGACCCTGACGCGGACCAGCGAGAGACGAAGATGGAACTCACGGCACAGGAAATCGCTCGAGCTACCGACGGAGACTGGCGGTCTGGCGCCCCCGACGCCGCCTTTCGTCGCGTCTCGACCGACACGCGGCATCTCGCGCAGGGAGACCTCTTCGTTGCGCTGGTGGGCGAGCGCTTCGACGCACACCGCTTTCTCCAACAGGCCGTCGACGGCGGCGCGGGCGGACTCGTGGTGAACCGCTCGGCGAACACGCGCCACATTCCTCGCGAGACCGCGGTTCTCGAAGTGGCCGATACGCTCCACGCCCTGGGGAGCATCGGGTCGGCGTGGGCAGACAAGTGCTCTGCGCGTCGTCTAGCCGTGGTGGGGAGTTCAGGCAAGACCACGACCAAGGAGATGATGGCCGCCGTCCTTGCACCACTCGGCTCGACCCACATCACCGCGGGGAACCAGAACAACCGCATCGGGGTGCCGCTGACTCTTCTCGGACTCGACTTCCAACACCGGTGGGCCATCGTCGAACTCGGCATGAACCAGCCGAGCGAGCTGGCCGAACTCACGCGCATCTCGGACCCCGATCTGCTCCTTCTCGTCAACGTCGGCACGGCGCACATCGGGCGGTTTCGCTCGCAGGAAGACCTTCTGCTGGCGAAGGGCGAGTCCGTCCGTTTTCTCCAGCCCGAAGCCCCGATCGTCTATAACTTCGATTGCGAGAACTGTCGCGCCATCGTCCGGCGCTGGGGCCAGGGACATCCGATCATGACGTTTTCGATATCCCAACCCGCCGAAGTCTGGGCCAGGAACATCCGCTCGGTTCGGGGCGAGCCGTTTCGATTCGATCTCGAAATCGCAGGACGGACCGCTGCCGTCGATCTGCACGTTTTCGGACTCTACAACGTGGCCAATTCCGTCGCGGCGGCCGCCGGAGCGTTCGCCTTGGGCGCGGACCCCGACGCGATCGCGCACGGGCTCTCGACGTTTCGCGGCAGCGCGATGCGGTCGGAAATCCTCCAGGTGGCGGGCACGACGTTCATCCTCGATTGTTACAACGCCAATCCCGAGTCGATGGCCGCCTCGCTCGATTCTCTGGTTCAGGGCGGCGGAACGCCGGAGGCCGGAGCCGAAGGGAATACCTATCTCGTCCTGGGAGACATGCTCGAGTTGGGGTCCGCCGCCGAAGAGGCTCATCGTCGAATCGGACGACTCGTCGCCGAGATGGCGCCCAACGGCGTGTTCGCAGTGGGCGAGATCACGCCGTGCCTCATAGAAGAGTGCGCCTCGAGCGTCGCGCAGGCCCGCCACTTCGCCCGAAAAGAGGACCTGGTCGAGGACCTGCGGTCCAGACTGCGCCCCGGCGACCGCGTCTTCCTCAAAGGCTCGCGCGGGAACCGTCTCGAAACCGTTGCCGAACAGATCATGGCCGACCTCGGCAAGACTTCATAGAAAGGCTCGCATCAGAGATTCCTAACCGATGATCTACGCAATCTACACCCTGATCCAGAGTTGGTCCCGCGCTCTCGCCGACGACACGGTTCTCCGAGTGCTCAGCTACATCACGGTCCGTTCGGCGTGCGCGCTGTTCGTTTCGTTCCTCGTCAGTCTTCTCGTGGGTCCCGCGTGCATCCGCTGGCTCGAACGCCTCAAATTGGGCCAACAGGTGCGGCAATTCAAAACCGCCGACACGCAGCAGTTCAACATTCATCAACACAAGGCCGGCACCCCGACCATGGGGGGGCTTCTCATCATCGTGGCCACCCTCGTGTCCGTTCTGCTTTTTTGCCGTCTGACGAATTCCTACGTCTGGGTGGTGACCGTCGTCATGCTCGCCGGGGGCGCTCTGGGTTTCGCCGACGACTACCTCAAAATTTCGCGCAAGGACCACAAGGGCGTTCTCGCGCGAAAGAAACTCGTCGTCCAGATCGTCCTGGGACTCGCCGTCGGTCTCTTTCTCTATCGCAGCGGCGCGCACACGTACTACGCCTACAAGGGAATCCGCGGCGACACGCACCTGCTCATCCCCTTTTTCAAGGATCTCTATCCCGCTCTCGGAATCTTCTTCGTCTTCTGGGTCGCTCTGGCGATCACGGCCACCTCCAACGCCGTCAATCTGACGGACGGGCTCGATGGCCTGGCGATTGGGACGACGGCGTTCGTCTCGCTCCCGTATCTGGCGATCGCCTATATCGCCAGCCACTTCCGGTTCTCGGGGTACTTGTACGTGCCGCACGTGCCGCAAACGGGCGAACTCTGCGTGTTCCTCGCCGCCCTGTTGGGCGCTTCGATGGGATTCCTGTGGTTCAACGCCCATCCCGCCCAGGTGTTCATGGGCGACACGGGATCGCTCTCCCTGGGCGCCGTTCTGGGGACGATCGCGGTTCTCTGCAAACAGGAACTCCTCCTGGTCCTGATCGGCGGGATCTTCGTGGTCGAGGCATTGTCCGTCATGATCCAGGTGGGCAGCTACAAGTGGCGGGGCAAGCGGGTGTTGCTCATGTCGCCCCTGCACAATCACTACGTCAAGCTCGGGATGGACGAAGCGAAAATCATCGCCCGATTCCTGATCGTCGCGGCCTTGCTCGCCATCTTCGGCGTCAGCACGCTCAAGCTGAGGTAACTCTTGAACAACAGCAGCGATCTTCTCGAACACCGCGGTTTCGTCGTCTTCGGCGCGGCCCGAAGCGGCCTGGCCGCCGCGCGCCTCCTCGCCGGTCTGGGGAAGAAAGTCCTCCTCTACGACGAGGCGCCCGCCGAAAAACTCGCCGACGCCAAGAAACAAGCCGACGCCATCGGAGTCGCGCTTACCGACGACTCGGGCGAACTCGGTTTCGGACGGGGCTGGGAAGTCATGATCCTGAGTCCCGGCATCCCCACCTCCCACCCGGTCGTTGCGCTCGCGAGCGAGGCGGGATGCGTCGTGCGATCCGAACTCGAACTCGGCTATCTGGCGTGTCGCGCCCCCATCGCCGCGATCACCGGGACGAACGGCAAGACCACGGTCACGCACCTGCTAACCCATCTCATTGCCCGCGCCGGCAATCCCGTTCTCATGGCGGGCAACGTGGGGCGCGCCCTGTGCGATGCCGTCCTCGATCCGGCGGCGGGTCGCGCCGACGCCCGCGTCGTCTGCGAAGTCAGCTCGTATCAACTCGAAACCATCGAGCGATTCCGGCCCCGGGTCGCGTGCGTCCTCAACGTCACGCCCGATCATCTGGATCGCTACGGCACTTTTCAGAACTACGTCGAGGCGAAAGGGCGCATCACGGAGAACCAGACCGCCGAGGATCACCTGGTCCTCAACGCCGACGACGCCTATTGTCTCTCGTTCACCCCGCGCACCCACGCGCGCGTCTGGCGCTTCTCGGTCAGGAGCCCCGTCGTCCCCGGCGCTTTTCTCCGGGACGATGCGCTCGTCCTATCGCCCGGAGACGACCGACCCGAACTCCCGATCATGACTCGCTCCGAGATCCCCCTTCCCGGACTGCACAACGTCCAGAATGTCCTGGCCGCGCTGTGCATGGCCGCCGCGATGCGAATCGATCCACGCGGGATGGCCGAAAGCGTGCGGACCTTTCCCCCGGTCCCGCACCGGATCGAGCCGGTGGGCGAGATCGACGGGGTGCGCTTCTACAACGATTCGAAGGCGACGAATCTCGACTCGCTCGAGAAGGCGCTCGAAAGTCTCGACGTTCCGATTGTCCTCATCGCGGGTGGACGCGACAAAGGCGCGCCTTGGACCCGGCTCAACGATCTGGTCGCGCGCCGGGTCAAAGGGCTCGTCTTGATCGGCGAGGCGGCTCCGATCGGCCGCGAGGCGTGGGGACGCATCGTGCCGCGGGTCGAGGACGCGTCGGACATGTGCGACGCCGTTCGACGCGCACGCGAGATGGCCTCGCCGGGCGACGCGGTTCTCCTGTCGCCGGCTTGCGCGAGCTTCGACATGTACCGCAATTTCGAAGAGCGAGGAGACCACTTCCGCTCCATCGTCGCCGAGATGAGCGAGGAACGGACACCGCATCCGTGAGACCGAGTACGAGGACGAGAAGAGGAATTGATGGGAGAAAAGGATCATGAAGAACGCGCCGACCGCTTTCAACACGCCGTTCCGAATCCTGGCGATCACGCTTCTCTTGGCCGCCATCGGGTTGGTCATGGTCTATAGCGCCAGCGCCACCGAAGCCGCGAAGAAACGTCGCCGCGCCATCGCGCGCACCCAGGGAGTCGAAGCCTTGGCCGACGATCACAGCTACCACGACGCCCGCTTCCTCGCCAAACAGGCGTTCTGGCTCGCCTTCGGCCTCGGAGCGATGTTTCTCGCCTATCGCACGGACTATCGCGTTCTCAAGGACTGGGGCCCCTACCTCCTCGGGATCAGTTTCTTCCTTCTCCTGCTCGTTTTCGTTCCGGGAATACGCAAAGTCATCAACGGACATCATCGCTGGATCGGAATCGGGCCGATGAGCTTTCAGCCGTCGGAGCTGGCGAAGATCGCGCTGATCGTTTACATGGCCCGGATGCTGACCGATCATCACGACAAGATCCGGAGCCTCCTGCACGGCGTTCTGCCCGCCCTCGGCGTGACTTCGGTGTTCGCGCTGGTCATCATCGTCGAGCCCGACATCGGCGCCGCGGCCGTCATCACGGCGGTGGTCTTTCTCATGTGGTTCATCGGCGGGATGCGGATTCTTCACTTGGCCGGTCTGGTTCTCGCCCTGCTTCCCGCCTTTGGCGCCGCGCTGTTCATGTTCCGCGACCGGATCGAACGCCTCACGGCGTTCGTCTTCCCGACCGCCGAGACGGCGATGGGCAAGGGGTATCAGCTCATGCAATCGCTGATTGCCGTGGGATCGGGAGGCGCGACGGGAGTCGGGATGGGAAACAGTATGCAGAAGTACTTCCTGACCGAGCAATTCTCCGATTTCATCTTCGCTATTCTCTGCGAAGAGCTGGGCCTGGTCGGGTCGATTCTGGTCGTGGCTCTCTTCTTCCTTCTCCTCTGGGAAGGCTGGCGGATCGCGTTGCGCGCGCCCGACTTCTACGGCACGCTTCTGGCCTCGGGCATCACGTTGATGCTTTCGGTGAGCATCGCCTTGAACCTGATGGTCGTGTTGGGTCTGGCGCCGACCAAAGGTCTCGCCTTGCCGCTGGTCAGCTACGGCGGATCGAATCTCGTCACGACCCTGTTCTCGATCGGCATTCTGATGAACATCGGCAAGTACGTCGAGCGTCAGCGCGAAATCGTCCCTTCGTTGCGCGCAGGGGGAGGCGAGACAAGGGGCGACCGGGGCCGGCGCGGAATGCTCCGCCGCCGCAAGACCCGCGCGACGGTGTTCGGGATGTGACACCGAGGTGCGTTCGAAGACAATACTTTGCGAAACCAAAGAAGGCTGTAGGCTATAGACTGTAGGCTGTAGGTGAAGAAACGGAAAGAGGGACCCTCACCCCTGCCCCTCTCCCGGGGGGAGAGGGGTGCGAACCTCCGTCTTTGCGCGAGGTTTTCTCTCCCGGCTTCTCGTGGGCGTTCAATCGCTCGCGTCGCCGATGAGGCTTTCGATGTGGATGCGCAGCCCTTCGCGCAGGGGGGTGGAGGGGATGGCGAGACCCGCGGCGCGGGCCTGGGTCATGTCGAAGAAGCGGTGGCAGAGAAACGTCTCTTTGTCGGGGTCCTCGGCGTGGAATCGGTCGACGGGGTACTCGGCGATGCGGACTTTGCATCCGAGGATCTCGCCGATGACGGTGTAGAAGGTGCGGGACTCGATAACGTCGGGTCCGGCGGCGTTGAAAATCCGGTTGTGACATTTCGAGTTGCCGCAGCAACTGAGGAGCATCCGCGCGAGGTCGGGACAGAACACCGGCTGCTGAAGGAAGTGTCCGCCCCCGACGAGGGTGAGGGCGTCGCCGCGGCGGATGCGGTCGATGAGATCGGGCACGCGGCCCTCGAGCGGGATGCAGCCGAGCAGCGAACCGGGGCCGTAGGCGTGGGTCGGGCGGACGATGGTCCATTTCATGTCGCCCGTGTCGCCTTCGATGAGGTTGAGTTCGCACCGGCGTTTGCGCCCGCCGTAGTTCTTGGCGTAGTAGGACTGGGCCGCCTCGACCTGGGGAAACGAACGGTGAAACGGGTCGTAGACGGAGTCGGTGGAAACGAAGACGAGGTGGGGCGCGATGTCGCGGAACGTCTCGACGTCCTGAAGGGTGTCCTCGGGTTGGCGCGCCATGATGTCGAACACGACGTCGAATTGGACCCCGGCGTTGCGAACGAGCTGTCGGAATTCGTCGGGTTTGGCGCGGCGGTCGACGGTGAGGGACGCGACGCCCTCGGGCAGGGGCTTCCGGCCGCGGGTGAGCGTCCAGACGTGGTCGCCGCGCTCGAGTGCAAGGCGGGCCGTGGTGCCGCTGACGAAACCGCTGCCTCCAAGGATGAGGATGTTCAGAGGACGGTGGGTCTCGGTCATTGTCTCTGTCTCCGTTCGGTGTCGTGAATCGTTTGCGACGCAGGTCTCTCAGAAGAGATTCTCGCGCAAAGGCGCGAAGAACGCAAAGAGGAACGGAGATGCGGCGCGACGCGTCCGAGAAGAACGAAGGATGTATTGCCAGTCGCCCCGTTCTTGTAGTAAGAGTGTAGCACCACCGCGCGTGCGTCGCGCCCGATTCGCCGCGCGCGCCAAGGACAGCTCGTGGCTGACCGCCCGCCCGACAGTTCTCTCCGGATCGCCATCGCCGCGGGCGGCACGGGCGGCCATATCATGCCCGCCCTGGCGTTGGGCGAGGCCTTGGGCAATATCGGCCACTCGGTCCGCATCGACTACATTTGCGGCAATCGCCCCGTCGAACTCGATATCTACTCGAAATCGGGCGTCATGCCGCGCGTGTTTCCCGTCGGTTCGATCACCGAGGGGGGCTGGCTGCGGCGCGCGTGGCAGTACGTCGGTCTCGCCTACACGTTTCTGCGATCGCTCCTGATGATCCGCCGCTACGACGTCGTGGTCGGGATGGGAGGATACACGACGGGACCCGTTCTCAGCGCCGCCTTGCTCTGTCGGGTGCCGATCGTCATCCACGAGTCGAACACGGTTCTGGGCCGAGTCAACCGGCGCCTGGCCCCGCGCGCGCGGATTCTGGCCTGCGGCCTGCCCCTGGTCGCAAAGCCCGAGAACGTCGATCCCGCCCGAATCCACGTGGTCGGAACGCCGGTCCGGCTGTTCATCACGAAGGGAAGCCGAGCCGAAGCCGCCGAGACGATGTACCTTCAGCCCGACGCGTTCACCCTTTTCGTCTGCGGCGGGAGTCAGGGGGCGCGCGGACTCAACGGCCTCATGGCGCGCACCCTGGGTCACCTGTCCGGCATCTGGCCCTCGGACCGGCCCTTTCAGGTCGTTTGGGCCACCGGCGCGAAGAACATCGAGAGCGTCCGCGAGCAGCTCGAGAACGAACGGCTGCGAGGACAGCTCTTTCTGGCTCCCACCATCGAGCGGATGGACCACGCGTTCGCGATGGCCGACCTGGCGGTGGGGCGGGCCGGGGGCAGTTGGCTCGCCGAAATCGCGCTGTGCGGCATCCCGTCGATCCTGGTTCCGCTTCCTCACGGTGCGGATCGGCACCAGCACCACAACGCAGAAATCCTCGTGCGGCACAAAGCCGCCCTCGGATACGAGCAGGACATAATCGAGCCGCGCGAGCTCGCCCGCCAGATTCTCGAACTGGCGAACGATTCCCTTCGTCTCGAGATGATGGCGTCGGCCGCCCGCACCCTGGCCCGACCCGATGCCGCGCGCGACCTGGCGCGGCTGGTCGTCGAGACCGCGACGGCCCGCAAGGCTTGAGATGGCGAACCCGTTCCGCCGAAAGCCGAAGTACCGTCCTCCCGTTCCGCACGATCGGATCGGCCGGCGAATCGCGCGGTTCTTCGGGCGTTTCTTCCTCGCCCTCCTGGTTCTTGCGGGCTTGGCGGCCTTGGGATGGCTGGGATGGCTGTTCCACGGCTTTCTGTTCCGGTCGGATTTCTTCGCTCTCAAGGACATCGAGATCGACGGCGCCGATCCGCGGGTCGAGTACCGGATTCGCAACGCCCTGTGTCGCGAGGCGCTTCACACGGGCAATGTGCTTCGTCTCGATTCGAAGAAGATCCAAGAGGCCGCCGAGTCGATCTCGAAGGTCAAGAGCGTGCGCGTTCGCAAGCGCTACCCCGGTCGAATCCGGATTTCCGTGGAGCAGCGCTATGCGGTCGCCCTGGTTTTGAGCGACCCGCTCCTGGCGGTCGACTCCGAGGGCGTGGTGATCGAGGAACTCCTCACGCGCCACTCTCAGGCCTCGGAATTCCCGTACTTGACCGGGTTCCAGGTTGGGCGGCCGCGCCTAGGCGAACGCTTGAAAAGTGAGAGCTTGACAACGGGTCTGACGTTGATATCATACCTCAGGGACCGGTCTCCGGCCTTGCTCTCCAAGGTTTCCGAGGTTCATTTCGACGAAGAAAAAGGTCTGACGCTCGTCCTCAAGGGAGGCACGGAAGTCCGTTTCGGTAGAGACGATCCGCTCTCCGCGATGATCCGTTTCGAGACGTTCGCTCAGGAGATGGGTCCTCTCGAGCAGTATCGTTACATCGATCTGAGGTTCGGCGAGTCGGTCTCGTCGATGCCGAAGCAGAGGCCCGCGCAAGAGGCGGGTCGGCCTTAGAGCATTCAGTTGCGTTCGCGTTCGCATGCGCCGCGCGGTTTTCGGGGCGGAAAACCCAGAGGCGGCGCCGTTCCCGTTCATCCTGCCCAGGATCGCCCGCTCATGGCGTTTGGCAAGACAAAAAACCACCGCATCATCACCGGTCTCGACATCGGGACGACGAAAGTGTGCGCGATCATCGGCCAAGCCGACGACGAGGGGAATCTCTCCGTCCTCGGCATGGGTTCGTGTCCCTCCAAAGGTCTCCATAACGGCCAGATTACCGAAATCGGCCCGACGGTCGACGCCATTGTCCGGGCGACCGAACAGGCCATGGAAGTGGCCAACGTCCCCATCTCGGAAATCTACGTCGGCATCGCCGGCGATCATATCCGGAGCCAAAACGCGACGGCGATGGTCGAGATCCGCCATCCCATGCGCGGCATCGACGAGAAGGACCGGCGCCGCGCCATCCAGAAAGCCACCGAGGTCTCGCTTCCAGACGACCGCGCCCTGATCCATTCGATCGTCCAGGATTTCCGGGTCAACGGGCGACGCGGCATCCGCAATCCGGTCGGCCTTTCGGCCTCGAATCTCGAAGTCCATACGCACCTGGTGATGTCGGGCGTCGATCCGATCAACAACATCATCCGATGCATCCGGCGCGCGGGTTTCCGCCATCCACACGTCGTTCTGCAGTCGCTCGCTTCGTCGATGAGCGTGATCACTCCCCACGAACGCGAGCTCGGCAGTGTCCTGATCGACATCGGCGGCGGGACGTGCGACGTGGCCATTTCGGCCGACGGCGCCGTCCAGGCCACCGTCGAGATCCCGGTCGGCGGCGACCGCGTGACGCGCGACATCGCCGAGGTGCTCAACTGCTCGCTCAGCGACGCCGAGAACGTCAAGAAACGCACCGGTTGCGCGTGGCCCGAGCTGGTCGAACGCGGACGGACCTTCTCGCTTCCCGTGATGGGCGACTACAAACGAATGCAAACCTTCGAAGAGACGATGCTCGCCGAGATCGTCGAGGCGCGCCTCGAAGACCTGTTCCAGATCGTTCGCCGATTCATCGACTCCACGGAATACAAGGACCGGCTCTACGCCGGGGCGATTCTGACCGGCGGCTCGACGCTGCTGCAAGGCATCACCGACGTGGCCGAGCGGATTCTCGAAATGAAGTGCCGCTGCGGCGCGCCCCACGGACTCAAGGGATTCGCTCCCGTCGTCAGCAGTCCGATCTACGCCACCGGCGTCGGGTTGATCCTGTACGGCATGGAGCTCGACAAACAAGTCAACGCCCAACGCCGCGGCATGCGGCGATGGATCGATTACCTGGTCGAGATGTTCGTTCAGTAGATCGTGCTTGACCTATCCGAAAAGAATCCGGAGAATCGCTCCACCGAGGTGGATGATGGCAACAGTCTTGAACGATCGAGATCTGGAGAGTCTATTCGGGTCTGTTATCGCTGACGCCGATCCCTCTTGTCTTCGTCCGAATTCTTACGTACTTAGGCTTGGCGAGTCGGGGGAATTCTTGAACTCCGCGAAGACGTTTACGCTCGGGAAAGGCAAGAAGGGGATCAAGATCGCGCCAGGTCACTGTGTTGCCGTTACAGCGCATGAGACAATCGACTTTCGCCGGGAAACCGTTCACAAGATATTCCCGGATCACGACCTCCACGGACTACTCAGCCCCACGACTGACCTTTCTCGGGAAGGGATCGTGGCCCCTACGACTCAAATCGATGCAGGATACAACGGAACTCTCAATTGGACACTCACCAATACATCGAACGAGGAACGGCGGTTCACTCACAGGGAGCGCATCTTTCGTTTGACCATTTTCAAACTCGCGGAGGGCGAGACTCCTGAGCGCCTTTACGATGGAGACTACCAAGGCGAAACGGGATATGTTCGATCCCAGCGCAAGGGCGCCCCTGTGGGAATGCGTGACGACGAGTGGGAGGACTCGGCCACAAAAGGTGGCCCTGAGGAGCTTCTTGAGAACCTGCTGAGGGCTGGATACCCTTGGCATGCACTCGGGCAACGCCTGAAGACTATAGACGGCCAGTTCAAGAACGTCACGGCTGAGTATGCCGAAATCCGAGACTCTCTGGACCGCCTCACCGGCGAAGTGGATAAAGTAACTAGATCTCAGGAGAACTCCGTGAAGAGCCTTCCGGAAACGATTCGCTCCGTAGTCAGTGAAGAAGCGGACTCGATAAAGAACCGTTGGCTCATAGGAACTGGCCTTCTTCTTCTCGCCCTTGCTAGTCTTGTTCTTTCGGTAACGGCCAACGAGCCTGTCTTTCGATTTGTGAGAAACTACGGTTCCTGTATCGGTCTCCTTGTCTTCATAGGGTGTATCGTTACGTGGGTTGCTGTTTCACGGCGGCCGAAGAAGCCGCGTCAATAGAATGGATGAGAATCTCCTCGTCGTTCCCCTTCGGGGGACCGCCAGAGAGTAGTGCTGAATAGGAGATTGGGAGAACATTGCCATGGGAAAGATCGAATTCGTGGAAGACGCTCAGATTCGGACTCGCATCAAAGTCATCGGCGTGGGAGGCGGCGGGTCCAACGCCGTGGACAGCATGATCGAGCTGGGGCTCGACGGCGTGGACTTCTGCAACATCAACACCGACATGCAGGCGCTGGCGCTCTCGGCCTGTCCCACCAAACTCCATATCGGCGACGACGTGACCCACGGCATGGGCTGCGGCGGCGATCCCGCCCTAGGCGAGAAGGCCGCCCTCGCCAGCAAGGACCGAATCCAAGAGGCCTTGCGCGAGTGCGAAATGGTGTTTATCGCCGCCGGCCTGGGAGGCGGCACCGGAACGGGCGTGGCGCCCGTGGTGGCCGAGTTGGCCAAGTCGCTCGGCATCCTGACCGTCGCCATCGTGACCAAACCCTTTGCGTTCGAAGGACCCCAGCGCCAGAAACGGGCCGAGATGGGTCTGGCCAAGCTGAGCGAGTTCGTGGACACCAAGATCGTCATTCTCAACGACAAGCTGGTCGAAGTCGTCGGGCCCAAGACCCCGATCGGCGAGGCGTTCGCCATGGTCAACCGCGTCTTGGCCCAAGGCGTGAGCGCCATCAACGACCTCGTCCAGGTGCCGGGCCAGATCAACGTCGATTTCATGGACGTTCGAACCATCATGGGCGAGACGGGCGGCGCCGTCATGGGCGTGGGAGTGGGCAAGGGCGAGAACCGGGCGACCGAAGCGGTCAAGAAAGCCTGCGCCAGTCCCCTCCAGGAGAAGATCGTCATCGAGGGCGCGCGCGGCGTCCTGATCTCGATCACGGGCAGTCCCGACATCTCGCTCCAGGAAGTGAGCGCGGCTACCCAGAGCGTCTACGAGGTCGCCGATCCCGAGGCCAATATCGTCTTCGGCCTGGTGATCAACCGCGACCTCAAGGACGAGATGCGCGTCACCATCATCGCCACCGGTTTCCCCGAGGAAAGCAAGCGCTTCCCTCAACGCCACCCACGCGAAGAACACTTGGCCTCGCCTAAGACCAGCCTCGACCTCGAGACCAAGCTCAAGTCCATGATGTCGTCCTCCGAGCCGAAGCCCGAGGCGGAGAGCCCGGCGCCGACCGCGCCTAGTCCTTCGGCGGCCTCGCCGACTCCCCCGCAGGCGCCGCCGCAGCCTCAGCCGCAGTCGAAGCCCAGCGTCCCGCCTCCCGCTTCCGCCAACGCGCCTCGCTCCGCGGGCCAGGCGGAACTCGACCGATGGAGCCTTCCCACCCTGCCTCCCAACGCTCCCGAAGCGCCCGCGTCCCCGGCGACGCCGGCCGAGCAGAAGCCGGAAGAGCGCAAGAATGGCACGGATCTGGACACTCCGCCGTACCTGAGGCGCAAGAAGACGCTGTTTGAATAGGACAAGGGACGCCTACTTCGCCTTTTCTTCTCAAGTCGCCCCCGCCTTGGGCCGATAAGAATGCCGACCAGGGTGGATTCCACCCGTCAACAGGCTGTTAGGAGCACGCCCCGGCTTCCCCTCCCGCCGGGGCTACTCTATTTCCGCAAGACCGACCCCACGAGATTCCGCTTCCAGTAGCCGCCGGACGGCCCCGCCGCCATTGCCACTCTGCGCGTTTCGTGCTATGGACTAGAAATCGGCGCGACGCCATAGACGCCCTGGTTCCGCGCACGTGCGGGAGGGCGCCGCGCTCAATCTCCGGGACCCGAAGAAGATGGAGCCGACCGGAACGATGGTCGGCCCCTCCCGTGCCATCGGATCGAGAGATGGGACGAACGAAGCAGACAGGTCTACGCAGGACAAGAGTCGAGCCGTCCCACGGCGCGGCGTCGTCTTCGAGACAGACGAGGCCGCCCGACGCCCCGATGCGATGCACGAAGGGCCGGACCGTGGCGGTGGTCCTTCTACTGCTGATCGGGGCCGGACTGCGCCTTGCCTACGCGTGCGATCTTCCCCTCGACTACGACGAAGATCGCCTCCTCAAGGAGGCTCGCAAGGTCTCGATCCTCCCGGGCGAGGGATTCTACTTCCCACTCACCGGACCCGGGGCGCGCCATCCCGGGTTGTTCGTCTGGCTCCTGGCCGCGGCGACCGGGCTCGGGGGCGACTCCCTTTTCGCCGTTCGATTCTTCTTCGTCCTCCTCCATACAGCCGGGTTGTTCGGCCTGTTCTGTCTGGTTCGGTCGCTTTTCGGATGCCGCGCCGCGACGATCGCTCTCGCGCTCGGCGCAATCGACCGCTTCTGGATCGTCGAGTCCGCCAAGATCCTCGAGTGCGGCGCGTTCTTTCTAACGCCGTGGATTCTGTACGTGTCGTTCCGCGGCGTTTATTCCCCGTGGAAAGGGTGTTGGTGGATATTGGGGGCGTTGTTGGCGATTGCGTATCTTTACTACGAATTGACCCTTCTCGCTGTCTTCGCCACCGTGTTTCTTCTCGTCGCCACCCCCGAGGGGCGCATGTCTCTTCGCCGTTCCGGTCCCTATGTCGCGGCGGCCATCGTGCTGGCCTTCGTTCTCTGTCACCAGGGCTGGAACCTGACGCACCGGCAGGGGACGCTTCGGTACGCCTCGGGAATCATGGGGGCCCATTCCGTTCTGGCCCTGAGTCCTCGCCTTGATCCTTCATCATGTGGGTTAAGATTATGATAACTATTTAGTATACACACGGGGAGTCTTGTGGTATCTTGACTTAGCGATA
>JAFGFN010000054.1 GCA_016931035.1 Candidatus Sumerlaeota bacterium
CCCCCCGCGATCTCAACCTTCCGGTTCGACAACGCCCTCGGATTTCCGCACCCCGAGGCGCAATACCGATAGCAGCGCCGCCAGAGACAGAACGCTCACAACCGATCCGACGTAGAACGCCGTCGGTCGGTAAACGAATTCCACGCGATGGGTTCCCGACGGAATCACGACGCCCCGGAAGGCGAGATTGACGGGAAAGATGTCGATATCCTCACGCCCGTCGAGTCTGCACTCCCAGTCCTTGTCGTAAGCGTCGGTGACAACCAGCAGCCGAGGACCGGAGGCCGAGACGGCCAGGACGATCCGAGAGGGATCGCGTCGCACGAAGCGGATCGAGTCGCGCGGCCCCGGAGAACCGATCGACGTGATCGCGTCTTCGGCCGACGTCTCGACCAGGGTGGCTTGGTGTACGGGGAACTCGACTGCCGGGGGCGAGTTGAAGGCTTCGATCCCTTCCGCGCGCGATCGAACCGGGACGATGCCCGATGCGACCGCGAAGTAGGCGCGGGGGCTGTCCGTACGAATCTTATACAGTTCCAGATCGCCCACGCGAGTCACCGGTTCGAGCTCCCGCGCGTCGCCGGCGAGGTCGGGCGAAAAAACAACGTAGCGCACGTTTGGATAGACCATCTGACCCGTCATCACGGAAGGCAAGCCGCCCGTCAGAGGCGTGACCAGCCCGTGATAACGTCCGGAATTCACGAAGTAGTCGAGCACACGCCCCAGGAAAAGACCGGTGTGTCCGCGAACGTTCTCTATCCGCGCGGGCAGCGTAGGGTTGCCGGGCAACGCCGGGACGTAGAGACGGAAGGGTTCTTTTTCCTCGCGCAAAACCTCGGCGAAGGGAGAAGGCAGATCGGCCTGCGTCTTGGGAGACGTCACCAGGTAGGAACGGCAAAAGAGAAACAGGTCCGGAATCAGGACCGCGAGGAGGGCCGCTCGCATCCAACGCCCGCGGCGCTCGATTCGGCGCCATCCGGCCAGAACGACGAGGCCGCCCGCCGCCACAAGCATCATCCGCCAGATCCAGAACGAGGCGACGTCCCACGTTTCCGTCGGGCTCCCCATCGCCGCCCGGTCGAAACTGTCGTAGCTCAGTCGGTGCTCGAACCGCCAGTCCTGCAACCCGCGCCAGGCCGAACCGACCTCATCGGGCGCCGGCCCGAACACACTCAGCATCGCGGCCCCGACAACGAGCACGCCGACAAGCGCGCACAGCGCACGCAGACGTATCCCGCGCGCGCGCGGGTCGTCGCAACTGCGCCGCACCAGCTGTTCGAGGCCGGCGGCGGCAAGCACGCACAGAGAGATCTGAACGAAGATGAAGAGTTTGGCGAGACCGCGGAACGAATCGAACAGAGGGACCCAGCGATACATGAGATCGAACACGGGACTGTATCGTCCGAGCGCTATGAGTATGAGGACCGGCACGAGCAGGGCGTGCCCCAACAGAGGGACCGAACCGGGTCGGACAATCGTCGCCAGGGCGAGGGCGAGGGGCAGAATGCCGACATAGAAGTTCATCTCCCACAACAGGTCGCGTCCCCAATATGCCGTGCGCAACATGTCGCCGAACAGGCCGGGTGCAACGAGGGTCAAAAAGTTCTCGGGCAACAAACAAACAGAAGTGCAAAACTCGTACGAGTTCCCCCCTCTGGAAGAACGAGAGACGAAATCGAGAGTGGGAAAAAGCTGCGCGGCCCCTACCCCGACCCCAAGCGCGACGATCGCCCCGAAACCGATCGCGCCCTGGAGCGCCCGTCGCGCGCCTCCGCGACGCCACGCGTCGCCCACTCCAAACGCGACGTGCCACGCCAGGCAGAGCGAAGAGTAGAAGAAGATCTGAGGATGACCGGCCAGAATCAGGCATCCGTAGCCCAGCGCACCCCACACAAGCCACTCCCGGCGGCCGGTCGCGCGCCATTTCTCCCACACGAAAAGCAAGGCGGGAACCAACGCCAGCGCCGGGATCATCGAGACGAGTCCGCCGAAAAGCCGCATCGTCGTCGCGGCGGAAAACTGATAGGCGAAGCCGCCGAAGAACGAGGCGAACGGAGACAAACCGATGGCGCGCAGATAAAGATAGAGAAACACTCCCGTTGCGGCGAAATGCACGAGCGCGGACAAATCGAGCGCGAGCGACGCCGGCAGGAAGAAGGTGGCGAGAAACGTGGGATAGAACAATCCCACCTGGCCCTCGGCGTGCATCGGCAGGCCGCAGAAAAGATGAGGGTTCCAAAGCGGAAGACGCCCGACGCGCAGCTCGGCGTTCGCGTAGTCGCGCATCGGGTGGAAGAACATGAGAATATCGCTGACGGGCGAACCGAGGACCTCGCCGCCCGCGCGGGCCAGAACGTGGACAAACGCCAGGACCGCAAGTGCGACGAGCGCGGCGATGCAGACCGCGTCCGTCCGGGCGTCCAAGCGATTCGATCGCGGGTCGAGCGTGGATCTACACCCCATTTCAAGAACCTCTTAAGCGCTGAAAGCGCGATATGTTCCATGGCCCGGGGCACTCGTCACGGCGAAGCGTGCCGGAGCCCGGAGCGCGCGCTCGAAGAGCGCGCAAGAGGCGGGACACGTTTCGCTGGTGCTTTGACCGCCTCCGTCTGACGGGTTGTCCGTTCGTCTTGGAGTGCGCGGACATGGTCCGCGAAGAGGCGGGTGATCCGCGCTTTCAAAGCGGCGACATGTCGCCGCACTCCAAAAAGAAAGCGGCATCTGGCAGGTTCGTCGTTCACTCCATGATCGTCAACCCGTCAAGGGCACGGGGTCAAAGCGCCATGGCGCTTGACCGGGGCGCTCGGCTCAACGTCCTGGGGCTTCGGCCTGCGCCTGGATGACGTAGTGGGTCTTGTACGCCTTGTCCCGCCGCTGGAAGACGATCTCGATCTTGTCTCCCACCGAATGCCCCAGCAGAAGCACCCAGAACTCGCGCGGGCCGTTCGCCGGCCGACCGTTCACGGAACGGATCACGTCGCCCGGTTCGATGCCGGCGGCCTGAGCCGCGCTGTTTCCTTCCACTCGGAAGACGAGCACCCCTTCCCTGGACGCCAGGGACAGAACCCGCTGAACATAGGGCGTGATGGCGCGCAGTTCGAGATCCCGCCGCACGTCGCGCACGCGACCGTAGCGTTCGATCTCGTCCAGGATACGCTTGACGCGGTTGATCGGAATGGCGAACCCCAAGCCGATCGACCCTCCCGACCCGCTGACGATGAAGGTGTTCACGCCGATCACTTCGCCGTTGACGTTGACCAGCGCGCCGCCGCTGTTGCCCGGATTGATCGACGCGTCGGTCTGGATCATCCCCTCGTAGAGACGGGGCTTGTCGCCGGTCGAGTAGAAGAACCGGTTGCGAGCGCTCACCACGCCCGCCGTGACGGTCGGACTCGGATCTTCGAGCAAGGCTCCGTAGGGATTGCCGATCGCCAGGACCCATTCGCCGAGCCGCACGTCGTCGGAGTCCCCCAAATTCACCGAGGGGATCGAATCCGAGGTCCGCGCTTTGAGAACGGCGATATCGCTGATCTTGTCGGCGCCGAGCAGATCCGCCTCGTATTCCTTCCCGTCCGACAGCGTCACGAACAGGCGGTTCGCCCCTTCGACGACGTGGCAGTTCGTGACGACGACCCCTTTGGAATCGACCACGATGCCCGAACCCAAGTAGGGCATCTTCTGCTCTTGCTTCTCGACGACCGTAAACGGATCGAACATCCCGAAGAAATCGCCCGCGAACGGGCTGCCGACCCGCACGTAGGCCGTCCGCTCGACGCTGATGCTGACGATGGCGGGCACGACGGCGTTGGCCGCGCACACGAGATCGGAGCACCGTCTGTCGTCGAGATCGTCGAGGGGGGGAGGAAGAGCGGATTCGACCGCCGCCGCGACGGCGGACCGGTCGAGCGACGGCGCCTCGGACGCCTCGCGCGGCCAGAAACGCCCCGCGGCGAAAGCCGCCAGGACAACCAAGATCAAGAACACGCGATCGAACATTCGCATACGCGTGGACACTCGCATTTCCCTCTCCGACGGCGGAGAGAAAGAACTCGGAGCCGTTAAGCCGTCGAACACACTCGGCAATCGGAGGCCGGTGTCCGGGCGAGGACGCCGCTCCGACGGCTCATTTCATTCTCTTTCCGCCCTCGAACAATTTCAACGCCAAACTCGGACAAGAGGAGTTGAATGGCGAGAGACGTTGGGGCATAATCGCCAAGATGGACTCTCGCCGTAGAGTCTCGACTACAGAAAGGGGCTCGCCCCATGCAATCGGATGCGGATCGCCAACCAGACCCTTGCGCGGGGACGTCAAACTCGGGACAGGGGGCCGCGCCGCCCCCTCCGCCTCCTCCCTCCGCGCCGTTCGGCGATGCCCGCCCGCCCTTCGGCGGCGCCCCCGTGGAGAAAACGCCCTCCGCTCCCCCCCGCTCCCGGCGTCCGCTTCTCACCTGCCTAGGTGTCCTAATCGTCTTCGGCATTGCGATCGTGGCCCTCGGTTTCTTCTTTCTGGCCCAAGTCGAGGAATTCGTCGGAGGCGCGCAGCCTCGCATGTCCCGATCCGAAAACACGGTCGGGTTAGTGCGAATCGAGAACGTGATCCTGGACGACCGCCGGACCCTGGATGTGATCGACTACTACGCCCGCAAGAAAGGCATTCAAGCCGTTCTGGTCCGCATCGACTCGCCCGGAGGCGGAGTCGGCGCGTCGCAGGAGATCTACGAGGCGATCCTCCGCCTGCGCGACGACGGCAAGAGCGTGGTGGTCTCGATGGGGAGCATGGCGGCCTCGGGCGGCTATTACGTCGCCTGTGCCGCCGACGAAGTGTTCACCAACCCCGGCACCCTGACCGGCAGCATCGGCGTCATCATCGGCATTCCGAACTTCAAGAAGATCGCCGACAAGATCGGTTTCGAGTATCAAGTCGTCAAGAGCGGCAAATTCAAGGACATCGCCTCGACCACCCGCCCTCTCACCGACGAGGAGCGCGAGCTGATGCAAGGGCTGATCGACGATGTCTATAACCAGTTCCTCGAAGCGATTCTCGAAAACCGCACGCCTCAGATCGAGAAGGCCCTCGCCGCCCTCGATAACGACGAGCTGACCTCCCTCACCGGCGGGAGCGTCCCACGGAGCGCCGAGGCGTTTCTCCGCGCCATCGCCGACGGACGCATCTTGACCGGACGTCAGGCGGTTCGCTACGGCCTGGTCGACTACGAAGGAACGCAACAGGAAGCCCTGGACCGCGTGGCGGAACTCGCGGGGCTCGAGGAGCCGGAGCTCTACGAGTACAAACCGCGACGTCCCTTGAGCGAGCTTTTCGAGGCCGGCGCGAAGTCGGCCCTGGAAAACACCGGTCTTCCCATCCACGGAATGCGGATCGAATACCGGCTTCCCTACTGATCCCCTCGAGAATGCCGGGGGCCCCACCACCCTGTGCAGCGCGAAAGAGACCCTGGAAATGGGCGAATCTCTGGCCTTCGACACCCACCAGCGGCTCGAGATCCTCACGCACTTCGTGCAAGCGCTTCTTCCTGCCGATTCCGCGGCGGCGGAACGTCCCCGCGTGCTCGACGTGGGAGGCTATCCCGCTCTCCTCGCCCACGCTCTCGCCGCGACGCACGACGTGGTCACGGTTGACCGAGAAAGCGGGCGGGTGGACGGCTATGTGCGGGCCAGCGGCGACGCTCTGCCGTTCCGACCGGGGACGTTCGACGCCGTCGTGGCGAGCGATGTTCTGGAACACGTCCCCGCCGAGGTCCGGCAGGGATTCCTCGACGAAATGGTCGAATCGACTCGAGGTTGGCTCCTGCTCGGCGGACCGTTTCGCTCCCCCGCCGTCGATGCGGCGGAGGAATCCGTCGCCGATTTCGCGCGCTTCGCGACCGGACAGGGGAACGCCTGGATCGAGGAGCATCGCCGATGCGGTTTGCCCGATCTTGCGGAGACGCGGGGGTTTCTTGCGGATCGGGGCTTGGCGTCGGTCGATGCGCCGAACGGTTCTTTGTTTTCGTGGTTTACGCTCCAACAGATCAAGACGGTCCTTCACGCCACACCCGACGGCTTCGCCGCTTACGACGGCATCAACGATCTCTACGTGGCGCTCTCGCGCGGCTCGGACCACGCTCTTCCCGTGTACCGTCATCTCATTCTGGCTCATCGCGACGGAGGGAAGATCGACGCGCTCCTCAAGTCCTCACAACTCGGACCATCGCTCTCCCTCTATGGCCCCAAGGAGACGCCGCCATCGGACCCTCCCGATGCGGCGGAGAAAATCCGGGGCGCGGCGGAAGCGTTCCGGCACTTGGTCACCGTCGTGCGAGAGGGAAGAGGGGGCGAGCCGGAGAAACGCGTGGAACGGGACTATGTGACACGCCTTGAGACTCTGTTGGACCGACAGGAAGCCCGCCAGGCGGCACTGGCCAACGAGATTCGCGACCTACGGTCTCGATTGTCCGCTTTCGAATCGAGTCGTTTCATCCGCTTGTGGCGGCGCCTGCGCGGGCAATAGCGAAAGAGACCGACGGCGCGAACCGTGCGGAAGAAGAGAACGGATCTTCCCCTCATGCCTCAGAGTCCCGAACCGCCAGCCCCTTCGAGACCGTCCGGCGTCGTGTCGGGTTTCGTAATCGGGATTTCCGAGGACCCGTTTCTGGGCGACGGGTGGCACGAGCGCGAGGTGCACGGCCTCGTCGGGCTCCCGTTCCGTCCAACGAAACGGACGGCCGCGTTTCGCCTTCCTCTGGCTCCCGGGGCGAGTCGTCTCAAACTCCTGTTGTTCGCCCACGTCGCGTTGCTCGGCAAAGCCTACGAAGGCAGGCTCCTGCTCGACGGCCGCTCGCTGGGCGAAATCCGGCTCGAAACGGAGAGTTGGGCATTGCGCACGTTCGACCTGCCGCCGACGACCGCGCCGCGCGAAGGGCAATTCGTTCTCGATAATCGGAGCCTCCTGATTCCGGCGCTTGCCATACCGGGGAATCGGGACCCGCGCGAGCTGGGTTGTTGCGTCGGCGCAGTCGTCGTCGAATGAACGAAACCCGCGCACTGGCGGGTCGCGGAACGAAGCGCCAACGTCACGCATGAGGAGCGAAGATGGGTCTCTCGGATCTGAAGAGCCGAATCGCGCGTCTCCGGGCCTCCCTCGACGACGAGGAGAAGGAACGCCCGTCGCGGGCGACGGCGTGGATCGTGGTGGCGTTGGCGTTTCTTCTTCTGCCTTTTCTCTGGACCCCATGGATTCACGGAAACGACGGCGTGCGCAACTACGCCTATTGCCGTTCGCCGTGGATCGACGGCGACCTCGATTTCACCGACGAGTTCAAACACTATCGAGCCGAGGGCGAAATTCAGTTTCCGCCCTCCTCCGATCCCGTGACGGGGCGCCCGGGCAACCCCTTGGGAATCGGCATGGGCATCTTGTGGTCTCCGTTCTTTCTGTTGGCCCACATGGCGGCGAAGATCGGCCCGTGGGAGGCGGACGGGTATTCGGCACCGTACGCCTGGGCCGTTTGCCTCGGATCGACCCTCTACGCCATCGCGGGGCTGTTCCTTCTCACGCGCGTCCTGTCCTGGCGCTTCGATTCGCGATCGGCCCTGACGGGCGTCGTGGCGGTTTGGCTCGGTTCGCCCCTTGTCTTTTATATGTATCTCCACCCCTCCATGTCGCACGCCGGGTCGTTCTTCTGGTGCTCTCTCCTCGTATGGGAATACGAGCACTGGCGACAGCATCCGTCTCGCCGCCACTTCTTCCTGATCGGCCTGACCGTAGGACTCGCGGCGGCCACCCGATACGACAATGCGATCTATCTCCTGTTGCCCGCGGCCTTCTGGGCGCGGTCGCGCTGGGCCTCGCTCTACTCCCCTGTGCGCCGCCCCGGAGCGGGCCGGTCCGCGATGGGCGCTTTGGCCTTGATCGGGATAGGGCTGTGCGTTGGTTTCCTTCCGCAAATGGCGGCGTGGCACTCGATGTACGGCTCGTGGTTCGCCGGGCCGCGCGACTACGATCTCGCAACCAATCTGGCGATCTGGAAGAGTCCGAATCTAATGGCGGTGTTGTTGTCGGGACACCGCGGGCTGTTCGTCTGGTCGCCCGTGTTGCTCATCGCAACGGTGGGTTTCGTGCGACTGGTCACGCGCCGCCGACTCCTCGATTCCGCATTGGCGGCGGGATTGGCGATCCAGTTGTGGATCATTGGCGGGTGGGCGGTCTGGTGGGGCGGCGCGAGTTTCGGCCAGCGCTTCTTCATCCATTGCACCCCGGCGTTCGCCCTGGGACTCGCTTGTCTCGTCCGCGACATCCGTTTCGCCCCGTTCCATCGCCTCATCGCGGCGCTGATCGTTCTGTGTCTGCTCTGGAGCGCCGGCCTAGGCGTCCAGTACGTCGGCGGCCTGATCGACCGCGAAGAGCCGGTCTCGTTCGGCCGTCTCGTCGCCAATCAATTCTGCGCCGTACCGGCATGGATCGTGAACCATGCCGGGTTGTTGCTTCCCGGCGCAACACGCGCGCCCACCTCCACCACCGAAGAGGCCGTCCCATGAAAGTCGCGATCAATGCCATCTGCGCCGAGAACCAAAGCGGAACGGGACGCTACGCCACCGAGTTGCTCGCCGCACTGGCGGAAGTCGACCGAACCAACACCTACGTGGTCTGCGCGCGCCGCAGCTCGCCGTTGGTCTCGCGCCTGAAGGAGCATCCGAACTTCGAAGTCGACGCCGTGGCGCCCGACGACCTCCCGAGACGCCACCTGTTCGAGCGTCTCGAACTCTTGGCCTGGATCGATTCGCATCACGTCGACTTGTTCCACGGTCCCGCCTTCGTCGTCCCCGCGCGCTGCCGAGTCCCTTCCGTGGTGACGATCCACGACCTGGTCTTCAAACTCTTTCCCCGCACCGTCCCGATCTCGCGACGCTACTACTACCGGACGGCGATCCCCCGCTCGATTCAGGCGGCCTCGCGGATCCTGGCCGACTCGCGGTGCACCGCGCGCGACTTGGCGGAACGCATGGGCGCGGAGCCGGCGCGGATCTCGGTGGTTCCGCTGGGGGTAGGACTGCGGTTCTTCGCCGAGCCCGAGACGCAACAGGCGTACTGGGCGCGAACCCGCCTCCACCTTCCGGACCGGTACTGGATCACGGTCGGCACGTTGGAGCCTCGAAAGAACCTCTCTCGCCTCTTGAAAGCGTACTCCCTCCTGAGCGCTCGTCGGTCCGCGCCTCCGCTCGTGATCGTCGGACGAAAAGGTTGGGGCGTGTCGGGCCTCGAGCGCCAAGTCTCGCGACTCGGGCTGCGCGACCGCGTTCGTTTCGTCGGTTTCGTGAGCGACGGCGAGCTCCCCATCCTCTACCGCCTGGCCTCGGGGTTCGTTTGCGTCTCGCTCTACGAAGGCTTCGGCCTTCCGGTTCTCGAGGCGATGGCCGCCGGCGTCCCCGTCGTCGCGTCGGATTCGTCGTCCATCCCGGAGGTGACGGGAAACGTGGCGACGCTGGTGAACCCCCTCGATCCCGAGGCCATCGCTCAAGGCATCGAGCAAGTCCTGAACGCCCCGGAGGAGGAAACTCGCGCCAGAATCGAAGCGGGCCGCGAGCGGGCACGGACGTTCAGTTGGCGCTCGACGGCGGAGCGGACCTTGGCCGTCTACGAATCGCTGTATTCATTGGGACTCTGAAGAATCCAACCCACGCCACCGAGATCGTTGACAAAGACGGGGGCGGATCGTGTAGTATGGGGACGGATGAGATGCAAGCCGCACGATGCACCCGCCCCGAAGAAGATCGCGGAAGATTGTTCGTCCAATACCCAGAGGATGGGAGGAACGGGAAATGAGGAGTGTATCGAGAAACGTGTTCTGCGAAGTCCTCGCAATGCTGACGCTGACCGTCCTCGCTCCGGCTGCACGGGCCGACATCGTCATTCTCACGACCGGTGAACGGTTCGAGGGGATCATCGTCCAGTCCCAGAGCGACTCCGAGTCGGTGCTCTTCCGCGACAGCCGCGGCGAGGTCAAGTTCTCGCGGGACCGAATCCGTTCGATCGAAGACGAACCCGACGCGGTGGATTGGATGAAACTGGGAGACCAGAACCTCTCGCGCGGGCGATACGAAGCGGCGCTCGAGGCGTATCGTGCGTCTTTGACCTACGACCCCACGGACGCGAAGGTGCAAGAGAGAATCGATCAGACCGAAACGGCGATCCATCGCGTGGACGACAAGAACCGCCTGGGACAGTTGCAGGCCATCGACGCGCTGCTCGACCAGACCGCCAAGGACATCGAGGAACGCCGCTACGCCCGGGCCGAAGACGCGCTAACGACCCGAATTCTGGTCCTCGGCCCTTCGCTCGAGCAGAAGAAACGGATCTTGGACCTGACCAAGACCCTTCACCGGGAATGGGCGAACGACTGGCTCGACCGGCTCGAGCCGACTTCGGCGGCGGATCACTTCCAACAACTTCTGAAGCTCGATCCGACCGACGAGGATTCCTATAGAAAACTGGTCCAGATTTGGGGCGGCATGTCGGAAAAAACGGGCCAGGTCGTCGAGGCCCTCAAGATGCAGCTGACGATACGCCCCGACGACAAAGAGGCCCGGCGCGAACTGGCCGACAAGTACTTCGAGCAAAAGCAATACGACCTGGCCCTCGAGCAGTACTCGATTCTCCACGACACCGGCGAGTTCAAAGGCACCATGATCGAGGCCCGAATGGCCGACTGCCTCACCGTCCTCTACCGGAACGCGGCGAGCGACAAGGACTTCGACAAGGCCGTGGAACTCTACAAAAGGCTCAAGATCTACTCGCCCATCGCCGGCGACGACACCCTTCACGAACTCGAATTCTATCGCGACGCACTCGAGGCCGGCGCGGATAACGTGCCGGAGCGCGTGAGACTGGCCTTGCTCGCCCGTTCGCAGGGGCTGAACACCCTGGCGTTCAACGAGATCAACCGTCTCAAGACGCAGTTCCCCGACAACGCCCAGGTGAACGCGGCCTTGAAGTCGTGGGCCGACGAGTTGCTTGCCCAGGCGCAGAACGCATTCAAATCCATGCGTTACCAGGACGCCACGATGCTGGCGTCGCGATGCAAGAAAGAATACGGCTTCTTCCAGGATATCGACCTAGAATGCACCAAGATCATCAACAACTCCCAGGTCGAACTCGAACGCGAACGCCTGGAGAAAAGCAAGATGGCGCTCGAATACAAAAAGAACGGCGACGCGAACCTGCAGAAGGGCCTCTACTACGTCGAGAACATGAAGGACACCGAGCGGTCGAATCCCAACGTCTATGTCGTGAGCGACAAACAACAGGCCATCAAGCACTTCCAACTCGCTCTGGACTGGTACAACAGGGCGTTGAACGAATCGACCGGACTGGACAACGTCACCCGCCAGGAAATCAACGAGAGCGTCTCGACCGTTCAGACCTACCTCGCCGCGCTGACCAGCAACAAACCCATGCCGAGCATTCCGCGCACCGGCCGGGTCCGCTGATCCGATCCCGACACTTCCCGTCACGCAATACACTTGAGGGGCAGGTCTTTCGGACCTGCCCCTCGTCTGCTTCCCGAGCCGTGCTCCCGGAAACCGGGAATTCTCAAGCCCGAAACCCTAGGGCACGTTGCGGTCGACGGCCGGAGCCAACCGGCGCAGACTCTGCATCAACTCCGCAAACTTGGTCGGCTTGAGCGATTGAGGCCCGTCGGACGAGGCGTGGGCCGGATCGGGATGAACCTCGATAATCAGTCCGTCGGCGCCCGCCGCGACGGCGGCCAACGCCATCGACGCGACGTAGCGCCAGTGACCGGTCCCGTGACTCGGATCGACCACGATGGGGAGATGGCTCAGACCGCGTACGACGGGGATCAGACTCAGGTCGAGAGTGAAGCGCGTGGCGTTCTCGAACGTCCGGATTCCCCGTTCGCACAGAACCAGGTTGTAGTTGCCTTCCGACAGAATGTACTCGGCCGCCATCAGGTATTCCTCGACCGTCGTGGCCATGCCCCGCTTGAGAAGAATCGGCTTGTTGGTCCGGCCCGCGCATTGGAGCAACGCGAAGTTCTGGGCGTTTCGCGCTCCGATCTGGATCATGTCGGTGTATTCGCAGATCAGATCGACGTCGGCCACGCTTACGAGTTCCGTGACGACGCGCAGACCCGTTTCGTCGGCGGCGGCCCGCATCATCGACAACCCGCGCTCGCGCAACCCTTGGAAGCTGTAGGGCGAGGTGCGAGGCTTGAACGCGCCGCCCCGGAGGAATTGCGCTCCCTGCGCCTTGACCGCGCGGGCCACCTCGAGAATCTGTTCTTCCGACTCGATCGAGCAAGGGCCCGCCATGACAACGATGTCCGTCGCGCCGATCGCGACCCCGCGCACATCGACGACGGTTTTTTCCTTTTTCAATTCCCTCCCCACGAGCTTGTAGGGCTTGAGAATCGGAACCACCGCCTCGACGCCGGGCATCGTCTCGAGAGATTCGAGCGGCGTCTTGTCCTCGTGGCCGACGCAACCGATCACGGTGCGTTCGACCCCGAAGATCGGATGGGTCTTGTAGCCCAGTTCCTCGATGCGGCGGCAGACCGCCTCGAACTTCTCGCGACTCGCGCCGCGTTCCATGACGACGATCATATCGGTGCCTTTCAGGCTTCGGCGCGTTCCAGACGGTCCCGCGCCACGCTGGGCGCGGCGGGGCCGCTCAGCGAAGGTTTCGAGGGATACTTGACCCGGTGGTGGAACCGGCCGAGCAGGGTCTTCACGAACGACTCGCGAATCAGGTGCAAGTCGCGCAGGGTCAACTCGCACTCGTCGAACTGGCCGTCGTTGAATCGGTCGGAAACGTTCTTCTTCACAACCATGCGCAACTCGTCTTCGTTGACGCTGAGCGACGTGAATCGACTCGTCACCGTCGCCTCCACCGTATCGGCCAGCATCACGATCGCGGTCTCGACCGATTGCGGCTTCGGACCCGGATAACGGAAATCGTCCTCGCGCACGGGATCGGTGCTCTCGGAATTCTCGAAGCGCTTGAGCGCCTCGTGATAGAAATAGGAGATGATGGTCGTGCCCTGGTGCTCGGGGATGAAGTCGATCACGCGTTGAGGCAATCGGTGCTGGCGCGCCAAATCGATGCCAGCTTTGACGTGATTCTTGATCACCATCGCGCTCATGTAGGGAGAGATCTTGCCGTGAAGGCTCTTCTCTTCGAGCGTGATTTGGTTTTCGCCGAAATAGGTGGGCTTCAGGATCTTGCCGATGTCGTGGTAGTAAGCGCCCGCGCGCACAAGCAGATAGTTGGCGTCGATGGCCTTGGCCGCCGCCTCGCTGAGCTTGCACACGCTGAGCGAATGTTGATACGAACCCGGCGCCTTCTCCTCGAGCTCTTGCAGAAGAGGATGATCCAATCCCGTCAACTCGAGCAGGCGAATGTCGGTCACCACCCCAAACGCGTGTTCGAACACGACCAGGCTCGGCGCGGCCAAAACCCCGCAGGCGAGTCCGTTGATCACGCCCGCAAACATGAGGTCGAATCGCAACGCGCGCGGATCGTCGATGAAGTTGACCAGGAGAATCACGACGGCGTTGACGACCCCGACGATCAAACCGGCTCCCAGAACCGCTCGACGTTCCTTGACCGTCGTCAGCGCGGTGACGGCGGCGTATCCTCCCAAGAGAGAAGTCAGGAAGACCTTGAAATCCAAACCCGTCGGGATCGCGAAAGCCAGGCTGCCCACGATCACGAGAACGAGGGCCGTCCGCGCGTCGAGAATGATCACCCCCAGCATTCCGATCAGACCGGCCGGGAAGAGGTAGGGCGCCGCGGCCTGGGATCGAACGGTCTCGATCGAAAGACGCCCCAGGGCCAGAGAAAACAGGACGGGGAGAGAAACCAGGAGGATGTTGCGCGTATTGAAGCTGAGGTCCGACCGGAATTGGCGAACGTAATAGAAGACCAGTCCGCACAGCAGAATGATCACGAGGGCCACCGCGAACAGACGTTTAAGCAACGTCTCATGCTCGGCCTCATACATTCGGTCGATCAAATACCCCTCTTCCGGCCCAATGGTTCGGCCTTGAGGAACGAGTATCGAACCCTTCTCATACGCAATCAGGGGGTTCAAGGCCGCGAGGTCCGATTGGAGTCGTCTCTCCGTCTTCTCAGGCAAGAACACGATATTGGGCCGGGCGAAACGGGCGACCAGTTGCGCAACGAGGGACGCGTCTTCGGCGCTCAAGCCCTGGATCGCGGAATCGCGACCCAATCGGTCCTCGACGAACTGCGCCACGTCGCCCAGCCCGGTCAGGTCGTCCGCGTCGATACGAACGCCGCGCGGCGTCGCCAGATCGATCCGCCCCTGCCCGCCGCGTTCGCCGAAAACGTCGAGATCCTCCACGACGCCGCGCTGGACATAAACCGCTTCGAGAGACCAACCGACGGCCTCTTCGAGTTTGGCCGGATCCTTGGCGAGAAGGAGTCCGGAGGCCAGAGCCCCGCCGGTGTCCACTCCCAACTTCTCAGCCGACCACTTGGCCAGATCCAGCCCCAGATCCGACGGCGCTCGCTCCGGGTAGTTCGTCGACAAGTAGTCGGCCCGCTCCAGAAATTCCTTCACACTCCGGGCCACTAACGCCTGCGCCGACTTGTCGTACCTATAGCAGAACTTGGACCGAGCCAGGATTTCCTCTTCCAAGCGCTCGCGCTCGGCGACGTCGGGAACGGAAAACGTCACGGCGGCGCGGATGTTGCCGACGGCCTTGCCGCCCGAGATCGGCTCGGGGGCGCGGTGAACGAGCGCCGGCACCGCCAAAAGAACGGCGACCAGAAAGACCGCGCCCAACGCGACCCAGCGCGTGGCTCGATCAGCCAAACGAACCGTTCGGCTTTCCGAAACGTCGGACTTGCGGGCCGTCGCGGGTTTCGCGACCACCACGGTCTTCGTGTCGGGATGCCCGTTTTGTCCGCTACGGCGATTCGTCTTGCCCGGAGGCATGAAACTCCCTTTCTCTCGGCTCACGGCCTCTTGCCGGCACGCTCATAGGCTCGCACGATCTTCTGAACCAGGGCGTGCCGGACTACGTCGCGTTCGCTGAACCGAACGAACTCGATTCCCGTGATCTCGCGCAACACCTTTTGCGCATGCACCAGGCCCGAAGTCTTTCCCTCGGGCAGGTCGATCTGCGTGATGTCGCCCGTGACGACGGCGCGCGAGTTGACTCCCAGGCGAGTGAGAAACATCTTCATCTGTTCAACGGTCGTATTCTGGCCCTCGTCGAGAATGACGAACGACTCGTTCAGAGTCCGTCCTCGCATGAAGGCCAACGGGGCGATCTCGATAATGCCCGTCTCCAAGTAGTCTTTGACCTTCTCCGGGTCCATCATGTCGTAGAGCGCGTCGTACAGCGGCCGCACGAACGGGTCGAACTTCGCCGCAATGTCCCCGGGCAAGAATCCCAGACGCTCGCCCGCTTCCACCGCGGGACGCACCAGGACGATACGGCGGACGACCCCTTGGGCAAGATGCCACACCGCCATCGCCACGGCCAGGTAGGTCTTGCCCGTACCGGCCGGACCCGTGGACATGACGATGTCCGCGTGGCGAATAGCATCGATGTAGCGCTTCTGACCGCGGGTCAGGGGCGCCACATGGCGCGAGGCGCGCGGCAAGGCAATGCGGTCCAGAAAAACCGACGAAAGGCCGCCTGCCGGCTCCTCGTCGTCCTGCAAAGCCTGAATCGCCTGGTCCAGCTGTTGGTCCGTGAGGGGTTGACCGCTCTGACGCTGCACCGCGAGCAACTCCCTGAGCGCCTGCATGGCGCGCTCGACGTCCTGCGCCTCTCCCAGAGCGACGATCTCGGTGCCTCGCGTCAGGATCTCGGCCTTGAGTCCCGTCTGCAAGCGCCGGATCTTGCGGTCGTTGCGGCCGCAGAAGGAGAGAACTTCGCTTCGATCCAGGACCAGAGATTGTTCAGTCGGTCGACTCAATCCGTACGTCCCTACAACGCTTCTCGAAAGTCCCGTCCGAAAAGGAAATCGCTCCATGGATTGAGGAAGCGTTCTATCCGGACAGCCCCACGTCTCCGGCTTTGAAACGACGGCACGCGGAGAAAAGAAAGACGGTTCTCTCCCTCGAAAGAGGGAACCTCGGACCGCGGATTGCCGCATCCCTTTCGAAGATTGCTCCCTTCGAGGTGCGGTGCAATCCTTCTCTGCCATGCTCGCAGGGCCCGATTGCCTGTCTGGTGCGCTATGTACCCAGCGGATGGGGACTCGGACGGACATCTAGCCCTTCCGCATCCGAGGAGTCTATTCCCCGGTCTCTGAACGTGTCAAGCGGGAAACCCTCAATGAATAGACTTCTTTATACAAACAGCGACAAAGCTAGCCCCCTGAACCCCGGCTCCTAAGGCTTCCAGTTCTCGATCTCGGGGGTCCATTCGCGCGTGCCGAAGCAAATCTCGCGAAAAGAGCATCTACGGCAAATCGCGCGTCGCTCGGTCATGGGGAAGTTCTCCTCCCGGGCCTCGTTCTTCTGTATCGAGGAATCGAGCGCCTCGGCCATTCTCCCAACCGAACCGAGGATGAAATCCTTGGTGTCGATCAGCTCCGAGGGGGTCGGCACGTGTTCAACGGCGCGGTCGAGCCCCAGGTAGAAGGAGATCAGGGTCTGCTTCTCAATGGGGACGCGCCATTCCTGAAAGGCGAAGAGGGCGTAGCACCCGAGCTGAGTCGTGGTCTCGTCGACTTCCTTGCCTGTCTTCCAGTCGTAAATACGCAAACCGGGGTCGCCAAGGACGGCACAGTCGATCTTGACGAACACGGGGACTTCGCCCACCTTGAAACGATCGAGCTTCTCGACGGATTTCCAGGCCTCGGGACGCAGGTCCGCCAACCGCCCAAAGAGCGTGGAGTTCATGAAGTTGGCCAGACACGCGTAGATGCGGTCGCGAATCGCGGCCCGGTCCTCGGGCGCGATTTCGGTTCCGTAGTAGTGCTCGAAGAGGTTGACGTTGTGCTTGGGTTTCCATTGCCACTTCTTCTCGACCGACTGCATCCATTCGCGATTGAGAATGTCTCGGGCTTGTTTCTGATACCGCGTCAGCGTGTTGAGTTCGCGATTGCGCAGATCTCCCAAGATACGCTCGATGAGGCGATGAACGACATCCCCGCTCCACAGGGCCGTCCGGGTCATGTTCTTGAGACGATAGGTCAGGCGCGCGCGATCGGGAGCGTCGGGGCTCCATCCTCCCCAGTAGCCGTAGTAGGTATGGTAGTAACGGCGCCGACACTCCTCGAACGTCTTGTGCCGGGTAAACGACCAGGAGAACTCGTTTCGGAACTCCGCCATGACTACCGGACCGTCCCGGGCCGGTTTCGGTAGAGAGAGCGGTCCACCTCCGCGGCCATCTTGGCTTCGTCCAAAGGCAACCCCAGAAACTCGCGCACACGCCGCGCGGTACCGACCGCATCCTCGATTGCGGATCGGTGTTCGACCTCGAGGAGGTCGAACCGCGTGTCGTTTTCGAGCAGATAGCGAACCTCGCGCAAATGCCGGTCATAGTGGGCCGCCATATCTCCATCCGGGACAGAGCCGGTCTCTTCGCGACGAATCTCCATCTTCCGCTGAGACGCGAGTATCTCGCTCATGTCGCGCTGCATGAAGATCACTTGATAGCGGTTGTCTCTCGGCAGGTCGCGCAGGAGGAAGGAGATGACCTTGACGGCCTTCCCGCGGGCGTTCCGCACCCAGGACTTGTCTGCGCCCGGCTTGTCCAGGGTTTTGACCGGTTCATATTCGAAGTACCCCTTCGGGTTGTCCTCGTCCGCCTGGCGGACGGCATCGGTGACGGCCTCGATCCCCCCGGCAACGAGCATTTTCATCATCATCGAAGTGCCCGAGCGGGGAAGGCCTGAAACGACGATGACGGCGGGGCCGAAGCGGACTCTCCGAAACAGGCTTCCGAGGGGCATTGCAGGAGGTCCTTTGCCGGAAAGGTGGGGGGGCAGGCAATGTAGCAGTCCGGGGGGAAGGCGCGCAACCCCATTCTTGCAGATTCTCCCTCTGCCATGTACGATTTTTCTTTCCTCAGGCGCAGGAGTGTGGAATAATCCGCTCGATCTGGGTTGTCGGACGGCGGATTCTCGCTGCTCTTTTTCGAGGCGGGAGAACTTCCGCAGCCGCAATCCCGGGCTGTTCGGCGAATCCGCGGCGCAACGCATCCGCTCCGCAAGGAGACGGGAAATCGCCAAGAAAGGAGGGTAAAAGCGTTTGCCGTTTTTCCGTTGCCGTCGATGGAACGTCGCCGGAAACAAGATTGTCGAGAGGAGAATGCACAATATGTTAAGGAAATCCTTACTCGGTAAGGGCTTCACCCTAATCGAACTGCTTATCGTTGTTGCAATCATCGCAATCCTTGCCGCCATCGCAGTGCCGAACTTCCTCGAAGCCCAAGTTCGGTCCAAGGTGTCGCGCGTCAAGTCGGATCAGCGGTCCTTGGCGACGGCGCTTGAAGCTTACCTGACGGACCTCAACACCTTCCCGCATCGGGACGACTACTCCCAGTCGCCGGACGGAATCAGCGGCATGATCCCGCTGACCACTCCCATCGCTTTCATCACGTCGATTCCCAAGGACCCGTTCTTCGTCACGGGAACCACCCAGGGGGGCCCTCGTACTCTCCAGACGTTCGAGTTCACCTCGGGCGGTTCCAAGTTGTTGGGCAACACCACCCTCGGCGATTGCGCGGGCAACGCCGGCACCACCGAGTGGTCCCCGTGGCCCAAGGACATGTATCTGATGTCGAGTCCCGGCCCCAAGAAGGAAGAAGCCATGAATACCGGCGCCTTCCCGGACGGCTATCCCGCCTCCAATACACCGGCCGACTCCTGTCCCTGTGCCTACGACTCGTCCAACGGGACGACCAGCTTCGGCCACATTTATCGCTTCAACGTGCCGTCTCAGTTCGTCCGTCAGTATGAGGTTGAGTGGGCCGCACGGCAGTAGTGAAGTAGTGAGTCCTCGAAGGATTCGCGAGATTGCATAAGCCAAGGCCGCCGGAGACACTCTCCGGCGGCCTCTTTCGTTCTCCTATGAATCGGGGAGAAAAGGACCAACGCCTCACTCCTCCATCCGGCGTGGAGAACTCTACTTTCCTAAGGTGAATGTAACCGCAGCCTTCGGCTCCAGAACACGGAAGGTGAACGACTCGACCAGGTAGAGTCCCACCGTGTCCGTATCGTGGTCCAAGTAACCGATCGAGAAATCTTGTCCCACCGTGAGTTGGAAGTCGCCTCCGCGCGTCGAAAGCAACGCTCCACCCTCGATCGCCGGACTCCAATGGATCGCGCCTCGGATCTTGTCGCCGATCGCGCGCTGGAGAGGATACCCGCCGGACCACCTCCCCCGGAGGACGGCCTGATAGGGCTTGGTGCCCAGGACGAGGGCGTATGGGCCGCCGACGCCCGCCAATTGAAGCGTCTCGACACCCTCCGCCACGGCGGAGTCCAGACCTTCGGCCGTTTTCGGCAGAACGATTCGCTTGTGCTTGGCCGCGCCGGCAATCCCCTCGATCCCGGCTTCTTTGAGCCCCTTGAAGACCGCCGATTCCTCGAAAAGGGCGATCTTGCGCGCCGCTTCGGAAACGGCCGTCAGATCGGGCGCGTCGTTGCCGCGAGAGACGCTGTCGAGCTCCGCCTGGCTGAGCTTGAACGGCGCTCGCACCTCGACCAGGGGTTGGAGACGGCGCAGTCCCCAACAGATTCCTCCCTGGGGACGCGCCTGAATCAGTTCGAGGGTTCCCAGGTTGACCGAGTCTTTGCGCCAGTCGTAGGGACCGTCCAAATCGACGATCGAGCGAGCCGAGAGTTGGCCTCGCAGGACGCGCTTCGCCTCCTCGTCGATGAGTTGCCACGCCTCGGCGGCGATGGGCGCCTTGTCGCGCCTTAGAATATCGCTGGCCATAGCTCATTCTCCTTTCCGATTGCGACCGATCCCCAGGTTCGCGGAAGAGGCGGAAGAACCGACATCGGAAGCGGAACCTCCGCCATTCGCCGTGGCGGCGTCCTCGATCTCGGTGACGGGGCCGGTAGTAAAGAGATAGGTCTTCAAATGCTCATCGAGTTGCGGCAACAGACGTCGAAGCCACTCCAAAACCATCGCGGCGTGTTCCATCTCCTCGTCGCGGTTGTGGGCCAGGATCGCCTTGAGCTCCGCGTCGTCGCTCACGTCCACACGCTGGTTGTACCAATCGACTGCCTCCAATTCCTCGATCAAACTCGTCAGGGCCCGGTGGACGTTGCGCGCCTGCGCCGAGAGTTCGCCGACCGGCTCATGGTAAACGGTAGCCATCGCATCCTCCTTGCTCCGAAGTGGGAATAAGGGCGACTCGCGCGAGAAACGGAGCGCGACCTCGCCCGCTCGACCATGAATCTGCTCGTCCGCCGAGGTCTCCGTTCGAACTCCGGAATGATCCCCCCTTCTCACAAGTCGGGCCAGACCTTGGTCGGAAAGGAACCCTTGTGCGGTCCGTCATCGGCGAGACTCAACAATTCTATTCTCCCCCATTGACTACTGGAGGATCAACTTTTTTTGAAGACGCCGGGTGGGGAGATCTCGATCCGGGAACCGACTAGCCGGGAAGGGATTCGAGGAACTCGCGGTTGGTGCGGTGCTTTGCGATCTGTTTCGCCAAGGCGGGAATCACTTCGCGTCCGGGCAGATCGGCCAGAGCGCGACGCAGCAGGGCGATCTTGGGATAAACGTCGGGCCCGTGGAGAATCTCTTCTTTTCGAGTGCCCGTCTCGTTCAGGTTGATCGCGGGAAAGACGCGCGCGTCGGCCAGCGAGCGGTCCAGAACGATCTCGCTGTTTCCGGTGCCCTTGAATTCCTGAAAGATCACTTCGTCCATGCGCGAATTCGTATCGACCAACGCCGTTGCGACAATTGTCACCGATCCGCCGTTCTCGATGTTGCGCGCCAGACCGAAGAAACGCCGCGGAATCTCCAAAGCGCCCGCCTGGAGCCCGCCCGACATGATCCGCCCCGTGTTGCGCCCGCGACGCGCACTGTCGCGTCCGCCTCGTCCGCCGCCTCGGGAATACGACTCGCGAGGTGCGTCGGAAAGGCCGCTCGCTCCACCCGAGTTGAACGCGCGGCCCATTCGCGTCAGACTGTCCACCAGGACCACGACGTCGCGGCCGCATTCGAGCTCGGTTCGGACGTGGGCCAGGGTCAACTCGGCCAACTCGATATGCTCCGCCATGCTCTGATCCATCGAACTGGCGAACACCTCGGCGTCCACCGCCCGCCGGAACTGAGTCACTTCCTCCGGGCGTTCGTCGATCAAGAGAACGATGACGCGCGTCTCGGGCGATCCCGCGCGAATCGATTGGGCAATTCGCTCCAGGATCATCGTCTTGCCCGCCTTGGGCGGCGACACAATCAAACCGCGCGTGCCTTTGCCGATGGGCGCGATCAGGTCGACGATCCGCATCGACAAGTCGCCCGTCACGCCCAGATCGAAACGCTCGCTCGGATCGACGGCGACGAGTTTGGCGTAGGGCGTTCGATCGCGAAACGCCTCGGGCGCGAGACCGCAAACGGTCTCCACCCCGGTCAGCTCGCGCACCGGCCCGTTGCGCCGCACGGGCCCCGCGAGTGCCGCGCCCGAGACAAGAGAGTATTTCCGAACGAGCGGCGCGGGTACGGCGACCCGCGGCGCGAAAGGCCGAAGCGACCGCTCGGGGTCGCACAGGACGCCAACTCCTTTGTCGGAGAGTCTGAGAATACCGGCGATGATTTCGTTAGGCATGTAAGGGCAAATCGCTCCCTGAATCTGAACGTGTGTGTTTGTGCTCAACGTACCTATTTCAACGAGACATCATGACAGGCGCAGCACAAAGAGCGGCGAACACAACGAAAGCGAGGAAGACCCCGTCCCAACAGAATCTTCTTCTAAGAACCGCGTTAGCGGTTCGACGTGCGAACTCCCGATAGGCACAATCTCTCGCAATCCGAGAACCGCGCCAGCGGTTCGACTTGCAAAGCCGTGGGTTGCGAAGGCCTTCAGGCCGGAGCACCCCACGGACCTCACGTCCCATCATACGAACCGATTTATCGGTTCGACAATTCCATTATCACAACCCCGTCAATCCAGATAGTACTTCTCATCGAACTCCACGCCATGTTTGACCGAGAGCTTCCGAAATTCCACCTCCCAACTCATCCGCCGATGATGCGTCTCCTGACTCCGAATGTATGCTTCGATCTTCTTGAGATCCCAATACGACACCGAAAACGCCCCGTATCCATCTTGCCAATGGAATTCGCCCTCGATAACACGCCCCGTGTTGAGCCATTTCGAAGAGGAGCGCTTGATGTCTCGGATGAGGTTGGACGACGCCAAGTCGCTCCTCTTGCGCAAGAGAAGATGCACGTGGTTCGGCATTCCGCCGACGATCAACGGAAAGCACCCCTGCTCACGAATGGCTCCCGCGAAATACCCGAAGAGTTGCGGCCGAATCTCCTGCGTCAGGACGTTCACGCGCTCCTTCGTGCTGAAGACGATGTGTTCGTAGACGGCGTAATAGGAGTTGGCCATGAGAATTGTCCCCGGGGCGTGTGCGGTTTCTTTCCGACTTCGCTTCTTGTCGAACCGATAAATCGGTTCGTATTCTCACCCGTGCGTTCCGTGGGGTGCTCCGGCCTGAAGGCCTTCGCAACCCACGGCTATAGAAGTCGAACCGCTGACGCGGTTCTCTATGACAGATTCACGACGACTGCGTTGTCATCGAACTCCGAACCGATTGCGGAGAATCCTCTCCAGGCAACGAGCCACGATGGCGTGTCCTTTGCGATTGAGGTGGATTCCGTCCAACGTGCCGTCGGATGAAAACAGATAGATTCGTCGAAGCACGAAATCGCTAACGAGAAAGGCGTGATGTTGCCGAGCGACCTCGCGGTACACTCCTTCGTGTCGATTCAAGATTCTGGCCGAGGGTATCTCCATCAGTATGACGTTCGATCCACTGTCTTTGATTGCCTGAACGATGGCAGAAACGTCGGCTTTCATCTCCTCTCGAGGACGCGAGCCAAGAATATCGTTGCCTCCGATCATCACGACAACGACGGAAGGTTTCTTGGAAAGAACGTCGGCTTCAAGCCGCTGCAGAGCGTCCTTGGATTCGTTCCCCGCGACGCCGGCGTTTATGAGCGGCGTCTTGAACCATTGTCTCATCTGGCTGACATAGAGGTCGGGTGTTTCCGAGTCTTCGAGTCCCGCCGTCAGGCTGTCGCCCAGAAAGACCACGGGGCCGCTCGCATTTGCGTCCGCTCTCGTCCACGGTATCCACCAGTCAAACGCCCACAGACCGACTAGGACATACACCAGCACAGCCGTCGATGCAAGCGCGACGCGACTCGCCTGGGTCTTGGACCGGATGGACGCGAACAGAAAGCAGATCGGCGGCACGATTGCGCACAATGACTTTGCAAGCCCGATCGGCCAGAAGAAAAAACGAAGAAAGACAATGGCGACAAAGAAACCCAGGGGAACAAGTAGGGTTTTCAGACTGCGACTGCGCCCCTTCGGGATGAGTGTGCCTGCCGCGACCAGAAGGAGCCCAAGTCCAAACAAATAGAGCCATTCCGAGGGAAGAACGAGAAAGGCGCCGAGGAGAACCAATCCAAGTAGGGACCCGACGCGAAGGAGGATTCTCATGTTGGCACTCCACCTATAGACCAACACCGGACGACGAGGCGCCGCGCTCCAAAAACCCGACGATCGTCTCGGCCGTACGGGTGGCGGAGCCGGGCGCGCCGAGGAGCTCGCGGATCTTGCCGAGCTGGCGCTTCATCTCGTCGTACGCTTCGCGATCTCCGAGATAGTGCTGCGCCTGGTCCGCCAGGTTCTGTCCCGTCGCGCGTTCCTGAAGAAGCTCGGGCACGACCAGGTCGCCCGCGACGATGTTGGGCAGGCCGATGAACGGGGTGCTGAGGACGCGGCGCACGATCCACGCCGTGAAGTAGTTCACCTTGTAGACGATCACGAACGGAACGCCCAACAGAGCGCCCTCGAGGGTCGAGGTGCCCGACTTGATCCACGAGAAGTCCATCGCCGCCCGCACGTTGTAACGCCGGCGCTCGACGATCGTCACCGGCACGTCGTACTGGTCGATGTACGAATCGATCAGGTCGCGCGGCGTGGTCTCGTTGCGCAACAGGACGAACTGCACGTCGTCGCGCACGGCCATGAGCCGTTGCGCCGCGTCGAGCATCACGGGCAACAGGGCGCGGACTTCTCTCTTCCGGCTCCCCGGCATCATCCCGATGAGTTTCTTCGCGGGGTCGAACCCGAACTGCTCGAGGACCTGTTCGCGCGTCTGGGTCAGAACCATAAGATCGACCTTGGGATTGCCGAGGTACGACGCCGGAATCCCCTCCTGGCGCAGGATCTTCTCCTCGAACGGCAGAATCGGGATGATGAGGTCGCAGTACTTCTTGAACTTGCGGATGCGACCCCGATGCCACGCCCAGACTTGCGGCATGATGTAGTAGATCACGCGGATGCCCAGCTTCTTCGCGAGCGGCGCGATCAACAAAAGGTTGAATCCGGGATAGTCGATCAGGATGACGGCGTCGGGCCGTTCGGTCTCGAGGTGGCGCTTTACCATTCGGTAGACGCTGAAGATCTTGTGCGACTTGGAGAAGACCTCGAACAGGCCGACGATGGCGAGATCGTTCACCATGTTGCGCAGGAGGCGCATTCCGGCCGCCTCCATGTGGGGCCCCCCGAGACCGCTGAGCCGCCAAGCCGGACGCATCTCGAGAATCCGTTTCACGAGGCGTCCACCCGGCTGGTCGCCGCTGTTTTCTCCCGCGATGAGAAAGATCTTCTGAGCGGAGGGACTCATCGACTCGGCGTCTCGTCTCTCAGGTGAAACGTTCGATCGTCTTGTTCTCGGCAATCATCCGCGCGGTCTCGACCGCGACGTGGAGCGCGTCGCGCGCGCTCTGACCGGTCACGGAAGGCTTGCGCCCTTGGAGAATCGTTTGAAGGAAATCGTCGAGTTCGAGCGCGATCTTGTCTTCCTTGGCCAAGCGGACGCGTTTGCGCACGATGTCGGCCGCGGGTTCGCCCTTCTTCGGGTTCGGGCGAGGGACGCGCTGGTAGAGTTCCATCGACTGCTTGTCGTAGTCGATCGAGACGTAGGTGTCTTTCTGAAACACGCGAATCTTGCGCTGCTTGCGAGGCGACACCCGGCTCACGGTCAGGTTCGCCGTGCATCCGCTTTCGAAACGGATGCGGAGATTGGCGAGGTCTTCCTTGTCGGTGAGGATGTTCACCCCGAGCGCCTCCATCGACGCGATGGGAGACCGGACGAGCTGAAGCACGATGTCGATGTCGTGGATCATCAGGTCGAGCACCACGCCGACGTCGGAAACGCGCGGGTCGAACGGACCCATCCGGTGACACTCGATGAAGCCGGGTTTGTCGAGAATCTCGCGCAACCGTCGGACCGCGGCGTTGTAGCGTTCGATATGCCCCACCTGGAGAACGCAGTCCTTCTCCTCGGCCAGGCGGATCAAGTCCTCCGCTTCGTCCACCGTGGTCGTGATCGGTTTCTCGACCATGCAATGAATGCCGCGTTGGAGAAACTCGCCAGCCACCTTGTGGTGCAGCGAGGTCGGGACGGCGATGCACACCGCGTCGACCATCTCGTAGATCTTGCGGTATCGCTTGAGTCCCTCACACCCATACTGCTGAGCGACTCGCTCGGCCCGCTCCCGACTGCGATCGACGATGGCCACGAGTTCGCAATGCGGGTTTTCGGCGAGGATGCGGGCGTGGTGCTGCCCCATGCGCCCGACACCGATGACGGCGATCCGGACTTTCTCCATAACCTATCCACCTGTTACTCTCAGGATGTTGGGAAAGAAGCACTTACGCGGTCCGCCCTGGGGCCGCAGGACGGCTCTGAACCCAGCCGCGCTCACGCCGGGCTCGGGCCAAAACCATTCTCCCCGATCCACGGAAAAGGTCAAGGGGTTTGTCCAGCCGCCTACGTATGTGCCTCGCGGTAAAGACGCTCTGCAGGTTAGCCTGCTTCAGCAGGCTCCCCACGTGCCCCGGCCTTCAGGCCGGGGTGGGCGAAACACAAATGCAAGGGCCGGCGCGTTTCCTGCTTCTTTTCGCAGGAAACGTGACGGCCTGCCCGTTTCGAGACCCGCCCCACGCCAGAATCCCCTTTCCCGTGTCGCGGGAGATTGGTAGAGTGTCGGACGTGGACAGAGAACCGCACCGGAGATAGCCGCCTTGGAATCCGCCCCGTCCGCCAGATCGACCCTCGCCTCGCCGGCGACGCAGCACCGCGTCATTCTCGGCGATTCGCGCCGCATGTCGCTGGTCGAAGATCGCTCGGTCCATCTGATCGTGACTTCGCCCCCCTACTGGCAGCTCAAAGACTACGGACATGACGACCAGATCGGATTCAACGACACCTACGAGGAGTACATCGACCACCTCAACCTGGTCTGGAGCGAATGCCATCGCGTCCTGCACGACGGATGCCGACTCTGCGTCAACATCGGCGACCAGTTCGCCCGCGCGGCTTACTATGGCCGCTACAAAGTCGTCCCGATCCGGACCGAGATCATCCGGTTCTGCGAAACGATCGGGTTCGACTACATGGGCGCGATCATCTGGCAGAAAGCGACTACCGTCAACACGACGGGCGGCGCCGTCATCATGGGGTCGTTCCCTTTTCCGCGCAACGGCATCGTCAAGATCGACTACGAGTTCATCCTGATCTTCAAGAAGCCGGGCCAAGGCCCCAAACCCTCGCCCGAGGCCAAAGAAGCCTCGCGCATGACCAACGAAGAGTGGAACCAGTACTTCTACGGCCACTGGAACTTCCCCGGCGCTCGCCAGGACGAGCACCTCGCCATGTTCCCCGAGGAACTCCCCCGCCGTCTCATCAAGATGTTCACCTTCGCCGGCGAAACCGTCCTCGACCCGTTCCTGGGAAGCGGAACCACCAGCCTCGCCGCCATGCATCTGGGACGATCGTCCGTCGGCATCGAGAAGAATCCGGACTATATGGAGGCAATCCGGAGGAAACTGGGCGAAGAGACGGGCGACATGTTCACCGCCGCCGAAATCGAATACCTGAACGCTCCTTCTCCCGGCGAAGACGAGGTGCGATCGCTTCTCGAACGACAGCCGTATCGGTTCCGCGATCCGGTCGCGCTCGCGCTCCAGTCCGATCCGCGCGGAAAAAGCTACGGTTCGGTCATCGGGCGCAAGAAGAAAGAGAAACCGCCCACGAATTGCACGAATGAAGACGAATAGAAGAAGGACAAACGGGTGAATCAAACGGACCTTCAGCGCCGCGTGATCGAACTCTGGGATCACTATACCCCGATCTCGGAACGCTTTACGCCTTATCCCGAGACATTTCACCTGCGCGGAACGGAGTTCATGCTCCTCACACTCAAATTGCGCGCGCTCTTTCCCGAGCTGCATTGGAAGCGGGTTCTCGACGCGGGCTGCGGCATCGGCTTCGGAAGCCTCTTGTGGACGCTTGTCGCGGACGAGGTCGTCGGTATCGACGGCGCCCACGAAATCAAGAAGGCGAAGCGGCTCGTTGCCGAACGCCCCGACCTCACGCCGCGCGTTTCATTCGTCGAAGGCGTGTGCGAGGACCTCTCGCCGGTCGAGGGCCAATTCGACCTCATCGTCACCCAGTATGCGCTCGAGCATTTCCGCGACCTGGACGCATCGCTCCGTCAGATCCATTCGCGCCTTGCACCGGGCGGCCACGCGATTCACATCGTCCCCAACGTCGTCAATCGCAACGTCTGGTTCATCGAGTATCGCGCGAGCCTGAGATGGTGGAACCGGTTTCGCCACTCGGTGCGGCATCGCGGCTGGTGGATGACGCTCAAGGACCCGGTCGGCTACACCCCGCCCCACGACCCCCACCGCGGCGATTTCGCGAGCGAACACGCGGGCTATCGACTTGAGAAATGGTCCGAGGCGATCCTGCGAAACGGCGCCGAAATCCGCGACTACTTCCCCACGCGCGACCTCAATTGGGTCCTAGTCACGCGGCCTCTGACGTAGAACCTCCGGCGACGGTTTTCTCCAACACGCCAACGGCGTGGCAGCCTCCAGCCTGGGGTTGCCGCAAGGCGGCTACCCCAGGAACGCAGCCCCAATTCCCTGTCTCAACCCGGTGCGGGTTGCGACCGTTTCCCCACGCTCGGAGGCCACAACCCGTTCCGGGTTGGACCAAGACGCGAAACCCGTACCCAGGGTAGCCGCTTGAAGCGGCAACCCTGGGCTGAGAGCCGCGCCCCCGTTGGGGGCGACAACGGATCGAAGGCCAGTCTCTACGTGGCGCCGATTGCAGGACAGCCACTACGAGAAACGCTCCAGGAACGGCACATCCTCATCCTTGTCCCTCGCTCTCGTCGGCGAATCCGGACCGATTCGAGCTCGCCTGTTCGTCTGCAACAGAGTATTATCTGAGATACTATGACGCTCGTCGTTCTCTCTCCACCGAAGCGACGGATGCTCGGTATCCTCCTCGCACTCGCACTCTCGATTCCGAGCGCCAAGGCGACCGCCACGCCCACCGACGACGCCCCCATCGGCTGGGCGGCGGTCCGCGCCCTGGATTGCGACGGGACGACGGGCGGCGAAGGCGGCGAGGTGGTTACGGTCACGACCCTTGAGGAGTTCCAGGATTACGCCGGACGCCATGAGCCGTACATCATCCTAGTCAAAGGGACGATCGTCGGGCGGACAGAGGCCCCACCCGAGCGGCGGCGTTCGATCAGAAATCTGGGCCCCATCAAAGCGGAAACCCTCATCGAGCGCGACAAGACCATCCTGGGCGTGGGAGACGACGCGACGTTCGTCGGCGGCCTGGCCGTCTTCGAGGCGTCGAACGTCGTGATTCGCAACCTGACGTTGCGCGACGGGGTGAGCGACGCCCTGAAGATCCTCGTGCACTCGCACCACGTCTGGATCGACCACTGCGATTTCCAGAACTTCGCAAGCGGAGCCATCGACATCTCCCGCAGCTCGGACTACATCACCGTTTCCTGGTGCCATTTCCGCGATCGGGACCGAGCCGTTCGGATCGGACACAAGGACAATAACGTGGAGAACGACGACGGTCTGCTCGCCGTGACGCTCCACCACAATTGGTTCGACGGCACGCGCGAGCGCAATCCGCGAGTCCGCTTCTCGCGCCTGACCCACGTGTTCAATAATTACTTCTCGAACATCGGCGGCTACGCCGTCGCCTCCACGCGCGAGGCTCATGTACGGGTCGAGGGGAACTATTTCCGCAACGTCGCCGTCCCGTTTTATTCCGTATCGAGTGTCGGGGGGTCTCCCCCGGGCAGTCTGGTCGAGCAAGACAACGTCTTCGAGAACTGCGGGGCGACACGCGAAACGCGCGGGTCGGTTCCCGAAGCCCGCGCGTTCTATCCCTACACGTTGGACCCGGCCGAGCGCGTCCCCGAGATCGTCATGCGGGACGCGGGCACGGGCCAAGTGGCGCCGACCGAAGAGGTCGGCCGAAAGAGACTCTCGGCGACTTTGGGATCAGATTGAGTCGATCGTGAGGCGCCGACCGGACACGCGAAGACCCGCCAGCCGATCGAGAAAAGCCGCACACTCCGCCTCTTTGGGTCCGCCCGGTCGAAAATCGAGAAGGTTGACGCAAGCGCGGAGTTTCTTCCCCTCCCACGCGCGAGCGATTCGTTCCACTTCGCGCAGCAATCTCGCGGCGAGAGAAGCGTCCTCGCTCGCGGAGACAACCACCAGGAAATGACCCGTCGGCCGCGCCTTGCGGAGAACCGGCTCGGACGCTTCGGCCCAACGCGCGAGGTCCCGCGCCGCCGATTCGCCCTTCGCCTTGTCGGTACTTCCCTTCGCGCCGCGCGCCGCGTACAGCACGAGGTCGATCCGAGCGAAATCCTCGACCACGCGTCCCACCAACGCCTGCCGCACGTCGACGCCCGACCTCAAAGGCATTTCGAGAGGCAGAACCAGCGATCCGCGCGAAGCCACGCGCGCGGCGAGACGCGCGGCCTGTTCCGCGTCCCTTTCGAGTTGAATTGCGATCCGGTCTCCCACGCGCGCCACGGCCTCGCAAAGCGCCGCGGTCTCGCAAGGCGCCACGCCCTCGGGAGTCGAGCCGCCGATGAGGAGGATGGCGCGCGAAGCCGCGGCCTCGCCCGATCGCCAACCGCTCGATTCGCCGCGGGGTTTCGGATTGTCGTTCTCGTTTGAACTTGGGTTCATGTCGGCTTTCGCAAAGAGCCCGAATGAAAAATGGATCCGCGCTTCAACGGAGTCCCGGCGGCGCTCTGCGACGCGGAGCCAGTCTATACCCATCCGGCGACCGGGCGCAACCTCGTCGCGGGACAATCGCCGGTTCTTCCCGCGCAACAATGACCTGCGTCTCTGTATTGACTCCCCTCGCGCAATGCGCTAAGTCTGAAAGGCTATGAAGCCCCGCGCCTACCACGTCGTCAGCTACGGTTGCCAGATGAACGCCTACGATTCCGAGGTCATGGCGGGCATTCTCGAAGCGCGCGGACTCGAACGCGTCGCCGACGAACGCCGCGCCGACGTGATTCTCGTCAACACCTGTATCGTGCGCGGAAGCGCCGAGCAACGCGCCATGGGGCGCATCATGCGCCTCAAAGCCCTGAAGAACGGGCGACCCGACCGCATCCTGGGCGTCTGCGGCTGCTTGGCGCAACGCGACGCCGACGCGCTGCTCGACAAGGCCCCCCACCTCGATCTGGTGCTAGGCACTCGCGCCATCCCGCACCTGTCCGCCTTGATCGACCGGATCGAGCAGGGCCAAGGCCCGATCGTCTGTGTCGAGGAAGACCCCGACCCCTATCCCGAATCGCTCCGGCCCGTCCGTCGCAGCGCGTTGCGCGCCCTGGTGCCCATCATGACCGGGTGCGACAACTGGTGCAGCTACTGCATCGTCCCCGCCGTCCGCGGGCGCGAACTGAGCCGCGCGGTCGAGACCGTTCTCGCCGAAGTGCGCGGCCTGGTCTCGACCGGACGCCGAGAGGTCACCCTCGTCGGGCAGAACGTCAACTCCTACCGCGGCGTCGATGCGGACGGACGCGAGACCGATTTCGCCGGACTGCTCGAACGCGTCGACGCGATCGAGGGTCTCGGGCGAATCCGCTACATCACGTCGCACCCGCGCGACGCGAACCCAAGGCATCTCGACGCCGTCGCGCGGCTGGAGAAAGTCTGCGATCACTTCCACCTTCCCGCGCAATCGGGGAGCAACGCCGTACTGGAACGCATGAACCGAGGCTACACGCGCGAGCGCTATCTCGCCCTGATCCGGTCGGTCCGCGAACGCTTGCCCGACGCCGCGATCACCACCGATCTGATCGTCGGCTTCCCGGGCGAAACGGACCGCGACTACGAAGACACGCTCGACCTGATGCGCGAAGTTCGGTTCGACTCCGCTTTCACTTTTCTCTACAACGTGCGCGAGGGGACGCGCGCCGCGCGCGAGTTCGAAGACGACGTCCCGTTCGAGGTCAAACGCGATCGTCTCGCCCGGGTGATTCGCCTCCAGGAAAAAACGTCCCTCGAAAAGAACCGCTCGCTCGAAGGACGCGATCTCGAAGTCCTGGTCGAAGGTCCCGCCAAGCGGGCCCAGAAAGAAACCGGACGCGGGACCATGGTGGGACGCACAACGGGCGACAAGTGCGTCATTTTCGACGGCGATCCCGAAGACGCCGGCCGCCTGGTTTCAGTCCGCATCGTCGGAGGCGCCGCCCACACGCTTTTCGGTCGGAAGACACCCTAGGAAACAGCCTCAACATCACCTCCATAAGGATAGGAATCCCAAATCGATGAAGACCAAGACGCTTTGCATTCCCTGTCTGATGCAACAAGCCTACCGAACCGCGCAAGCCGTCCTGAACGACCCGAACGAAATCGCCGTCTACCTGCGCGACGTCGCCCGCTTCATCGCCGAGACCGACCCGGCCGACAGCCCGGCGGTCTATTCCTCTCCCGTCTACGCGATGCTTTCCGAACGCACCGGGATCGCCGACCTCTTCGCCGAGACCAAGCGCGCCCAGAACCGTCTCGCCCTCGGCTTGCTCGACCACGTCGAGAAGGCCGTCCGTTCGCACGCGGACCCGCTCGCCGCCGCCGCCCGCGTCGCGGGCGCCGGAAACCTGATCGACTGCGGCGTCGGAGTCCCCCAGGACGTCGAGCGCGCCCTGATCGCCGCCGCCGACCGGCCCCTCGCGATCGACGACACCCCCCTCTTCTTCGAACGCCTCAACGGATCGGCAAAAGCCCTGTTCTACATCTGCGACAACGCCGGAGAAATCGTCTTCGACCGCCTGTTCATCCAGATTCTCAAGGAGCGCTACCCAATGCTGACCGTGATCGCCGCCGTGCGAGGCGCGCCCGTCATCAACGACGCCCTCCTCGACGACGCGCGCGAGGTCGGGCTCGATCGCGTGGCCGACGCCATCGTCACGACCGGCACGGGAATGATCGGCGCGCCGCTCGACCATGTCGGCGACGAGTTCCGCAACGTTTTCCGCTCGTGCGATCTCTTCTTGTGTAAGGGACACGGGAATTTCGAGACCCTCAACGAAGAAGCGCGCGGGTTCTTCGTCCTGACCGCGAAATGCGCCGCCGTGGCCGACGAACTCGGGGTCGAGGTAGGTCAGAGCGTCTTCGTCTCGTCGGAAACACTGCGAGAGAGAACCGCCTGAGGCCTTCCGCTCGGAACTCGACACTCCTGAATCCACATTTGCATAATCTAGTCGGCGCGGCCACAGGGCGACTCAACGTCAAGGACACCCAGCCTGGGATTCCGTCGACGGCACGATGCGCCACAGGCCATGCCCCGTTCTTGAGGCCAACCGGAAACTGTCAAGAACTCAGGGTGGGGGGGGCGAGGATTCGACCGCAAGTGAAGGCAGAACTTGACAAGACCGGACAATGTGGGTACACTCCCTAGGTCGTCGGGGTCACGACCGCTTTTGGAAAACTTCTCACCAAGGTTGATTCTCCTGAGCCATGGGAAACGGGAATCTACAGGGTCGTTATGGTTGGTCGCGCGGAAAGTGGCTCCGGTGGGCGAGTGCCCTGCGCCAGAGTGTCATACTGACCCGCGGTCAGAGAGGGAGCACGCATAGAACGGTGACGGTGCGATTAACTGCGATGGCGGTGCTCCTCATACTGATTCTCTCAGTGACGGCTTGTAGGGGGGACATGGAACGCACCGAAGACAATGGGTATCTTCGAGTCTCCCCCAAGAAGATCGATTTGGGGGAAGTTGGGTCATACGCCCCAATCTCTCTCAGAGTGGATCTTCTCAATACGGGGAACGAGGCCGTACGGATTCTGAAAGTCCAGAAGAGCTGTTGCTGTTCGGCAAGCATCACGACGGGCACAGTTCTCCCTCCCGGGGAGATGATCCCTCTTCCAATTGGATTTCAACCTGTCCCGAGTGATTCGGACGTGAAGGTGTTCCGCAATGCGCTCCACATATCATGGGAGTCACTGGGAAACGAAGGGGCAGGCGGGTTGACGGGAACAGTGGACGTGGCATTTCATGGAGAAGTGAAGGAGTCGGTCTCGGTAACACCTCGTGAGGTCGTCTTCTTCGAAGACTCGGCTGACGCGCCGAGGCCCCAGACCGTCAGGATCGCCTCTCTTTCCCGGACTCCCTTCAAGATCACCGAAGTCGACGTGCCCAATCCCATATCCTATAGGATGGAATCCGACGGGCGGACAGACACTGAGCACGAGATTCACTTCCTTCTCGGAAACCAAGAGGACCGCGCTGTGGGCGCCAACAAGATTGGGATGGCGATCCTCAGGACAACAGACCCGGGTCAGGCCGAGATTCACCTACCGGTGATGGCTGTGACGTTGAGTCATCTTGTCGCGGACCCGGCAGTCGTCGTGGTGAGAGATTGTGAGCCGGGGTCCCCACGGGTCTTCTCAATAACGGTCGCCCGTCGCGACGGATTGCCGTTTCGTCTCGCAGAAGTCAGGACACGCTCGGATTGGCTCAGAAGCGAGTACGCCAGCGAGACAACGGCGACAAGCCACGTTGTCGAGATGATTGCCGATATAGAGAAGGGAGGCGGAAAGGACGTGATCGAGTTCCTCGGAACCAGTGGGAAACGTGAAGTTGCGTCTGTGCTCGTCTATGCAGCCGCCTGCGACCGAAACACACCGGGAGAGACTACAGGCCACGCAACGGCGGCCCCGCGGAAAGCCGGAGAGGAGGGAAGAAAAGAAGAGGATGTGGAAAAGCAGGCCGAGGATTGAGGCCACAATTCGTGATGAGAGGAGATCTTCCATGAAAACAGCGAGACTCTTTGCTCTGCTCCTGGCATGCGGTGCTGTCTTCGCAATCATTGCCACGTTGCCCCTGGGAGCACGAGAGATACCCCTGGATCAGGCGTTAGGCGTTAGTGGAGGATGCAGCTGCACGGAGAAGCACTGTATCGAGAAGCGTTGCTGGACATTTCAACCCGATGTTGGGGGCAGGATCTTTCAGAAGTGGCCGTCTGAAAACGGGTACTGCTTCACGTATTTCTATGGGGGCGACCAGCCTCAGAAGCACCCGTGTCATAACCTGTACGAGGTGGAGGTGTACACCGAGGGCTCTGCTTTCTGTGGTACATTCCACGATTGTCCCGGGCGCTGGCAACCGGCAAAAGAGGAGATGGGTGGAACGAAGACCATAGAATTCAAGTGGCAGTGGCGCTGCAACGACGAGGACGAGTAGGCCAGGGCTTCCTCACGAGTGCCGGCAAGAGTGAGGCTCTCTTGCGGGGAGCGATGTCGGGAAGAGGGAATGGCGCGGCGGCGTGCGGGCGTGGGGTAACAGGCACACCGGATGGTGGTGCGCGTCGCCATGCCTTTGGTCCTCCTCGTTGTGTCATGCGCGGGGTGAAGTCACTCCATACCCCCCGCCGGAAGATACTCTCACTGGAGGTCCTGAGATGTTCCATTGCCTGTCCGAGCGTGAATCCCGGAGGTCGTGTTGGGTGTTGCTCCTAGTGAGTTTCCTTGTGGCACTTGTGGACCCACCAGGGAATGCCCAAGACAATGACACGCCCACAATGGAGGAAATCCGTGAGCGTGTGGCCCGTCGAACGCGTGATATCAAGACGGTCCGGTACCGCTTCGAGGGCCACGAATTCAGGCCCAAGGGGGGGACCTTCGTGCCGAATAGCGCCTTGATCTCACCCCACGAGGACGTGTCTTTGCCGTTTGAGGGAGAGATTCTGGTCAGGGGAAAGGACGTGCGTTACAACGTCGTGCGGGATCTGTGGCTCGTTGATGAAAATCGACCTGTGAGGGACTGTCAAACCCTCGGATCCATCCGGGGAGATCGCGTGAAGGAGGTAAACTATGCGCCGAAATCCACCGACGAGGACCCTTCCGTGTTCCAGACCCGTGGTTCGAGCGAGAATCGCGGGGACTCCCCGTTCGACGATCTACTATCCCATGAGGCTATGCTCGCCGTCGCCATCTCACCATCCCCTCCCTACATCGAGGGTGACGCCGCGATTCTGCGAATGGACAGGACCGATAATGGCCAGAGAGTCGTTGTGGGGCGAGACAGTGGTTTCACCGAATACTATCTCGACCCCACACGCGAATACGTTCCCACTCGGCATGTTCGACGTTCTTCCATCAGTGGAGAGCTGACCAACGAGGCGCGGGTGGAATACCGCATAGATCCAGAGGTCGGTTTCGTGCCAGCGCGTATAGTCTCGACGGTAGTCATCGCCGGAAGGATCCGCACCTCGACAGAGCTCGTAGTGAAGGAAGCCGTGTTCAACGAAGACGTGTCCGATTCCGACTTCGAGATCGATTTCCCGCCAGGAACGCGCGTCTGGAACGACAGAGCCAATGTGGACCAGATCGTCATGGAAGATGGCACGATGGCGCCAGATCCCAAGTCGGGAGACCTCCGACGGATCGACGGATGGATGAACAACATCAACCTGGACCTCCTCTCCGGACCGATTGCCGCTGACCGGGATACGCTCACGACTCCTTCACTGTCCAGTACGCCGGGCAGTTCCTCTGAGGTAACACCGGGATCAAACTCTCCGGTGCCCGAGGAATCGGAAGCGCGCCGCGCTTGGCTATACATCCTCATCGTCTGTGCTGCCTTGGTCGGGGCAATCGGTATGGGAGCCGCAGCCCGCCACAAAGGGCGTGGAGGACCCGCGTAGTGGACGAAAGAGGGCGCCTCGCCAAAGATCTCGAGGTCGACTGCGGAATGCTCGTGCGGGCTCCGTTCGCGTGTCTCGCAATCGTTTCTTCCCTGCTCATGGTTCTTGCCCCTCCCGCCACCCTTGCGGATACCATCGAGGACAGGGGCAACCTTGGTCTTTAGGCTTTCCGCTACGACGCGGATACTCTTTGCGGCCCCATTTGTCTGGGCGTTGCCGCGAAGAGGTTGGGAGTCGATTGCGACGTGCCAACCCTCGCCCGTATGGCAAGGGTGACTGAAAGAGGGACGTCTCTCGCCGCTCTGGGAGGAGCCGCGAGGGAGATCGGCCTGGGCGCTCGGGCGTACCGCATCCGCTCCCCCAAGTATCTATGTCGCCTTCGGAAGGACGCGTACGCCATTGTTCTGCTTCGCGAGGAAGACCACTTCGTTCTCGTGTGGCCAGCACAAACGCGAGAGCGTCTATGCCTCGCGAGGTTCCCCGAGCCGCTGAAGGAAATACACTACTCCGATCTTGAGAATCTCACAGATTCGCGAATCCTTGTCGTCTCTCGAGCCGACGGTCCGCGCCCTCTCCAATCCCTCGTTGTGCCACGCGTTGCCTTGCTCACGCTCGCTTCGATCGCAGTGGTCTCAGGCCTCCTTTTGCTCCGGACTAGGATTCGTCAAGGCAAAAAGCCTGGTCAGGCCTGAGGACGAGAGCCACACATCACGAGGTTGATCGTAACACTCACCTACCCCGGTCTTCGTACTCCGCGCGAAGTCGGCCGACGAAATGATCGGCCAGGCGCGTCGGCTTCGGAACGCGAAACCCGTCTCCGCACCGAAGCGCGAGGCGGATCGCCTCGTCGAGGGAAACCCGGTGTCCGACCGAAACGAAGATGGGTTTTACGTCGGTCCGGGTTCGCAGAACGGCGCCGATCGTTTCTTCCTTGTCGCGCAGGGCGGCGCGATTGCCGCGTTTCGACCCCGGCTCGCGATGTTCGCCCGTCAGGCGCGACTTGGCGCAGCCGATCGCCGGCCGGTCCAGAATCAGACCCATGTGCGAAGCGATTCCCATCCGGCGCGGATGCGCCAAACCCTGACCGTCGAACAGAATCACGTCGGGTTCCGTCGCCAGTCTCTCGAAGGCTTGGACGAGAAGGGGTCCCTCGCGGAACGACAGAAGACCGGGAACATAGGGGAACGTCGCCGGGCCGCGGACCGAGACCCGTTCGATTTCCTCGAGGTCCGGGAATCCGAACACGATGACCCCGGCGAATCCCATCCGCCCCTGCTCGCCCCACGAAATGTCGGCCCCCGCGACGGTGCGGATTCGTTTCGGAACGCCGCGGTCGATCACCTGGCTTCGCAGACGGTTCTGGATGAGGATCGCCTCGCGTGGCGTCACGTTCCAGGGATGGAGGGATCGGCAGTTCATGTCTCAGGTCTGTCCGCTTCGAGGTGCAACGCTCAGAGTACAACCTTCTGGTTGCTCTCGCGCTGGAAAGAGGCAGGCTGAAGCCTGTACTCAAAACGGCGCGCGGTCCGGCGCGACGGAGCGGACAGACCACTGGACCCGTCAGAAGTGTTTGAATCGTCCCGCGCCGAGAGGAGAGCATCCGCCTCGTCGATCCACGCAGACAAGGTCTTTCCCTTTGACCGCGCGACCGATGCGGGTCACGCGAAGAGGTCGGCCCGGCGCGGCGCGGGCGACGCGCTCGAGCCATTTCTCCGGCGGCTGTCGGGTCGCGAAGAGAAGCTCGTAGTCCTCTCCCCCATCGAGCGCAAGGTCCTGCGCCGTCCGCGAACCCAGTGGCGCGAGACGCTGGAGGGGGAACGACACCGGCAGGGAGGCCGGCTCGATCTCGAAGCCGCATCCCGAAGCCTCGGCGAGACGGGGAAGATCGCTCGCCAAGCCGTCGCTCAGATCCATCATCGCCGCGTCGGGGCAGTAGCGCGCGATCGCGATGCCCGCTTCGACGCGCGGCGTCGGGCGGCGGTGACGTTCGATCAGACGTTGGGCGTCGCGCCGCTCGCTCGGCGTCCGGAAGCGCCGACGCCCTCGAAGAAGGACAAGACCCGCCGCCGAATCGCCCAGCGTCCCCGTCACATAGAGACTCTGCCCCGGACGCGCCCGGCTTCGCAACGGGACCTTCGAGTCCAGAGAAACGTGTCCCCCAGCGACGATGTTGAGAGTGAGCGCCTTGGCGCGGACGCAATCGCCTCCGATACAGAAGCAACCGAACGGCTCGGCCGCCGACCGTATGCCGCGGTAGAGGGCCTCGACCCATTTCGCGGACGTGTCGGGGGGCGCGCCGAGCGACACCAAGATCCATGCGGGCCAGGCGCCGACGGCGGCCAAATCGCTCAGGTTCGAGGCGACGGCTTTCGCCCCGAGCGCCTCGGGGGGATGATCGGGCAGGAAATGAATGCCCTCGACCAACATGTCGGTCGTCAACGCGAGCGGCGGCGCGCCACGGGTCGAACGAACGATGGCGGTGTCGTCTCCGATTCCGACCTCGATCTTCATTCGAGCCCAGGGAGGCGTTTTCGGCGCCCCGGTTCGGCGCGCCGTCTCGTCGAGCCATCCCCGGATGCGCCGGACAAGTCCGTCTTCGCCGATCTGTCTCAAGGTCTCGGCTCTCGATCTTCGTGGATTCATGTCGTCACTCGCCGTTCACCCCGATCAACCGTCGTCCGCGACTTGCGGTTCCCTGTTCTCCACCCATCACTTTTCGCATCGACTATGCCCGCAGGTGCGAATGCGGCGAATGAACTCGCGCGCCGCGCCCGCGGGATCGGGACCGCGACTGATGGCCGAGACGACTGCCACGTTGCGCGCGCCGGCCTGAAGCACTTCGCCGAGGTTCGCCAACGTGATGCCGCCGATGGCGACAAACGGGCGCGATGAGTGGCTGCAGGCCCAGCGAATTAGTGGCATCCCCACCGGTTTTCCCGCTTTGGGCTTCGTCGCCGTGGTAAAGACCGGGCCGACCCCGATATAGTCCACCGGCCGGTCGCACGCGTCGAGGATCTGGCTCTCGTTGTGGGTCGAGAGACCGACGATCGCCTCGGGACCGAGAACTCGCCGCGCCTCTTCGGGTTGGTCGTCCATTTGGCCCAGGTGCACGCCGTCGGCTTCGAGCTCGGCGGCCAGATCGATCCGATCGTTGACGATGAACACGGCCTTGTGCTCGCGAGTGAGACGGCGTATCTCGGTCCCCGCCGCGCGCAGATCCGCCTTCGACGCCGATTTCGCGCGGAGCTGAACCACGCGTACGCCCGCATCGAGCGCACCGCGCAGAAACGGCAGGAGCGTGCCGTCGGCCAGCATCGCCTCGTCGGTGATGAGATAGAGACCCCAGTGTGGATCGGACCGGAGCATGACGCGTTATTCCTGGAAAAGGACATCCAGGTTGAGCCGGTTGATCTCGGCGATTTCCTTGCGTGCCTGTTTGATTCCCTCTTCGGCCTTGCGCGCCCGGTCCTGAAGCGCCGTCAGGTGTTGTTCGGCTTCGGGAATCAGTTCTTCCCGAATCTCCGTCTGCTCGCGATGCGCCTCCTGAATCTGGGCGTTCAGGCTCTCCAACGACTTCTCCTGCGTCTGGAGAAGGCGCGTCCGCATACTGCGCAGTCGCGCGCGCATCCGACGATTGTGCGAACCGATTTCCTTCTTGAGTTCCGCGACCTTGCGCTCCGCCTCGTCCAGGTTCCGGCGGGCGTGGCCGTCGCTGTTGTCGCCGGCGACCCGATCGAGACTCTCCTGGCGGGACTTCTCGAGGTCGGCGAGACGCTTGTTCAGGCGTTCCAGTTCTTCGATCTGACTGGTTTGATAGTCCTCGTACGCCTGGATTTCGTCCATCAGCTTCTTGAACATGTTTCGTACCACGTGTCTTGCCTGCCTTGTTTTTGCGCGCGGGAATCGACCCGGGAAACGACTAGAAGTCGAGAATGGGACTGCTGGCCGTGGCGTAGCGCTTCTTGGGAATGCGCCCGGCAAGATACGACAGCCGACCCGCCGAAGCGGCCTGACGCATGGCCCGCGCCATGGAGACGGGCTCCTTGGCATGGGCGATCGCCGTGTTGAGAAGAACTCCGTCCACCCCCAACTCGAACGCCACCGTCACGTCCGAAGCCGTCCCCACCCCGGCATCGACGATCAGCGGGCCCTTGACCGCTTCCATACAGAGTCGGATGTTGTTGGGATTCAATATCCCCTGCCCCGACCCGATGGGCGAGCCCGCGGGCATGACGACCGCCGCGCCCGCTTCTTCGAGCTTCTGGGCGATAATCGGGTCGTCGTTGGTGTAGGCCATGACGACGAACCCCTCGTCGGCCAACTGCTTCGTCGCATCGAGCGTCGCCACCACGTCGGGCAGCAACGTGCGCTCGTCCCCGATCACCTCGAGCTTGATGAGATTGCCGATCTCGAGTTCCCGCGCCAAGTGGGCGATCTTCACCGCGTCCTCGCGCGTATAGCATCCTGCCGTGTTGGGAAGAATCGTGTAGCGGGCCGGATCGAGCGCGTTCAGGAGGTTCTCGTCCCCCTTCTTCGAGAGATCCACGCGGCGAAGGGCCACCGTGACGATTTCGGCGCCCGATTCCTTGAGCGCCTCCCTCATCGTCTCGAAGCTCTCGTATTTGCCCGTACCCACCAGGAGCCGTGAGCGGAATTCCCGGTTGCCGATCTTCAGCGGTTTGTCTTCGATCATGGTATGAATTCCGTACCTTTCGAACGCGGCACGCGCGCCCCTCCGCCCCGCATCATGGACATAGCGGCCCGTGCCGCTTCTCTCAACCGACGCCCGGGGCCTCAGCCGCCCCCTACCATCTGGACAATCTCGATCCGGGCGCCCTCGCGAACGGGAGTCTCGGCGAAAGCGGCCTTTCGCACGACTTGGTCGTCCACGAGAACGGCCACCCGCTTGCCCGCCAGATCGACTCTTTCCAGAATGACCTGGACGGTGGCCCCCTCAGGGGCGTCGAAGTCCTCGCCATTCAATACGATGTTCACTTCCCGCCTCTCCCGCGCTCACGCTCGGCATTCGGACCGAACGGGCATCCTCGTGCGGACTCCCAAGGGGACAATCCTAGAATCATAGAGACCGACGGGGACGAAGTCAAGGGTCCGATCTCTCGAGGCTCGGGGGTGCGTCCCGGTGTTTTGAAAACGCCACGTTGAAAACGCCACCACCGACTTCACGTCGGTGGGGCGCTGATTATGCTGCAGAACGGTGCGAATGCCCTCCTTTTCCTCCTTGCCGGCGGCCGTGGCCGCCGGCAAGGAGGAAAAGGAGGGAGAGAACCAGAAACGACGCTCCACGACTTGAGCAGAACCATCGCTCCACCAGTGTAAAACCGGTGGGGGCGAGGAATCGCGGCGCAGAACGCCTTCTTCAAAACGGCGGGACGCATCCCTCGGATCGAGGCTTGACAGCGAACCTGGACGATCCTAAGCTGTATTGGATAACTTGGCTCTCGATGGCATGGAGCCTCCACTCGAGTGCCACGTCGCGGTCGAACGGGTGGTCGGGAGACCCGAACGGGATCCGGGTGTAACCACCGGGCAGGCCGAACTCGTCAGAGCGTTTGCGGCTGCCGCTGTGCCTGAATTCACATGAGTTAGGTCCAAGACATGAGAGAGTTGGAAACGGCCTGAGAAGCCGTCGGGACACCCTCGATGCACGAAATCGCGCTGGTTCAAGATCTGATGGACACAGCCGTGCAGGAAGTGGGGCGCGCCGGGCTGACCGGACGCATTGTGCGCCTGAAGTTGAGTGTCGGTCGGCTTTCGTGCGCGAGTTCCGAAGCGCTGCGGTTCGCGTTCGACGTGCTTTCGCCCGGCACCTGCGCGGAAGGGGCGTCGCTCGAAATCGACGAAGTGGACGGCCTCTGTCGGTGTCGCGCTTGCGGTTCGACGAGGCCTTCGTCCGATTTGTTGGCCTCGTGCGCGGAATGCGGTAGCCCGGACATCGTTTTGGAAGGCGGTCGCGATCTCGTTCTGACCTCGATCGACGTGGAGGATTCCTAGCCCATCATGGAAATCATTGTCGCCAAGAAGATCCTGAATGCGAACGATCAGATCGCCCAAGCCAATCGTGCCCGGTTCGACGCCTCGCGCGTGCTGGCCGTGAATCTCCTCGGTTCTCCGGGCGCGGGCAAGACCACGCTTCTCGAAGCGGTCCTGCCCGGGTTGGCGAAAACGCGGAAGATCGCCGTCGTCGAGGGCGACCTGGCAACCTCGCGCGACGCCGAACGCATCGAGGCCATCGGCGTCCCGTCGATGCAGATCAACACCGCCGGGGGATGTCACCTCGACGCCAACATGGTGAGTCGAGCGATCGGGACGTTCGAGTTGGACAGTCTGGACCTGGTCGTGATCGAGAACGTGGGCAATCTCGTGTGCACGGCGGGTTTCGATCTGGGCGAACATCTGCGAGTCGTCGTGTTGAGCGTGACCGAGGGCGACGACAAGATCGAGAAGTACCCGCCGATGTTCCAGAAGGCCGACGCGCTCGTGTTGAGTAAAATGGATCTCCTACCCCACACGAATTTCCAGGTCGAGCGGATGCGGGAAAACCTCCAGCGACTTTCGTCCCAGGCGCGCCTGTTCCCCCTTTCGGTCCAGACCGGCGATGGAATCGACGCTTTCGTCGATTGGCTGGAGTCGGCGATGCGCAGGGACCGGCGTGACCGCTGAAGGATCGAACGTGGACATGCGAGGAAGAAACGTCGCTGCCGCCGAAGAATCGCCGGGACCCTCGCTCAATGCGTCGGTTCGCGGCGAGAGACAGCGGCTTGGCGTGCGAGTGCAAGGCGTCGTCCAAGGGGTCGGGTTCCGTCCCTTTGTCTACGGCCTGGCCGCGCGGCTCGGTTTGACCGGTTGGGTCCTCAACGATTCCCATGGGGTGGAAATCGAGATCGAGGGGCCGGCGTCGGCGATCGAGGCGTTTCTTGGGGAACTCAGAGAGTCGCCTCCCACCCTGTCGAGTGTAAAGGAAGTGCGGACGCGGCCGCTGGATGTGGCGGGGTCGGAGACCTTCGAGATCCGGGCCAGCCGGACCCAGTCGGACCGCGCGGTTCTCGTGGCGCCCGACTATGCCACCTGCCCCGACTGTGTCCGGGAACTCTTCGATCCCTCGGACCGCCGTCATCGTTATCCTTTCATCAATTGCACGAATTGCGGACCGCGCTATACGATCTTGCGCTCCCTTCCCTACGACCGTCCGAACACGGCGATGGCCGATTTCCCGATGTGCCGCGACTGCCGGACCGAGTACGAAGATCCGCGCGACCGGCGTTTCCACGCCGAGCCGACTTGCTGCGCCGAGTGCGGCCCGCGCGTCTGGCTCGCCGACCGCGCGGGCGACGAACAGGCCTGCGCCGACCCGATTGCGGAGTGCGTCGGACACTTGGCCGCCGGTCGGATCGTCGCGGTTAAGGGGCTGGGAGGATTCCACTTGGCGTGCGACGCCTCGAACGAAGAAGCGGTGCGCGAGCTGCGCCGTCGCAAGGCGCGCGAGGAGAAACCCCTGGCCGTCATGGTCCGCGACATCGGGAAAGCCGAAGAGATCGCCTCCGTCCGCGACCGAGACCGCAAGACGCTGGAGGGGCGCGAGAGACCGATTCTGCTCGTGCCGAAGAAGCCGGGACACGGACTTTCGGAAGCCGTCGCGCCGGAGAGCGCCCACTTCGGAGTGATGCTGCCCTACACCCCGCTCCATCATCTTCTGATGGAGGGGCCGTATCGCGCCCTCGTCATGACGAGCGGCAACGTGACCGACGAGCCGATCGCCTACGACAACCGCGACGCGCTCGAACGCCTCGGCGACATAGCCGACTGGTTTCTTCTCCACAATCGAAACATCGAGATCCCGGCGGACGATTCGGTGGTGCGGTCGACCCCGCGGCGGACGCCGTTTCTCAGGCGTTCGCGAGGATACGCGCCGTTTCCCGTCGAGCTGCCTGAGAGCGCCCAGGGGACGGCGATCCTCGCGGTCGGGCCCGAGCTGAAGAACACGGTGTGCCTGACGCGCGGGCCTTTCGCCTTCCTGAGTCAACACATCGGAGACCTGCGCAACGCGTCCGCCTACCGGTCTTTCCTTCAGGCGATCGAGCGCCTGCGCGACATGCTCGGCATCTCGCCGCGCCTCGTCGCGTGCGACAGTCACCCCGACTATCTCTCGACCCGTTACGCCCGCGAGATGGGACTCCCCCTCGTTGCGGTTCAACACCATCACGCCCACATCGCGTCGGTTCTCGCGGAAAAGCAACGCGACGACCGCGTGATCGGGGTGGCGTTCGACGGCGCGGGTTGGGGAGAGAATGGCGAGGTTTGGGGAGGCGAGTTTCTCCTTTGCGATCTCGAAACGTGCGAACGGGCGGGGCACTTCGAAACGGTGCCGCTCCCCGGCGGCGACGCGGCGGCGCGACGCCCGTCGAGAATGGCTTACGTCCACCTCCGCGCCGCCCTCGGGGACGAAGCCGAACGGATTCTCGCCGAACGTTTCCCTCATCTCTCTGGGGATGAAGTTCCGCTTCTCTCGCGAATGATCGAAAAGGGAGTGAACTGTCCTCGCACGTCGAGCGCCGGTCGGCTTTTCGACGCCGTGAGCGCATTGCTCGGCGTGTGTTCCGAGAACACTTACGAGGGACAGGCGCCGATGGAACTCGAAGGCCTGGCGATGCGGGCGCCGGAAGACGACGCATGGTACGAAGCCCGCGTCGAGCGCGACGCAGGCGGAACGTGGGTCGTCCGGACGAGCGATCTGATCCAGGGGCTCGCGAAGGACGTTGGCGCCGGAGTCGCGCGCGAGACGGTTGCGGCTCGGTTTCACCGTTCCGTGGCTCGCCTCGTGGTTTCCATGTGTCTTCGCCTCAGGGAACAATCGGGTCTCTCGACGGTGGCGCTCTCGGGAGGCGTGTTTTCGAATGCGTTTCTCGCCCAAGAGACGGAGAATCTGTTGGAGCGCGAGGGATTCGAGACGCTTGTCAATTCTCTCGTCCCGGCGGGCGATGGAGGCATCGCCTTGGGTCAGGCCGCCGTCGCGGGACAACGGGCGAAAGCGGCCCAAGACGTCTAGTTGAAGAAGGAGTCCTTACTCATGTGTCTTGCCGTTCCCGCCCGAGTGACCGAGATCGAGGGTGCGCGGGCGAAGGTCGATCTGCTCGGCAACGTTCGCGAAGCCGACTTGGCGCTCGTCGCCGACGTCGCGGTGGGCGACTACGTCCTGATCCACGCGGGGTTTGCCATTCAGAAGATGTCCGCCGAGGACGCGCGGGAGACGTTCGAACTGCTCAGAGAGATCGGAGAGTGCGCGGATGACGCCGGCGGCAACTGAGAAGTTCGCGGAGCGGATGCGCGCGGCGATAGCGCGCATCGGCAAGCCCGTGCGCCTCATGGAAGTGTGCGGCACACACACCCACGCCATCGCCCGCCACGGTCTGCGCGCGCTGTTCCCTCCCGAGTTGCAGCTCGTCTCCGGACCCGGCTGCCCCGTGTGCGTCACGCCTCAGAGCGAAATCGAGCGCATGATCCTTCTCGCGCGCGAGCCGGGGACAATCCTCTGTACGTTCGGAGACATGCTCCGTGTGCCCGGGATCCGCTCGTCGCTCGAACAGGAACGCACGAACGGCGCGGACATCCGGGTCGTCTACTCCCCTCTCGACGCTCTGGCCGTGGCGCGAAAGGAACCCGAACGCGAAGTCGTCTTTCTGGCGGTGGGTTTCGAGACGACGGCGCCGGTCGTGGCGAGCGTGGCGTTGGAGGCGCTCGAATCGGGGACGAAGAACTTCTCCCTTCTCGTCGGGCACAAGCTCATCCCACCCGCGATGGACGCCCTGCTCCGAGGAGAATGTCAACTCGACGGTTTCCTCACCCCCGGACACGTTTCGGTCGTCATCGGATCGCAGGCCTACGACGATCTCGCGCGCGAGTTCCGCGTCCCGTGCGTCGCCACCGGGTTCGAGCCCGCGGACATTCTCGAAGGCGTCGCGATGCTTCTGGAATCGATCGCCGAATGCCGATCGGGATCGTTCATCCAGTATCGAAGCGCCGTGCGTCCCGAGGGGAACCCTCAGGCCCGCGAAGTCATGTTCCGCGCCTTCAGGAAGGCGGGGAGCGAGTGGCGGGGCTTGGGGTCGATTCCTGGAAGCGGCCTGAAACTGAAACGGGACCTGGCCTCGCTCGACGCCGCACAGCGCTTCTCCCTACCCGAGGTCGCGCCCGTGGAGATTCCCGGCTGTCGGTGCGGCGACGTGCTTAGGGGTCTGCTGTCTCCCGCCGACTGTCCTCTGTTCGGCAACGCCTGCACCCCGAGGACACCCGTCGGCCCTTGCATGGTCTCATCCGAAGGTTCCTGCGCGGCGAGGTACAAGTATGAGTGACAAGATCGTCTTGGCACACGGCGGAGGCGGCGCACTGATGCGCGAGCTGATCGAGGGCGTGATCGCTCCGGCGATCGGCGGTCTGCCAGACGGTCTGCCCGACGCCTCGCCGATACCGGGCGCCGACGGACTGGTCCTGACCACCGACTCGTTCGTCGTCAAGCCGCTGTTCTTCCGAGGCGGCGACATCGGAAGACTCAGCGTTTTCGGCACGGTCAACGATCTCGCCGTCTCGGGCGCGGAACCCCTCGCCTTGTCTCTCTCGCTCATCGTCGAGGAAGGACTCGACATCGCCGTTCTGCGCCGCGTGGTCGAGTCGGCGGCCCAGGCCGCGCGCGAATGCGGGGTGCGCATCGTAACGGGCGACACTAAGGTCGTGGCTCGTGGCGAGGCCGACGAGTTGTTCGTCACGACCGCCGGGGTCGGATCGAGACGCACGAAGGATGCTCTGCCGGGCTTGCGCGAAGGCGATGCGGTTCTCGTCAGCGGCGGGATTGCCGAACACGGCATCGCCGTCGTGAGCGAACGCGAGGGAATGCAGTTCGAGACGCCGGTCGAGTCCGACGCCGCGTCGGTCTGGCCGCTGGTTCGCGCGTTGATCGACGCCGGGGTGGAGATCCACGCCATGCGCGACCCGACGCGCGGCGGCCTGGCCGCGTGCTGTGTCGAACTGGCCGATGTTTCGAACGTCAGTGTTCGGCTCGACGAGGCGGCGTTGCCGATTCGACCCGAAGTTGCCGCCGCGTGCGAAATGCTCGGATTCGATCCGTTGACGGTCGCGAACGAGGGAAAACTGGTGGTTGCAGTGAGAGCAAAGGATGCGGAGGCGGCGTTGGCGGCTCTCAGGTCCGAGAGTCTCGGCGCTCGCGCGGCGATCATTGGGGAAGTGACCCGCCGTCGCGACAAACCCGTGTATCTGCGGACCCGGTACGGAGGCGAACGGATCGTCGAGATGCCTTACGGGGAGGAACTCCCGCGGATCTGTTGAGCGCCGACCGTCCTTGCGCCGCATTCCCGTCGCCATCGTTTCAGAGAGTCTCTCGGACGGCCTGAAGAATCTCTTCCAGACACTCGGGGTACCGCGCTTCCAGAACATCCGTCATGGTTTCGGAAAAGGTGACGTTGTCCTCGACTTCGACCGCGAAGATGTGGATGTCGGAATCGTCGGGGAGATGATGCCCGAGGCGACGGCCGAGTTCGAGCGCCGTCGAGAAATTCACGTCGTGGATGTTGTTCACGTTCTGCGAGTCGCGCAGACGAGTCGCGTCGAAGTAGTACCATGCCCCCGGCTCTCCGCCCCGCGTCTGGATGGAATCGAGGACAACGAGACGATCGTACCCGGAGATGTGGTCGAGGAGGTTCAGGCCGCCGACCGAGCATTCTTCACAGAAGAAGAGGTTGGGGAGTTCGCCGAGACGCGCCTTGAGATCGCGGGCGAGGCGAATTCCGACGGCGTCGTCGGAGAGAATCGGGTTGCCCATTCCGAGGACGAGTGTGCGAGGCGCGCCGGTCATGGTGAGTCCGTCAGGCGCCGCGCTTGAAATGCTGGACGATCTCGCCGTTCTTCCAGATTCGGGCTTCGAGCGGCATTTGGCCCGGCAGGCTGTGCGTGGCGCAGCTGTAGCACGGGTCGAAGGAACGGAAAGCCATCTCGATCATGTTCAGGATGCCCTCTGTGATCTCTTTGCCGGGTTGAATGAACGCGGCGGCGGCCTTCTTCGTGACCATGTGGATCGGCGCGTTGTTGTTCGTGGTGCCGACGATCAGGTTCGCGCTCGTGCATATCGCGTTCTCGTCGCACGTGTAGTGATGGGTCAGGGTGCCGCGCATCGCCTCGACGATCCCGAAACCCTCGCCCGTGATCCGTTTCGGGACGACGCGGAACCCGTCGCCCGTGATTTCGGGGTCCCCGCAGTAGGCCTGGAGCATCTCGGCGTTCTGGACCATCTCGACGAGCCGCGCCCAATGGGCGGCCATGAGCGCCTTGCAGGGTTTGCCGCCTAGTGTCGAGAACATCTCCTGGAAGGCCTCCTGCGCCTTCGGAGTCGCCATGCGGTCGGCGACGTTCAGGCGCGACAAGGGCGTGGCCATATAGATGCTCGAGTCGATCCCCTCGACGAAGCCCTTCCAGCCGCGTTTCTTGAGATAGGGGAACTTGAGGTAGGACCAACTCTCGACGTGCTCGGCCACGTGTTCGGCATAGTCCTTCGCCTCGTACTTACAGATTTCCTTCCCTTCGTAGTCGACCACGCGAACCTTGCCGTCGTAGAAATTGACGGCGTTGTTCTCGTCCACGAGACCCATGTTGTGGACGTCCAGGCAGTAGGGTCCGTTCAGAATCAGGTCCACGTAAGCGGGATTCCCGAGCACGACATCCTTGAAGAGTTTGAGAGAGAACTGGGTGAACTCGTAGAGATCGGCGACCATCGCCTTGATCTTCTCGAGATCGTCCTTGTCGATCCCTTTCGCCACGCCGCCGGGAAGACACCAGACCAGGTGAGTAAAGCGTCCGCCCAGTATTTGTTGAATCTCCTGGGCCTGGGCGCGGGCCTTGATCACGGCGCCGCCGATCTCGAGTCCCACCTTGGCCACCACGCCCAGGATGTTGCGAATCGCCGGGTCCGCGTCCGGGCCGACAACGAAGTCCGGCGCGGCCAGCGCGTAGAAATGGGCGATATGGGAATGGATATAGTGGGCGTGGTAGTACATGTCGCGGAGCTTGTGGGCCAGGACCGGCGCCTCGTTGCCGAAACATCCGTCCACGGCCTTGGCGCTCGCCATGTGATGGCTGGCCGGGCAGACTCCGCATATCCGGGTCACGATCCGAGGCAGCTCCTCGATGGGACGACCGACGACGAACCGCTCGAAGCCTCGGAGCTCCGGAATCTGGAAATAGGTATCCTTGACGCTCCCATCGTCGTTCAGGAAGATCTCGATCTTGCCGTGTCCTTCGAGACGCGTGATGGGGTCGATGCCGATAGTCCTGGTCATTGTTTCTCATTCCTTTTCATCAGCGAGGCGGGCGCGCCGAAACGATAGGCGATCGCCGCGAAGTCCGGAATCCCCTTGAGAATTCCTCGAATCTCTTCGGGTGTCTTGCCGTCGACGATCGACGCCACCGCGCTCAACGATTTCGCTCCGTGGTCGACGACGCCGGGCAGAGGCCCGTAGCAGCCTCGGCAGCCCTGGCCCGTATCCGGACACCGCACGCCGCATCCCGAACGCGTCGCCGGACCCAGGCACAGGATGCCCTGATCCATGAGACACTGCGTCGGGTCTTGTATGATTTCCCACGGACGGTAGAACCGGGTGACCTTCTTCTCTTTCTTCTCGCGTTTGCAGTCTTCGCACACGGCAAAGTCGGCCGCGCCGACGACCGATCCCTTCGGCGGAAGCTCTCCCTTGACCACGGCCAGGAGAACGGCCTTCACCTGGTGCGGCGCGGGAGGACAACCGGGCAGGTAGTAGTCGACGTCGACCACGTCGTCCAACTTGTACACCTGGTCGTAGAATTCCGGAATATCCAGCGTCTCATCATCCCCGATCTTCGTCTCCGGAACGGGGACGGTCTTATTCCCGGGTTCGATGGAGGGATTGTTTAGATAGGCGGTGTCGAGGATCTTGTCCTTGCTGGTGAAGTTCGCAAGACCCGGGATGCCTCCCATGTGCGAGCAGGAACCGAACGCCACGAGGATCTTGGACTTCTGCCTGAGGAGCCGCGCGATGTGTTCGTTCTCGCTGTTTCGGACGGCGCCGTTATAGAAGGCCGCGTCGAGTTCGCCATCCTGCATCTTCTCGACGTCCTTGTATTTCCCGTCCACCGCGATGGGCCAGAGGCGAATGTCGGCCGCCGCGGCCACGTCGAGAATGAATTCGTTCGTGTCCAGAACGGCCACGTCGCAGCCGCCGCATGCGGCGCCCCAATACAGGGCGATCTGTAGTTTCTCTGGGCTCATTTCGTTACCTCTTGATGCACGGGCTGCGATGCGTTCTCCTGCTCGACCCGAAACCGGCTCGGGCCCAGCGCGCGGATCTTCTCGGTCATGTCGGTCACCACCTCGGCAAAGACCTGGCCCTCGGAGGCGCTGACCCATTCGAGCCGGACTCGCGCCTCCTCGATTCCGAAAGCGCAGAGCGTCTGCTTGAGGAGCTCGTAGCGTCGCAGAGCCTTGTAGTTGCCTTCGGTATAGTGGCAGTCGCCGGGATGGCATCCGCAAATCAGAACGCCGTCGGCCCCGTCGCGCAACGCCTTCAGGACAAACGTGGGATCGATCCGGGCGCTACACATGACGCGGATGACGCGCACGTTGGCCGGGTACTGGATGCGGCTGGTTCCGGCCAGATCCGCTCCGGCATAGGAGCACCAGTTGCACAGGAACCCGACGATTTTCGGCTCGAAGCTCATCTCAACACTCCTTCGATCTGCGCAAATATCTGTCTGTCGGTGAAATGGCGGGCCTTGATGGCGCACGAGGGGCAGGCCGCCACGCACGCCCCGCACGCCTTGCAAAGCGCGCTGTTCACCCGGCTGCGCTTCTTCTCCTCGTCGAATTCCACCGCCGAGTAGGGACACAGGCTATTGCACACGCGGCAGCCCGAGCACAGGTCTTCGTCCACCTCGGCGAAAACGGCGTCGATCTCGATCTTCTGTTTGGCGATCCGCCCGAGGATGCGCGCGGCGGCGGCTCGGGCTTGGGCTACCGTGTCGGGAATGTCCTTGGGCGCGGCGCACGTACCGGCGATGAAAATGCCCTCGGTCGTCGTCGCGACCGGATCCAATTTCGGATGACTCTCGATGTACCAACCGTCTTTGTCTTGACTGATGTTCACGAGCCGGGCCACGTCGCCCGATTCCGAACGGGCTTCCATGCCGACCATCAGAATGACCATGTCGGCCGGGATTTCGATCGTCTCGCCCGAGAGTTGTTCGTTGACTTCGATCAGCATTTCGCTCTCCTCTCCGGGCTGGGCGCGCTTGATCACCGGGTGCTCGTTCTTGCCGTACATGAGAAAGAGGGTCTTGGCCTCGGAACTGCCGCGATAGAAGTCCTCGTGTCCCTTGCCAAACGCATGCATGTCGATATACAGGTCCGACACATAGGAGTTCGGAATGGCGGACTTGATCTCGTGGGCGTATTTCAGGGCCGTCATGCAGCAGACCCTCGAGCAGTAGCCGTGGAAGTCCCGGCTCCTCGAACCCACGCAATGGACGATGGCGAAGTACTCCGGGATGCGGCCTTCCTTCGTGCGGATGTTTCCTTCGCGAAGCATCTTTTCGAACTCGAAGGAGGTGACCACGTTGGGAAGCTTGCCGTAGCCGAAGTGGGTGACGCGGCCGGCGTCGAATTCCTTATACCCGGTGCATACCACGACCGACCCCACTTCCAGGACGTGCTCTTTATGAGGATCGCCGTTCTTTTTCGCCGCGCCGACGATCGCCGTGAAGTTGCCCACGAACCCGGACAGACTCTTCAGCTCCGATTCGAGCATCAACTGGACGTAGGGATTTGCGCGAACTCGGGCAATCCGGTCGGTCAGCAGGTCCCGGGCCGAGTACAGATGCGGAGCCGTCAGGTCCACCCGGGCCAGATTGCCGCCCAACCGGTCCGTCTTCTCGACCAGGAACACGGGGTGTCCGGACTCGGCCAGTTCGAGCGCCGCGCTGAGCCCGGCGATCCCCCCGCCGAGCACCAGGGTGCTGGGGCACATGTCGGCGTAGAGATTCTCGAGCGGCTCGTGGTGGGCCACCCGCAGAATCGCGGCCCGGGTCAGAGCCTCGGCCTTGGCCGTTGCGGTCTCCTCGTTTTCGTGCACCCAACTGCACTGCTCGCGGATGTTCGCCATCTCGAAGAAGTAGGGATTGATTCCCGCGGTCTGAAGCGCTTTGCGGAACGTGCGCTCATGCATCCTGGGGCTGCACGCGGCCACCACCACTCGATTCAGGTTGTTCTTGCGAATGTCCTCGACGATCATCTCCTGCCCGGGCGTCGAGCACATGTACTTATAGGTCCGAGCCACCGCCACGTTGGGCATCTTCGAGAGACTCGCGCAAATGGCGTCGCAATCCACGACCTTGGCGATGTTCGTGCCGCAGTTGCAGACGTACACGCCGATTCGAACTTCTTCCATGGTCTCCATCTCCTTGCCGGCCCTAGCCGATCTCCGCCAGTTGCGGACTCGACAGCCCGGACGGTTTCTTCTCCTTGGCTAGAAGAGCCTCGGCGGTCAGGTCCGCGAAAAACATGGCCAGGGGCCGGTAGGCCATGTGCGCCCACTTGCTGAACGGGACCTCGATGAGAAGCATCGGGACGACTCCCATCATGTGACAAACGTACGTAATGTTCGCGGCCATGCCCAATCCGCTGCGATGCAGTATATGCTGCAGAATGCCGGTCACGCTCACGTACAGAAGCAGGACCAGGAACATCCAGTCCGACGCGTGCGAGCGTTCGGACCAGACGTGGTCCTTCTTGACGCGGGCGCGCAGCATGACAATGCACGCCCCGATGAGTCCGGCGGTCGCCAGGTATCCGAAGATGTGGACGTTCCAGTTGATCTCCGGGCCCGCCTGCACCGCGTGCAGGAAGAACATGATGAGCACGAACATCGTGACGTAGGAAGCCATCAAAACCATATGGACGGCCCACGACGTCTTGTGTCCGCACTCGGCGTAGCGCTTCTGGGTGAAGAAATGAAGCGGTATGAGATAGACCCCCCTGAGATAGGAAAGCAAGGGCACCGAGATGTCCTTGCGCCCCGCGACCGTGAACCACCACATGCGCACGCAGTTCGCCGTTAGGAAGAGCGTGAGCACGACGGCCATGGTCCAGTCGAAGATATGGACGGCCGAGCTTGCCAGGAAGGCGTTCGGACCGTCGTAGGAGCGAATATCCCCGTGGGTGAATCCCCAAAGGAGAAATCCGACGCCGGTCAGAACCGCCATGATCAACAGGGCGCCCAGCTCGGCCTTCCAGGACCGGTAGAAAAGCCTCGAGAGGCCGGTGAAGTCGTAGCGCGAGATGAGCCACCGGCGAAGACTCATCATGGTCTCGCCCGGCTCGGCGTCCCTCGGACATTGCTCCGAGCACTGGCCGCAGTAGTAACAGAGCCAGGGCTCCAGGGAGTTCTGCAGCTTGGACTCGAACCCCATCTGGAGAAGCCGCATCGGCGCCCGCGGAAACACGAACGGCTGGGTCGAGTGCGGGCAGACCGCGGAGCAGTTCCCGCAGTGATAGCACTTGCTCACGTCTTCCGCGCCGTAGCGCTCGATCTCATTGACCAACTTCGGGTTCACTCGAATCGGCATAATTGTCGAACTCCCTCGTGCTTATACGCTCTGCAACGCCTTGGCCTGGGCCTCGATATTGGCCAGACTGAGATCGGCGCGCGAGCCGACGGACTTGCCTCGCGAAATGTATTTCAACACGCCCGCGGCCACCGCCGACGCCTGGGCCACGGTGTCGGGAATGTCCTTGGGACCCTGACACGCTCCGGCAACGAAGACCCCGCCCCGCTCGGTGTCGGTCGGGTCGCCGTTGTAGTTGAGCTCATGGAACCAGTGGTAGTCGGGATCGAGCGAGATTCCGAGAATGCGAGCGAGATCTTCGGCTCCTTGCGCCGGCTCCAGGCCGACCGCCAGCAGAACCATGTCCACGGGAATCTCGACCACCGCGTCTCCGAGCATGTCCTCGCCCTTCACGCACATCTGCCCCGCGTCGTTCTCGAAGACCATGGCCGAACGCCCCCGGACCATGAAGGTGCCTTCGGCCTTGATGCGCTCGGCGAACTCCTCGTATCCCTTCCCAAACGCTCGCAGGTCGATATAGAATTCGTAGCAGCGAGTCTCGGGGAGTTTCTCCTTCACCAAGTGGGCGAACTTGAGGGAGTACATGCAGCACACCCTCGAACAATAGGCGTTGTAGTTCGTGTCGCGCGAACCCACGCAATGAACGATGGCGACGGATTTCGGCGGCTCGCCGTCGGTCAGGAACACCCATTCCTCGGCCTTCGTGCGCTTGTTCACGATCTGGGTCTTGGTGACGATCCTTCCGCCCGTCGGACCCGAGGCGTTCGTGAGACGCTCGAACTCCAAGGAAGTCAACACGTTCGGCAGCTTGCCGTATCCGTAACGTTCGATCCGAGTGGCATCGAAAACGTCGTAGCCGGTGGCCAAAACGATGGCGCCGACCTCGACCTCGACGGTCTCGTCTTTCTGGTCGAGATCGATGCATTGCTTCGGACACTTCTTGGCGCAGACCCCGCAACGCTTCCCCTCGCTCTCCACCCACAGACAACTGGCTTCGTCGATCAGGTACACGTTGGGAACCGCCTGGGGGAACGGCATATAAGCGGCTCGGCGCGTCGAGACCCCGCAGTCGAACTCGCTCGGGACCCGGACCGGGCAGACCTCGGCGCAGACGTCGCACGCCACGCACGCCGATTCGCTCACGCGCCGCGCTTTCTTGAGAATCTTCACCCGATAGGAACCCGGAGCGCCCTGAACGCCGAGCACTTCGGAGCAGGTCAGCACCTCGATGTTCTCGTGCTGCCCTACGGCCACCATCTTGGGCGTCAGGATACACGCCGCGCAATCCAGGGTGGGGAACGTCTTGTCGAACATGGCCATGTGGCCGCCGATCGTCCCCGTTTTCTCCACCAAATAGACCTTCTTGCCGGCATCGGCGATCTCGAGGGCCGCCTGGATGCCCGCCACTCCCGCGCCGACGATGAGCGCGGCCGGATTCACGGGCACCGGCTCCGGGATGGACGCGAGCGTGAACGGCACCCCACGAGCCGCGCAGGCCACAATCGACTTGGCGCGTTCGGTCGGATTCTCATGAACCAGGCCGTGCTCGCGGAAAGAAGCGAGCCACACCTCGTCGGGGTTGCCGCCCGCGAGCATCATGGCGCGAGTGAACGCCGGCTTGTAATACCCCGGCGAATCCCCCGCGATAACGATTCGCTCGAATCCTCGAGTCCGAATCTCCTTGGCCATCGCATCGGGGTCGATCCCGGGCCGATGGCCCAGGTTCTTCACCACCGACACATCGGGGAGATTCGCCGCGTAGTGGGCCACGGATTCGTAGTTCACAGAATCCCCCGTTTCCGTCTGGCAAATGTAGATTCCGGTTTTCAATGGTGCCTCCGTTTCCGAATCCCAATCCGCAACGGGCGATCTTTCGGACTCAGCAAACTCCCCCCGCGCGGAGAGACGGAACAAGCGCTATCTCGACATCGGAGAAGTTGTCTCGCCTGGAGTAGTGCGAAGAGTGCAGGGCCACAAACGCCCTATCGGCGCCCGACTCTTGGCGTGAGCCGGGCGAGAAAAGGATGTGGCGAGATCGCGCGAAGACCTGATGCATACTCGATATGAGCCTCAATTTGACCCTGCTGCGCAGGAAGCATAGCCAAGCCGACGCGCAACGTCAAACGAAAATCCTCCCCAAATCCCGAGGGGTGCAACCCACCATCTCGAAAAGGCTCAGGCCGCTTTTGCGGTTTTCCAGTATTCGTCCCACTCGCCGTTGAATACCGCCA
>JAFGFN010000055.1 GCA_016931035.1 Candidatus Sumerlaeota bacterium
ACAAAACGGGAACGTCTTTTCCCTGGGTTTCACCCAGGGCTATTCGAATTGTTCCCCTCCGGGGAACCTGTTTTGGACACTACTGAATCCTCGTCTCATTTTACCTCTGTGAGAAATCCGGCCTAGTATACCCACGGCACGAGACGACGGGTCTTCTTCATGTAGTCGCGATATCCCGCGAGTTTCTCCGCGAGGAGCCGCTCCTCCATCCGCATCTTGAAGACGAGATCGACCAGAAGGACCAGCCAGAGAGCGATCCGCCATGGGTTGACTCCCGCGGCGACGAACGCGCCCGCGAAGACCAGAACCGACAGATACATCGGGTGACGGATGAGGCGATAGGGGCCGCGCGTGACGAGCCGGGCGCGGCGATGCGGAATCGGGCGAACGTTGAATCGCCCGGGCCACAGAACCGCAACGGCCCAGGCCAGCAGAAGCCCGCTGGCGACAAGGAGGCCGCGCGCGACGCCGCCCAGCGGCCAGATCGGGCCCGCCAAGACGATCAGCGTCGCCGAGGCGATCTGAATCGCAACGATGGCGGCAGCCTTGGATTCAACCGACCACATCATCGCCCTCCGCAAAGGGATTGCAGCTGCCGCACCTGCTCACCTGAGGTGCGAACTGCCGGTATGTGTTTTCCGTCCGGTCGGGCAGCCGGGCTGTCACGTTTCCTGCGGAAAGAGGCAGGAAACGCGCCAGCCCTTCGTTCTCTTGTCCCGCTCACCCCGGCCTGAAGGCCGGGGCAAAGGGGGAGCCTGCTCAAGCAGGCTGACTTGCAGGCTCGCGGCGCCCACTCGCTTCGGGCGCGATGCGCCGGTGAGTGGGCGCGACGATTATGCCGCCGGCCATTGCCGGCCGAGGGGGTCCGGGGGGCGAGGAGCCCCCCGCCGTCCACTCTTGCTCATTCGCCCGCCCCGTCCCGGAACCATTGGGCCAGACGCCGCATTCCTTCGTCGATCGAGACGCGGGGTTCGTAGCCCAAGTCGCGCCGCGCCGCGCCGATGTCGAACCAGTGCGCCGTCGCCAGCTGTCGCGCGACGAAACGGGTGAGGCGCGGTTCGCCCCGGAGGCGAAGAACCGAGTACGCCCCTTCGAGCAGCGCCGCGGCGGCGTAGGCGACGCCTTCGGGGACGCGGCGCGTCACCGGAGCAAGGCCGGCGGCGTCGAGAATACGGTTGACGATCTCGGCGACGGGCATCGGCTCGCCGTTCGAGATGAAGTACGCCTTTCCCGCGACCGGACGGTGGCACGGGCGTTCCGCCCGTGGATCATGGGCAGGATGCCCATGCCACGACAGCCGGTCCGCCGCCAACAGATGCGCCTCGGCGGCGTTGTCGATATAGACCGTGTCGATCCGGTTCGGGCGACGTCCGATCAGGCGGAGCTTCCCGGCGCGGGCCTGCGAGACGATCCGCGGCGCTAAGTGCGGGTCGCCCGGTCCCCAGATCAGGTGGGGGCGCAGAGCGACGGTCGCCAGCTCGGGACCGTTGGCGGCGAGGACGAGCTTCTCGGCTTCGGCTTTGGTGCGCGGATAGTGGGCGAGGAAACGATCGGGATACGGCGCGGTCTCGTCCACACCCTCCTGGTCGACGCCCGCGAAGGTCACGCTGGGCGAGCTGGTGAAGACCAGCCGCCGGATCGAGTGGCGGCGACACGCGTCGATCGCGTTGCGGGTCCCGAGGACGTTGGGACGATAGAAACTCTCGTAGGGTCCCCAGAAACCGGCGTTCGCCGCGACGTGGAAGACGATCTCGCACCCTTCGGCGGCGTCGGCGACCGCCCCGGCGTCGGCCAGATCGCCGCGTCGCACGTCGACCCCTATCTCGCGCAAGTGCGGATAGTCGCCGCGCGAGAAGACGCGCACCGAGTCGCCCCGCGCGACCAGCAGCCGCACGACGGCGCTTCCGAGAAACCCTCCCCCTCCCGTCACCAGGGTCTTCATCTCGTATCCTCAGTCTGATGCGCGCGGTCGCGTCCGCGCTCTCATGTGTGGAGTGCGGAACCTCGGTTCCGCTTTGCCGTTCGCAGGCTTGCCTGCGTCTTGGATTGAAGCGTTGGAGCAAACCGCTTCCGGCGGGAGCCAGCTCCCGCCGGTGAAAGCGGAACCAAGGTTCCGCACTCCAGAACAGAAAGACCGGGCGCTAGCGTGAATCCTTCTCGACAATGGCGATCTCGTCGTCCGTAAGGCCGTAGAGTTCGTAGACCAGGCGGTCGATCTCGCGATCGGTCGCCTCGATCCGACGCTCGATCACCCGCCGGTCGTGAGGGATCTTCATTGTTGCGACGCGCTTGTGCAACGCCTGCATTCTGTCCACCAAAGCTACGAGTCGGTCGTGAACTGCCCTACCAGACCGTGCCAAGTGCGCCAGATTGGGAAGAGGGAACGAAGCGAGTTGGGCCTTCGTGTACCAGGGATATATCTTGTCATGAATAGAGTGTTTGGTTCTGAGGTACCATGCACCTATCGGAGAGGCGAGAACCCCGAGGGCGAATCTCAAATCGTAATCGCCCTCTAGACGGCTCACCAACACATAGAGAGACTGGTCCAGAATGATAGGGGCGGGGATATACACTCCATTCAAACGGCTGGAGAGTATCTTCCTCAAAGCAACTTTCGGCCGCAGGAAGAAACGGGGTTCGCGTGGTTCAGCAAGCCAAGGCCCGTAGAGCACAAAATCCTTGCTGTGCGCGAAACAATATCGAAAAACGTGTTTTCCTCGGATTTCCTCCATGTAGCGGGAGTCAAGTCTGCGGGTAGCGTGGTAAGATCGTTCGTCCTTGTCTCTCTTTGTCATCGGACCTTTTCGGAAACACGATTCCCCGTAGCCGTCTGTCCTATATGCGTGTATCCCACGGTTCACGTCAAATACAGAGGAGAGAGGGATAGTGTTAGACTCAATCGTTGGGAGCACCGAGAGCGCAAGAGGGCTGGAATACGTGTCGATGATTCCTCGCGCCTGGGCTTCGGCTGGTTCCACGTGCTTTTCCTCAATGAGGTCCAGAGGGGTTCTAAACCGCTGAACAGGAAACTCGGCGGGCGGGCATCCCGCTTCAATAACGAGGATGGAGTTCTCAATGGCAACGCCCCGGAACACCGGATAGTCGAATACTACCAGCGATCGAAGACGGTGCTGAGAGAGCAAGTGGTTCCGGAGCACTGAGAAGCAGTCCGAGTTGAGCCACGAATCGGAGACGATGAAGGAGAGAACGCCTCCCCTATGTAGTAGGGAAAGAGCACGCTCCAGGAAGTACACGTAAAAATCGGTTTGATACTGACACAGAGTGTATCTCGGACGGAGATAATCTGACAGAACCTTCCCTGCGGAGTACAGATACGGGGGATTACCGATGGCAGCGTCGAAGCCGCCCGCCGTCATGATGTCCGGGAATTCGCGCTCCCAGTCGAAGGCGTTGATGCGTTGCGCTTCGTCGTCGTCGAACATGTCTCCCTGACGGCCATTGAAGAAGTCGGTACCGACGAGGGAGTTGCCGCACTTGATGTTGGCCGCCAGGTCGGGCAGAGCGCGTTCATGGTAGAAGGTGAGCTGCTTCTGGACCGTCTCGGCGTTTTCGTCTTCGAGAACCTTGAGAAGGAGCGAAAGCTTGGTGACTTCGACTGCCTGGGTGTCGATATCGACACCGTAGATGTTGTTGAGGAGGATGCGTTTGCGTTCGGCCGTCGTGAGGCGCCACTCGCCGCGGCGGTCCTGGAACACGGTTGGTCTTCGCCCCTTCGCCCATTTCTTCGGCTCGTCGTTTTGCGTGTATTGTTCCAGATGCCACTTGAGGAGGTACTCGTACGCCCCGAGGAGAAAGGACCCCGATCCACAGGCGGGATCGAGGATGCGCAGGCGGGAGGCGCTGCCGCGCGGACCGGGTTTGCGTCCTTCGAGGAGTCTGCCGACGGTGTTCTCGACGATGTAGCGGACGATGTACGTGGGGGTGTAGTAAACGCCGCCGGCCTTGCGAACCTCGGGCTTCTCCTCGACCACGGCGCGGTGTCCGGCGGTCAGACGAATCACTCTTCCCAGGAAGCGCTCGTAAACCTGGCCCAAGATGTCGGCGGGCAGAACCGAGAACTCGTAAGGGCTCTCGGGGTAGTAGAGACCCCGAACGATGTCTTTGAGCACCTTGTCGTCGATCGAGAGAGACGGTGTGAGGGTGTCGGGGGGACTGGGACGGTCTTTCTCGCGGTGAAAGTGGAAGAGGCCCGAGTTGTAGCGTTGGTCGGCCTCCTCGAAGAAGTGGCGAAGGCGAGCGTAAATGTCCGCGCCATTCAGAAGCGTTTGGAGACGGCCATAATCCTCGATGCCGCGATCCTCGCAAATGCGCAAGAAGACAATGCGGTCGATGCTCTGTTGGACGGCGTAGTTGAGATCGCGCTGCGAGAGGCCGGGGTTGCGCAACGCAATGTTGCGGGCGAGGTCGTTGCGCCACGACTCGATTTCGGCAAGGAAGGCGCTGTCCACCTCGGCGGTGCCGCGTTTGCGGGTGGCGGACTCGGCGTACTTATCGAACGACCCCTTTAGCACGGCCTCACGCGAGAAGATGGACGCGATTTCGTCCCAGCGTTCGAGGTAGTCGGTGTGCCGGAGGTAGAGAATTCGGCCGACGGACGACTTGTCGGCTTGGTCGGGCCGGCCGCGGCAGTCGTACGCCGCGAACTCATCGAAATCCGTGAGAACGCTGAGCGGGAGTTTGGCTGACCAAGCGTAGCGACGCAGCTGGTAGGCGTGTGCCGGATCGTCGCGCAGGTTGCTCGCGGGCTTCTTCGCTTCGAGAAAGAACTTGCGCGCACCGCCGACGCGAAACGAGTAGTCGGGGGCCTTTGTCGCGCCTCCAACCTTGACGGCGTCTTCGTGCACAACGTCCTTGTAAGCTTCGGCGTACCCCTGCTCGTTGTCAACGTCCCACCCAAGGGCCTTGAACATCGGATTGATGAATTCAAGGCGAACCTGGGTTTCGTTGTAGGAGGGCGAGCGATAGGACTCGATGTTGCGCTGGAATCGGTCCACCAGTTCTCGAATGGAGTTGGGCGCGGGCAAAGTCGGGTATCCTCCAGGTGGGAAAGTTGACCCATTTCCGGCGCCAGCATACTCCAGAAGATCCCAGCCGTTCAAGGCCGACGAACGGGCCAATCCCCGGGGAGTCGAAGAATCCGGAAATGGGCACTTCCCAGAGGAGCCGAGCAGAAGCCTTCGAGCGTGGGCGGCTTGCCCCAGTTTCCTCTCTTCGTAAGTCGAATAGTCTCATAGGCTTCCGAGAAATCTCTCCCCTCGGCGGGGGCGGCGAGACGGGATTTGCTTGAGTTTTCGGCCCGGAACGTCGGATAATGTCGCGGAATCGACCTGCGCCGGACGAGCCGGGGGGATGTCTGTTGAGGCGGTCCGGTCCAGCCGGGTCGTGGGGTTCAAGGATTGTCCATGAAGTCAGAAAACAGCGAGTCGGCAACCCGCCCCCGCGTGGTCATCCACGCCGAGTTGTGCAAGGGCTGCCGACGGTGCGTCGTGTCGTGTCCGGCGGGCGTCCTGGAGATGACCTCCCAGCTCAACGCCTTGGGTTACACCGTCGCGGGCGTGGCGCACGCCGAGAAGTGCACCGCGTGCGGCCTGTGTTTCTACGTCTGCCCCGAGCCGGGCGGTGTCAGCGTATTTGGGGAGGAGCCGGTCTCCTCCGAGGTTTCCTGAAACGGAGTTCCCTATTCGCCATGCGAATGCGTTTGATGAGAGGCAACGAGGCCGTGGTCGTGGGGGCGCTGCTCGCCCACTGCGAGGCCTTCTTCGGCTATCCGATCACGCCCGCCAACGAGATCTCCGAGGGCGCGGCGAAGCTGTTTCCTCTTGCGGGACGCACCTTCGTCCAAGCCGAGAGTGAAGTGGCGGCGATCAACATGGTCTTCGGCGCGTCGTCGGCGGGTGCGCGATGCCTGACCGGGTCGTCGGGTCCGGGCATCAGCCTGAAGATGGAGGGGATTTCGTATCTGGCCTGCGCCGAGTTGCCCGCCGTGATCGCCGATATCTGCCGCGTGGGTCCCGGCCTCGGCAACATCTATCCCTCGCAAGGCGACTACAACCAGCTGGTCAAGGGCGGCGGCCACGGCGAGTACCGCGTCATCGTTCTCGCGCCGAATTCGGCGCAGGAGATGTGCGATTTCACGATCCGCGCTTTCGATCTGGCCGACCGCTATCGCACGCCGGTCTTCGTCTTTACCGACGGATGCGTGGGGCAGATGATGGAGCCGGTTCATCTGCCCGATCTTCCTCCGAAACCCGAGCCGAAACCCTGGGCGCTCATTCCCGGCGCCGAGACCAACTCGAATCTCGTCACTTCGATCTTCCTCGAAGCGAGCGAGATGGAGAGCATCATTCTCAAACTCCAGGCGAAGTACGCCGACATTGCCCGCGACGAAGTCCTGTGCGAGACTTATCGGACCGAGGACGCCGAGATCGTCCTGGTCGGGTTCGGCATCGTGAGCCGCGTCCTTCGCTCGGTGGTCGAGGAGGCGAGGAGCGAAGGGCTGCGCGTGGGGCTTCTGCGACCCCAGACGCTTTTCCCATTCCCGACCGAGCAGATTCGAGAGTTGTCGGAACGGGCGAGGAGCATTCTGGTCGTCGAGCTCAACAACGGCCAGATGGTCGAGGACGTTCGGCTCGCCGTCGCCGAGCGATGCCCGGTCGAGTTCTATGGCAAGATGGGGGGCGAACTGCCCGCCATCGACGACATCCTGGCGCGATTGAGAGCGCTGATGGTGGAGGCGTAGGCGGGAAGGGAATTGGTCGGATAGGTCCTATCGGTCCTAATAGGTCCCCGAAGCCGGAAGAACCGAATTATGGCAAAAAAAACGCTCCAAAAACCCAAGGCCTTCCAGGACGTCTTCACTCGCAAGTCCCGCGACCAGAAGACGACCCACTATTGTCCCGGCTGCGGCCACGGCATCGCCCACAAACTGATCGCCGAGGCAATGAGCGACCTCGGCCTTCAGGACCGCTCGACCATCGTCGCGCCCGTCGGATGCAGCATCTTCCTCTATTACTACTTCGATTGCCGTTCGCTGTCGGTGCCCCACGGGCGCGGTCCCGCGGCCATGACCGGCATCTCGCGCGTGCGGCCCGACACCATCTCGATCAGCTACCAGGGCGACGGCGACTTGGCGGCGATCGGGACGAGCGAGATCATCCACTCGGCGAACCGAGGCGAGAATATCGCGGTCTTCTTCATCAACAACGCCATCTACGGCATGACGGGCGGCCAGATGGCCCCCACCACGCCGCTCGAGATGCGCACCACGACCAGCCCGCGCGGACGCGCGAGCGAGACCGAAGGCTTCCCCATCGCCGTGTGCGAACTCATCTCGACGCTGCGCGCGCCCGTTTACGTCGAGCGCGTCTCGCTCGATACGCCCGCGAATATCCTGGGGGCGCGGCGGGCGATCCGCAAGGCGCTCCAGGCGCAGGCCGACCGCAAAGGGTTCACACTCGTCGAGATTCTCTCGCCCTGCCCCACGCAGTGGCGCGTCGACCCGACCAAGACGGGCGAGTGGATTCGCGAGAACATGCACCCGATCTTCAAGCCGGGCGTCTATCGCGACGTTCTCGCCGAGACCCCTTCGCGCCCGCGTCCCGAGCGGCGCGAGATGTCGGACGGCGAGATGTACGCCCTCTTGGGAATCGACGAGAACGCCACGATTCGCGCTCTGCCGACCGGTTGCGAGGATTTCCATCTCGCGTACCGCTTCGCCGGATTCGGCGGACAAGGGGTCATTCTGTTGGGAATGCTTCTCGCCCAGGCGGGCATGGCAAGCGGCTATCAGGTCACCTGGCTCCCCTCGTACGGACCCGAAATGCGCGGAGGGACGGCCAATTCGAGCGTGGTTCTATCGACCCGCGCCATCGGCTCGCCCATGGTCGCCGAAACCGACGTCCTGGTCGCGATGAACGGCCCCTCGCTCGAAAAGTTCCTTCCCACCGTCGCGCCGGGCGGATGCGTCCTCTACGACAGCGACCCGATCGAGACGCCTCCGGCGGCCCCGGACGGCGTGCACCTCTATCCAGTCCCCGCGCGCGACATCGCCCAACAAGCGGGCGAGGCTCGCGCCGCCAATGTCGTCATGCTCGGCGTGTACGCCGCGATCGGCGACCTCTTTGAGGAAGAGGTTCTCGCCGACGCTCTGCGCAAGGCCTTCGCCGCCAAGAAGGGCGCGGTGGAGGCGAACCGCCGCGCGCTCGCCGCGGGCGCCGACTATGCCCGCTCGCACTTCCCCTGCCCCGCGCCCGACCGACCGGGCGTGATGGTCAAGTAACCGCCTCTCGTGCTCCGTCAACTCTGTTGTGACGGGGTGCGCGCCGTTTGGAGTACAGGCTTCAGCCTGCTCTTATCGGCACAAGAGCAACCTGAAGGTTGTACTCAGAACTCCTCACTCCAGAGTTGACGGACCGCTCGTCTCCATTTTCGGATTCGCACGGCCAAGCGCGGAAGGCTACGGCGTCGTGACGCGCCCTTAGCGCTCAAGAGATTCTTGAGGCGTCATGCAGCTATTGTGGTCGGGGTTCTTTGAGGACGAATCGCCGGTATGCCCAGTTCAGGGCTTCGAGGACATAAAGGCCGCACGCCTTCTCTCCGAGTAAGCCTGCTAGCGAGGTTCTTGCGAAATGGCCCGGCGCGGAGAGCGGCAGGGCGTGACAGAGGATCTTCTGGAGCAAAATACTCCTCGGCCCGTGAAGATTTCCATAGCTTTTTCGTTTTTTGGCGTGCATCTTGTCCGGCATGACCGGAAAACTCACCGACCAAGACCTTCTCAATCTCACCGCAGAACAAGCCGTCGCCCTTGTCGAACGCGGCAAAGAAACGGCGGTGTGGGCGCTCCTGCAACTGAGTGCGCTTGCTCGAAACGCGCC
>JAFGFN010000056.1 GCA_016931035.1 Candidatus Sumerlaeota bacterium
ACAAAACGGGAACGTCTTTTCCCTGGGTTTCACCCAGGGCTATTCGAATTGTTCCCCTCCGGGGAACCTGTTTTGGACACTACTGAAAGAGAATGACTTTTCAAGGGGGAGCCGGGTCTGTCAACTCGGCTCCCCCTCTTTGTTTGCTGAGGAATGGGAGCGCATTCCTGCATCCGCCCTGGAATTGGCCACGCCGACATTCCGCCCGCCCGCCATAATGGGTTTCAAATAGACGAACATAAGCCTTGCAAACGGCCGAGGGCAAAAGTTACGATTGTCCGCTATGAACAAACGCTCGCTCTATCCCCGTTTCGCTGAAGCGCGCCTTGCCGACGCATTGGCCGATACCCCCGTGGTGTTGATCCACGGTCCCCGTCAGTGCGGCAAGACCACTTTGGCGAAAGTCGTCGGCGAGCCGCGCGGCTACTCATACTATTCGTTCGACGACGAAGTGACGCTTGGCGCCGCCTGCGCGGACCCCGTGGGCTTTATCGCCGACCTGCCCCGCCGCGTAATTCTCGACGAGGTACAAAGGGTGCCGGCCCTTTTCGCCGCGCTCAAGGTGGCAGCAGACCGGGATCGCACCCCTGGACGATTTCTGATTACCGGCTCGGCCAACGTGCTGCTCTTGCCCAAGCTCGCCGACTCGCTTGCGGGTCGCTTGGAAATCCTGCGATTCCACCCTCTGGCCCAGTGCGAGCTAGCTCGATCGAGGCCCGGCTTCATCGACACGCTTTTCGACGCGAGTTTTAGGCCCCGAAAGACCGAACGCTTGGGGAGAGACCTTGCCGAGCGCGTCGTCGCGGGCGGCTATCCGGTCGCCATCGCCCGTCCGACACATCGCCGCCGAGCGGTCTGGTATCGCGACTACATTGAGGCGCTTGTCCAGCGCGACGTGCGCGACTTGGCGCGCATCGCCTCCCTGAACGCGCTGCCGCGACTTCTCGCGCTTGCGGCTGCCCAGACCGCGCGGCTGCTCAACGTGAGCGATCTGGCAGCCCCGTTTCAGGTCAGCCGTCCGACGATTCGAGACTACGTAACCCTGCTCGAGCGGGTCTTTCTTCTCGAAGAACTGCCCCCCTGGCATACCAACCGCCTGAGCCGCCTCATCAAGACCCCCAAACTCCACGTGAGCGACACGGGGGTGGCCTGCGCGCTCCTTGGTCTCGATGCCGAGGCGTTGAGGCAAGACCGCCGCATGTTGGGTCAACTGGTCGAGACCTTCGTCCATCAGGAACTGCGCCGACAGGCAAGCGGGCGCTCTGACGATCCGCGCTTTTCCCATTTCCGCGACAAGGACGGCGTAGAAGTGGACGTTGTCATCGAGCGCGGGGCAAACCTCTTGGTTGGCGTCGAGGTCAAGACGGCGGCAACGGTGATTCCGGCGGATTTCCGAGGACTGCGCAAACTCAAGGAGGCGGCCGGCAGCCGCTTCGCGGCCGGCGTGGTCCTATATGACGGCGAGACGAGCGCCGGTTTCGGCGATCGCCTTTTCGCCGTGCCTCTCCGATTTCTGTGGGAGACGACATAGGACACAAACCCAACGCGAGGACCAGCCGCGCGGCGAGTTCTTCCGCACCCACTGGACCGGCCGTGGGGGAACTACTTCGGCGTCGACGTACGTCGTATAGTCACAGGTTGAAGGTTCGAAGGTTCAAGAACAGGTATGAATCGCAAAGGGGAGCCGGACTCAACGAGTCCGGCTCCCCTTCTTCGTATGACGCGCGTACCGAGGATCGCAACGGCGATAGCCGTTTCGCCGCCGGTCATCGTCGCGCGAATCATTCGTACAGGAGCCAACGGTTCGAATCGACCCCCGGCTGCAGTTCGGGGATCTCGCCTACGTCGCCCGCCATGTAGTTCAGATAGAACTCGAGGTTGGTGTAGCCGTCGCCGTCGGGATCGCCGTTGCCGTCGCTCGAATCGTTCGGATTGAGGCCGAGTTGTTCTTCCCACCAGTTGGGCATCCCGTCCTGGTCGGAATCCCAGCCGGCCGGGCGATGCTCTTCCGGATAGGTTTCCCAACCACCCACGTCCGCCTGGTTGTCGGGAAGGCCGGGCCGGCTGGTCACGCTGCCGGAGTAGGTATAGGTGCCGTTGGTCACCTCGGTGACGATGCGCGTGTCGTGATCGTCGAGCATCGGCTTGTTGCAGCCCACGTCGGCCAGGACGTTGGTGTACGCGTCGGCGGCGGAGTGGGTCGTTACGTAATGTTCGAAGAAGGGGTCGGGCACGGTGACGGGCCAGGGCTGGGTGCCTTGCGGCGCCACTCCGTCAAACGGCGGCAGCGGCCCTTCGGGGCCGTGGTGGCCTTCCATCACGTTGCCCTCGACGTAGTACTGCTGGGGACCGAAGCCGGGATTCTCGAATTGCGGATTGAGTTCCGTATAGGGGCCGCTGTCGGTGGCCGGTCCGGGCTTATAGTAATTGCGGACGAAATTGACCTCTTTCGCGCCGCCGTCGGTCGTGCGGCCGTCCCAGTTGTAGACGACGTTGTTGCGGATATCGAGACTGCCGGTGTGGACGCTGCTCGGGTCGAGGCCGCCCGCAAGCGACCAGTTGCGTCCCTCGCAGTGGGCCAGCAGATTGTGGTGAAAGGTCGCCACGCTGCCGCCGATGCTCCCCGCGAAACCGTGGGAGGTCCCGGGCGGATAGTTGTTGTGACCCGCCACGTGCAACGCCTCGGAAATCAGGGTCCGTTGCAGCGTGATATTGCCGGCCGCCCGCGAGCTGAAGGCCTCGTCCTGGGACCAGCTGATCGAGCAGTGGTCCATGACGCAGTGGTTCGAACTGCCCATCCCCATGCCGCCCAGGGTCTTGTCGGTGCCGATCTCCTTGCCCACCCGCACTCGAACGTGGCGAATGATCACGTCCGTCGGGCCCAGTGTGCCGAAATCGTAATCGCGGATACAAATCCCCTTGCCGGGCGCCGTCTGGCCGGCGACGGTGCAGTAGGAGTTATCCCTCTCAGTGTTGTTGTTCATGACCAGCCGACTGTTCAGCGCGATGACGCCCGAGACATCGAAAACGACCGTGCGTGGACCCTCCGCCTCGACCGCCGCCCGCAGACTCCCCGGCCCCGAGTCGTTGAGATTGGTCACATGGATCACGCTCCCGCCGCGTCCGCCGACGGCGAACCGCCCCCAGCCCTCCGCGGTGGGGAAAGCCACGCGACGCGGCCGGAAGATCCAGACCAGTCCTGGCGTCGTCCCGCCCACGCCATCGACCTCGTCGATTCGCCAGTAGTACGTATGCAGAGGGGAAAGGCCCGTCGCCGCATACGTGGTTCCGGCCTGGTTGCCCTTGAAAACGCCCGGGGTGGTTGGGGTGGCGTTGGATACATCCGTCTCGTCCGTGCCGAGATACACGTCATGCGAGACGGCGGCCACCGACGGCGTCCAGCTCAGCGTCGTGTATCCGTTCGAGGCCTCGCCCGGGCCGGGATCGTCGTTGTGGACGTCGACATGCATGTCCTCGTCCGCGGGCACCGGCAAACTGGCCATCCCCGACGGCTCTCCGGGAGCGTCGATCTCGAAGCCATTGAGGAATACCGTATCCACAGTCTGGCTGCCGTCGGGCACAAGCCCGATCACCACGGGCGTCCCGGCCACGGCGTCGACCGCGAAGAACGCATAGCCGCAGTCCGCGTCGTTCGTGACCAGGTATGTCGGCGTGATCGTCTTCACATAGACGCCGTCGACGAATATCTGGGTATTGCTCATGTTGTTGACTCGGTCCCATCCCGACGGGGTGACGCCCTGAGCCCACGGATTGTTGTGGTAGGTGACGATGTTGTGCGTCCCGGTCGGGAGACCCTCGAGGGTCAACGTCATCGCGCCGCCGTTCGGGTAGGGCATATCGGGCGGGTCGGGCTTCCAGTGCGGCCAGATCGCGTCGTAGGCCAGCTTGTAGTCGTAGGTGATCCCGTCCTTGCCGTTGTACGAGCACCGGAGATACTGCGTCGAGGTCAGGGACGGCGACGTCATGTCGATGGTGCACGTGATGCCGCTGAAGGTCTCGGTCTGCGTATCGGTGACCGCGTTGACCACCCACCAGGGGGTGAATCCGGTGGCGCCGCCTTGCGACTGGCCGCTGACGCTCATATCCACCTTGATATGCTCGGCCAGAGCGTTCGTTGGAACTCCCCATGCCGTTATGAGAACAAGGAGTATAGAGTAGATCGCGCGCATTTTCACTGCCCTTTCAGAATAGGAATCGGAAAATCCGATGCTGAGATACAGCGGATTCGCAATACGCCCTGACGCCGGTCAGAAAAGCTCCCAATGCCGGGCGGTGGCCGGAGGCGGCGTCGTCGGCGTGGGCGTGGGAACGTCGTTCGCCCGGCCCGTCGCCGTTGTGCCGTAACCGCTGTTGTAGAGATATTCCGCCATCGTCAGGTCGTATGACGCTCTCCATATGGCCAGGTCGTCGATGTATCCGTCGAAATCGTCTCGGTGCAAGCCGTTCGGGTCGTCGCCGCGGAAGGCGATTCCCGTGAACTGGCCGTTGTAGTTGTTCGATGCGCTGGTCGACAGCGTGATCGAGCCGGCTTCGTTGGCGTTGAGCCAGGCGCGCAGCTGGCCGGACGAGTTGATCGTCACCATTATGTGGTTCCACTCGTCCATGGTGGCCGAATTGCCGAATGCGGGAGTCGCGGTGTCGACGGTCAGTTGGCAGCCGGTCGAGGGCAGGAATTGGATACGGAACAGTTTGGCGGACGTTTCCGTACCGACCTTGTTGCCGAGAATACTGGCGACGTCGTCGGAGTTCGGCAGGTCCGTGGGCTTGAACCAGACCGAGACGGTCATCGGAGCGTTCGGGAAGACGGTGTGGGTCCCCGAATCCGACCAGCCGGCGATCAGGCCGTCCTTTCCTAATGTAAAGTCCCCACAGCCGCCGCCCAGGAGTTGGGCATTGGCGTCGAGCCATGCCGCCCCGAATGGGTGGTTCGGGCTCGACGTGACCGCCTTGGCCACGTCGAGGAAGTCCACGTCGAACGGCCAGTAATGATAAAGGTCGGACGAAAGCGTCGGGACGGTCATGAACGTCCACAGGGTGCCGGTGGTGATCGCGCCGCCGGAGGCCACTTCGTCGATGCGCCAGAAGTATTCCGTGTCGGCGGTCAGGGCCGGGGGCGTGAATGAGGTGCTCGTCCGATTGCCGTAGCTGACCAGGCTGTCTGGCGACGAGGCGCCGAAGTGGACGTTGTGACTGACGGCCGTGCTGCCGGCCCGCCAGGTCAGGGTCGAGGCCACGGGCGCGTTGCCCTCTCCGTTCGCCGGCGAGGGGACGGTCGCCTTTGTCGGCCAGAGCGTCGAATCTCCGACGAGGATCGTGGTTCCCACTGCGGCGGTCACGATCGACGGGACGTTGGCCGCCGGATCGAGGGTGTAGGAGTAGGCGGGCGTGAAAGCGCTTCCGTATCCGGACGTACTGCCCGAGCACGAGTTGAATATGTTGCCGACGGACTTGATCTCCGTCGTGTAGGACCCATCGACGCGGCCCGCGTCGTTTATTGGGTTATTCACGTGGTCGAAGTAGTTGTTCTCGGCAAGTACTTTGAAGCCCCATGACCCGCCGACGCAGTAGTAGTTGCCGGTACACGTGTAGTAGTTGTTGAACACGTGGTCGTGGCCGTAGCGGCCGCGGGGCATGCGCTGGTCGCAATACTGGCCCCACCAGTTGTGGTGGAAGGTCACGTTCAGACGGCCGTCGTCCGACGGATTGTTGTCGGTCGAGCCGACCAGACAGGCGAACCGGTGGGGATTGATCTTGCCGGTGTAGTAGAATTTGCACCAGGAAACCGTGGCATAGTCGCACGCGTCGGAGAAGTCGATCAGGCCGTCGGCTGCGTCGTAGAACGTGCAGTGGTCGACCCATATGTGCGTGGCGCGGCGGCAAATCAGGCCGTCCTGCGGCATTCCACCCACGAAAGTGAGGTTGCGGACGATGACGTTGTCCAGGTCGGTGACCTTGACGCTGAATCCGACGATCCGGGCGTCGTACCCGATGCCCAGGATGGTCTTGTTCGATCCCACGTTTGGGATGTTGTAGTCGCCGTGAATGGCGCCGACGACCTGGACGATACGAGGGACGTCGTCGCTGACGGCGGTTATGAACTCGGCTTTGTTCGTCACCGTGACCGTGGTGCCGCCTTCGCCGCCGGTCGTGCCGCCGCCGAGGGTCGCCCAGCCGATGTAACCGTCGGCAAGAGAATTCGTGGAGATTCCCAATACCCCAAGAACAAGAAGTACAAAATGAACCTTGCGCATTATCACAATCCTCTCACCTTCTACAGTATCCTAGGCTCTTGTGTAGAGCAAGCACGCCGTTTGCACGGGATGAGATCCGGATCGCCGTCTGCAGGGACGGGACGTTCTCTGGTAGGGTTCCTGCGGGGCCGCCGCGGAACCGTTCTTGCGTCCTCGAAGGATGCAGGAACGGTCCGACCGTTTTGTCTTCCGGTATACTTCGTCAACTCCTGATCGTCTCGACGTGAGGTCGGCCCACGCGACGCGGTGAGATCCAACGACGAGAGCCTATTAAGCATCGCAATATGACCTATCGGCGGCCACGGGACAACGCCGTTTTTGCGACAGACGGGCATAGATGCGCAGTGGTGCAGTCCCGGGGGATCTTTCCCTCTCGGGAGCCTGGCGAAAGAGATCTCGCTCCTTCCCGCGTCCTCTTCTCGATTCTTCATTGCGAGGAGAAGAAGACTCGCGCGAAAACGCCCGGATTCCTTCGGAGAATCCAGACTCTCCTCCCGTGACAGGGGCGCGAGGCTTCAAAGAAAAAGGCCGCTCTTGCGAGAGCGGCCCGGGTCCTGGATCTGCGCGCGTCGCGCGCGAGGGGATCAGCCATAATGCATCGCATCCATTGTCGACTCTCCCAACGGCGGAGAGAATGGCCTCCGATCAGTCGAAGATCTCCCAATGCTGCACGTCGGCATCGATCGGCGTCGGCAGCGCCGCCTCTTCGCAAGTGAGTCCGTAAACGTGGGCGCCGTTGCCGGACACCTCGTGGACGAACATCACGGTCACGTCCGTGTCGTCCGACACGAAATAGTATTCGAGATAGTGGGCTCCTCCCTCGTCGATATTGATACTGACGACATCGATGAAGGAGCCATCCGACCCGCCGTCCGCGGAGATAGCGATCGTTCTGTCTTCGGTCTTCCATTGCCGGTAGTAGTACCGGACGGAATAGGCGGATCCGGGCGTCAGATCCGAGAGCGTGATGGCGTAGCCGTTGCCCAGGCCGATGTCGGCCGCGCCCGAGTAGTAAATCATGTCCAGCAGCAACCCCACGGAATCGCCGTCAGCTTGAGTTGCGGGATCGACGGCCTCGGAATCGTCGCCGTTGTGGGGCCTGATCCGGATGTCGCTCGTTCTCGTGTCGGCAATGGTGTACTGATATCCCTGCAAGCTGGTATTTGTGTAATTCTCTGACAGACTCTCGGTCGGACCTTGCGCAAAGGCGACGCCGTTGATCGTCACCGGAGCATTCAAGCCGAGGTCCAGGGTGTGGGTATAGGTCTTGCTCGTGCCGATGCCGGTGGCCGCATCCGTGCCGGTTGCCGGCAGGTCCACGATGCTGAACGTGCCGCCGAAGCACGTCACGGCCATCGCGGCAAAGGCGGCGCAGAGCGCCCACAGACGCGTCGGCGCCAACCGCTTCGACTCCATCGTATAGTTTGTTCGCATGGGTCCTTCCTCCCTTTCCCTATCGCGTCTTCAAAGAATGCGTGCCTCCGAAGAGGAATCTCTCCATACATCCATCTTCACAAATCCGGTTCTTGGCGATTTGCCCCCTTTCAATCGAGATTCAGTGCGAGCTTTTGGGGAATCGGCGAACCATTGAGACAAAGGCCTGAAAACGCCTCCGACTCCCGCGATGAAAGTCGAGTGGTTCACCGGCTTCTCCGCCGCCGATCGCCCATCTCCCATCCAACGATTCGCAAGGGCCCCGCGGCGACTCATCGCGCGCCGCCAAGACGACACTAGAATATGGCGAATGAGGACGCACTCCTCGAACATCGGCCTAGGGAGATGACAATACTCTGTTTCCCCCTTCCCATCCGCAACGTTCCATCGCGAGATCGGTCCGCGCAACGCGGTGAAATCGGACAACGAGAGCCTGTCGAAATGCACGATATGACCTCTTGGCGTCGCGGGACAACGTTGTTTTTGCGCCAAATGGAAACGGATGCGCAATGGCATTGTCCATGAGGACCGTGGTATTCTTCCCAACGAGAGGTCCGCCTTTCCTCGGGCCCCGCCGAGCCCTCGGCCCACCGGAGCGCCGGGTGCAGGCGTGCGTTCGCGGAGGGCGGTCTCGTCGCGCATCGGAATGGGCAGCCGGTCGCCCGCCCTCAGGAGCGCCCGGCGCACGTATCGCGGCGTCGCTTCAAGAGAGGTTCTTCGCATGAACGAGAGACTGCGCGTGGCGGTCTTTGTCAATTCCACCTCCACCAGAGAGTGCAGTTTCTTTGACGGGGTTGCGCGCTTCGCCCAGTCTCACGACTGGCACATCGTCACCGGAGGGGAAGTTCTGCGTTGTTCTCGATCGTCTTTCATCCGTTGGCCCGGCCAAGGGGTCGTCGGCTTCGTGCGCGACCCCGAGTTCGCCCTGGCGCTGAAGCGGGCCCGGATTCCGACGGTCAACACGTCCCAGGAAGGGCTCGAGTTCGGATTTCCAAACGTCGTTCCATCCTTTGAAGAAGCGGGACGAATGGCGGCGCAGTTCTTTCTCGAGCGCGGCTTTCGCCATTACGCGTTTTCCTACGTCGGTTCGCATCCCGTGAAAAAGAGGAAGTTCCACGGCTTCTCCAGCCGCTTGGCCGAAGTCGGCCTTTCCTGCACGGTGATCGGCCAGCACGAAGCGCTCCCGAAAAACCGTACCTGGGCGCAATGCCAGAAGGATCTCATCGCCCAGCTGCGCCGTCTGCCCAAACCTCTCGCCATCTGGGCGACCGCGGACCAAACCGCCGTCAGTATCCTCGAAGCTTGCGAAGTGGCCGGCATCCGCGTACCGGAGGAGATCGCCGTCATGGGCCTTGGCAACGAGAGAACCATCTGTCGCTACGCGCGTCCGGAACTCGCCAGCATCGATCCGAATTTCGAAGGCGTCGGTTTTCTTGCCGCCGGCGTGCTCGAAGAACTCATGGCCGGCGGCCCGCGCCCAAGCGACCTGACCCTCACGCCTTGGACCCTGATCGAAAGAGGATCGGCCGAAACGATGTGCAAGTCCGATCCCCAACTGGTCCAGGCCCTCAGCTACATCGAGGCTCATGCATGCGATCCCATATGGGTCGAAGACGTCTTCCACCATGTCGGCATGAGCCGGCGCCAACTCGAAAGGCTTTTCAGGCAGCATTTCTTCCGCTCGCCCAACTCGGAGATCGTTCGCATCCGAATTCTCCGAGCGAGACAATTGCTAAGGGAGACTTCCATGTCTTTTGGCGAAATCGCCGCCGCCTGCGGTTTCTCGGGAGCATGCGGCCTGCGACTCGCCTTCAAACGCCTCACCGGGGTGTCGCCTCGGACCTATCGTTCACAGGCACTTTGAGCCAGCCTCACGTCTGCCGCGGCGGGAGAGCGGGGTCACGGAGACGTGAAAGAAGGCCTGGGGGATACGGGCCGGTCAAGGCAAATCGAAAACGGTAACCCTGACCCCTATTCGACCATTCCATTCTGCTGCTACCCCTGAGAACGTGAGAATAGAGAAAAGGCCGCCGGAGTTTCTCCGGCGGCTTGAGCCTAGGCAACCTCGCGAATCGCCGTGGGCGTCGCTGTCTTGCCGCTCCTTGTCCTCAGAGCTTCTCGACCTCGAATTGCAGGACGAACCGAGCCGGGACGTTGTAGCGATAGATGTTCCCGTAGCTGACGCTCCCGTTGGACGAGTCGTAGGCGCACGGTCCGTTGGGTGACACGGGGTAGCGGTCCGGGAAGTCGCCCGTGGCCAAGGGGTCCTCCTTTTTCGGCCCGGGGCTCATCATCAGATACATGTCCTTGGGCCAGGGATCCCAGGTGGGAGGGCTGCCCGGACAGCTCGAGCCCGTGTCGATGTACCGGGAACCGCCCGAGGTGTACTCGAACGTCTGGAGTTCACGGGGACCGCCGCCCCCGGGGTTGTCAGGAACGAAGAACGGATCCTTGGGAATCGACGTGATGTAGGCGATCGGGGTGGTGAGCGGAATCATGCCGCTCACTCCCAGCGGACTATACGAATAGTCGTCCCGATGCGGGAAGGAGTTGACGTCCGTCATGTAAGCTTCGAGCGCCGTCGCCAGGGACCGCTGGTCCGCTTTCACGCGCGAGACCTTGGACCGAATCTGGGCTTCCAGGAAGTTCGGCACTGCGATGGCGGCGAGGATTGCGATGATGGCAACGACGATAAGCAGTTCGATCAAGGTGAAGCCCTTCCCGAGTGAGGATTTCCTTAACATCGTGTTTTCTCCTCTCAATTCTAGTTTCCGAAGAAGATCCTTCGGCGGCAACAGGGAATCCGCAAGAAGCCCTTCCCCTCCTTTCTTTGGCTGTTTCCCGTCCCCTCGGGGAGTAAATGCGTCGCGCCATGGGCTCGCCGAACGGCTTGGGATTGCGAGCGCGGAATCTACGCAACCCCAGAGCAGGATGAGGGCATGGCTTCCGAGAATGGGCCTAGAGAGATCACAACGCCTTGTCTCTTCCCTTCCATCCGACGCGTACTGATGTGAGAGCGGTCCGCGCAATTCGGCGAGACCCAACGGCCAGAGCCTATGGAGCGCCAGAATATGACCTATCGGCGCCACGGGACAACTTCGTTTTTGCGTCAAACGGAATCGGATGCGCAATGGCACTTTCCACGAGGATTGTGGTATTCTTCCCAACGAGAGGTCCGCCTTTCCTCGGCCTCCTTCGAGTCCTCGGGCCGCCAGAAGCCCGGATGAAGGCGTGCGTTCGAAGAGAACGATCTCATCCCGCATCGAATGGGGAACCGGTCGCACTCGAGAGCGCTTGGCGCACGTAGCGTGGCGTCGTTTCGGGAGAGGTTTTTCGCATGAGCGACAAGCTTCGCGTGGCTGTTTTCGTCAATCCCGCCGTCTCCAACGAGTGCGATTTCTTCGACGGCGTCGCGCGCTTCGCCCAGTCTCACGACTGGCATATCGTCACCGGAGGGGAGGTCTTGCGCTGTTCTCGATCGACTCTCATCCGCTGGCCTGGCCAAGGGGCCGTCGGTTTCCTGCGCGATCCCGAGTTCGCCCTGGCGCTGAAACGAGCCCGAATTCCGACCGTCAATACGTCCCAGAAAGGACGCGAGTTTGGATTTCCGAACGTCCTTCCCTCATACGAAGAAGCGGGCCGAAAGGTGGCGCAGTTCTTTCTCGAACGAGGCTTCCGCCATTTCGCGTTTTCCTGCATCGGCCCGCATTATTCGCACCACAGTCGTTTCAGGGGTTTTTCCGGCCGCCTGGCCGAAGTCGGCTTTCCTTGCGCGGCGATCAGCCAGTACGATACGCTCCCGAAGAATCTTTCTATAGCGCAATGCCAGAGGGCTCTCATTGCCCAGCTGCGCCGTCTGCCCAAACCTCTGGCTATCTGGGCGAATTCGGACGAAGCCGCCGTCCGTATTCTCGAAGCCTGCGAAGCGGCCGGCATCCACGTACCGGGGGAGATCGCCGTCATAGGCCAGGGCAATGAGAGAGTCCTCTGCCGGTATACGCGTCCGGAACTGGCCAGTATCGATCTCGATTATGAAGGCGTCGGCTTTCTTGCCGCCGATGTGCTCGAAAAACTCATGGCCGGCGGCCCGCCACCGAGCGACTTCACCTTCACGCCCTGGACTCTGGTCGAAAGAGGATCGGCCGAAGCGATGTGCAAGTCGGATCCCCACCTGGTCGAGGCCCTCAGCTATATCGAAGCCCATGCATGCGATCCCATATGGGTCGAAGACGTCTATCGCCATGTCGGCATGGGCCGGCGCCAACTCGAAAGGCTCTTCAGGCAGCATCTCTTCCGCTCGCCCAACTCGGAGATCGCTCGCATCCGAGTTCTCCGAGCGAAACAGCTGCTTGCGGAAACGTCCATGCCTCTAACCGAGATCGCCACCGCCTGCGGTTTCTCGGGAGCAGGCAGTCTGCGACTCGCCTTCAAACGCCTCACCGGGATGTCGCCCCGGACTTATCGCGGTCAGGCTCGTTGAGCCCGCCCCGCATCCGTGGTGCAGGATTACTGGTTCGAAGGCTGAAGATTCGAAAAGCATGACGACTCGAGGGGAGCCGAAGATACCGCCCCGGCTCCCCGCTTCTTCCTGTGTCGCGGTGAGGGAGAAGAATGCGGACAAAGAAAAAGAAGGTGGCGATTCCGGACAAAAGCCTCTACATTAGGCTCCACACAAGGGGGAAAACAAGCATTCGGGGGCGGGGTCGGCGTGCGCGGCTCTCCCTCCTCCGGGCGCGAGGCAATCGCCGGAGAGATCCAAGACCAAGGAGAGTCTTATGTCGAATCGAATCGCGAGAATCCTGACACTCCTGCTCTGTCCAATGGCGGTCTTCGGGATCGCGTCCGCCTCGGCGGGCGGCGCGACGCCGCCGGTCGAAGAACCGATCTGGCCCGGCGCGGCGCCCGACCTCGAGGCCTTCGAACCCTTGGAAGACGAAACCCACCATGTCGACGAGCCGAAGGGTCGCCTTAAAGGAGCTTTTCACGTCAGCACGCCGACGCTGTCGGTCATGACGCCTTCAGACGCCCCCGCCAGCGGGACCACCATCGTCGTCTTTCCGGGTGGAGGATTCCGTTCGGTCGTCCTGGGCAAGGAAGGGTACGACGTGGCGGACTGGCTCAATTCGCTCGGAATCGCCGCCGTCGTCGTTAAGTACCGCACTCGTCCCAGAGACCTTCATTGGGACGACGAGCCCGAGCGAAACGAACGCGTGATGGCCGCCATTGCGGCCGACGCACGACGGGCCATCCGGATCGTCCGCGTCCGAGCGCCCGAGTGGGGCGGCGACCCGAACAAGATCGGCGTGATGGGATTCTCGGCGGGAGGCCTTCTGGCGATCCAGACAATGGTGTCCCCCCTTCCGGCCCAGCCGGATTCGAAAGACCCGGCGGGACGCGTGGGTTCGCGTCCCGATTTCGCGTGTCTGGTTTACCCGGGAATCGAAGAGAAAATGGTATTCAAGGACCTTCCGCAGGACTTGCCCCCCACCTTCGTGGTGAACGCTGCGGACGACTCGAAGACGGCCGGCATGATGTGTCTGGCGTTCTATGCCGCGCTCCAGCAGGCGAGCGCGCCGAGCGAACTCCACCTCTTCCAACGCGGCGAACACGGCTTCGGCACGGGAGTCCGGGGCGGCGCGGTCGCCGCGTGGATGACGCTGTTCCAGACCTGGCTCGGCGAAAACGGGCTGCTGGTCGAGAAACCCTAGCGGCTGAATTCGCACGCCCCGATTCACGCTCCCGCGTCTTTCGTACTACTCCGTCCCGAAATCATCGAAGGCCGCGACGATTTGGGACTGGCCAACGGAACCCTCACCCCAACCCTCTCCCAGAGGGAGAGGGAGAAACCTCGAGAAAGGACCTTTTTTGCACCCCTCTCCCTCCTGGGAGAGGGGCAGGGGGGTGAGGGCCCTTTTTTCTGCTTCTTCACCTACGGGTCTACAGCCTCCAGCCTACAGTCTTCTCTGGTTGCGGCTATGCTGCTATGAGTGCTTGGCGTGTTTCGTGGTTTCGCCCTCCTGTTGCCGACGGCTGCCAGGCGCACAAAAAAAAAGAAAGGGTCCCGGCTCGAAAGCCGGAACCCCGGACGATTGGCGTTATTCGCTCAGGCCGTCAGCAAGGACGAACGTTTGTCGCCTTGGGGCCTTTGGGACCCTGACCGTTCTCGAACTCCACTTTCTGACCTTCGTGAAGCGTTCTGAAGCCTTCCGTCTGGATGTCGGCGTGATGGACGAACAGGTCGTCGCCGCCATTGTCGGGCTCGATAAAACCGAACCCTTTCTTCTCGTTGAACCACTTGACTGTACCGGTATTCAAAATCTGATCCTTCTGAGGCTCTCGGGCCTCTCAATGAAATCCCTCGCTTTTTTTACCCCTCCTGCCCGGTGCTCGTCCCCGAGGGTTTGGACGGCCCCATGGGGACAGGAGGCGTGCGATTAGATCAGAAATGCCGTGCATAAGTCAACACTTATTATTCGGCTATTTTCGAGCAGTATACTTCCCATAGAGGGCGCACCCCTGTCGTGAAAATTGCCGGGCGGGGACGCGCCGCGCGTTTCGGACCCGCGCCGGTGGGTTGTCGGGGGGGGGGGGGG
>JAFGFN010000057.1 GCA_016931035.1 Candidatus Sumerlaeota bacterium
ACAAAACGGGAACGTCTTTTCCCTGGGTTTCACCCAGGGCTATTCAAATTGTTCCCCTCCGGGGAACCTGTTTTGGACACTACTGATTTCAGATTTGAAATCTCAGATCTCGAATCTCGGATTCCGCAATCTGCATTCCGCAATCCCCAATCCGAATTCGTTCTTCGTTCTCCCCTTCTTCTTTCATCCTTCATCCTTCAATCCGAAATCGCCCTATTCGTCCCGGTCACATAACTCCCGAGATCTTCGTCGGGTTTTCGGCCCGCGCGCGGGCCTCCTCCTCGCCGATCAAACCCTGGTTCAGAAGCGCCGCGAGCGAATCGTCGAGACGACACATCCCCATCTTGCGCGAAGTCTGAAGGACCGACGGAATCTGGAACGGCTGATTGTCGCGAATCAGGGCCGAAATCGCCGGCGTGACGAACATGATTTCGAGCGCCAGGGCCACGCCCCGGCCGTCTTTGCGCGGCACGAGCTGTTGACTCAACACGCCGCGCAACGACTCGGAAAGCATGATGCGAATCTGCGCCTGTTGCGCCGGAGGAAAACCGTCGAGCACGCAGCTCACGGTCCGCGCGGCCGATGTCGTGTGAAGCGTGCCGAAGACCAGGTGGCCCGTCTCGGACGCCGTGATCGCCATCGAGAGCGTTTCGAGATCGCTCAGCTCGCCCACCATGATGATGTCGGGATCCTCGCGCAGGGCCGCCCGCAAGGCGGTCGAGAACGATCGCGTATGGAGGCCCGCCTCGCGTTGCGTCACCTGGCATTTCTTCGAGACATGGACGTATTCGATCGGGCGTTCGATCGAGATGATATGGTCGTCGCGGGTCTGGTTCACGAGGTCGATCAAGGCGGCGAGCGTCGTGGTCTTGCCCGAATTGGCCGAACCCGTGACCAGGACGAGACCCTGCTGGTACTCGGTCAGACGCCGCAGGCAATCGGGCAGACCGAGTTGCTCGAACGACGGAACTCGGTCGGGAATGACGCGGAACGTGCCGTCCCACCCGACCCGCTGCTTGACGAAGCTGGCGCGATAGCGGCCCTGTTCCGGCGCCTCGATACACGTCTCCAGGCAGCGTTCCGAGACGAGCACGCTTCGCTGTTGAACGCTGAGCACCTCGAAGAGAAGCGCCTCGGTCTGGTCGCTCCGCAGAGGCGGAACGTCGAGCGGCGCGATGCGGCCGTGGAGGCGGAGAAAGGGTTTCACTTCGGCGCTGATATGAAGATCCGAAGCGCCCGCCGCGCGCGCATAGGCCAGATAGTCCGCCAGGTGTTCGAGTTTCGAGGGGACGGTCGCAGTGGGAGGCGGGGCGGCGCCCGGTTCCATCGGCGGCGAAGTGGGAGGGGTAGGAGGGGTCCGCTCGTCGATAATCGAGAGTTGTTTGCGCTGGATATCGAGAATCGCGCGGACTTCGTCCTGCGAGATGTACCCTTTTTGCACCAGGACGTCCCCGAGACGCATCCCCGGGTTGTTCTGGACGACCTTGACGCATTGCGTCAGCTCCTCCTGCGAGATCAGCTTGTTGCCATAGGCGATCGAGCCGAAAAGAGTGTCTTCCTTGGTCAGGATGTCCATCGGGCGAGTTTCCCCCACGCGTTGCGTTACGGGGACTTTATCGGCAGAAGACACGAGTCGATTGAGGCATGAACGAGAAAACGGCGGTTTGGAGGGCGAGACCCAGCCGCACCCCATCGGATTCATTTCCGCCCAAACGGGGAAAGACTCGCGCCTCTTTCGCGAGAGAATGTCCGGCATTACTTCTGGACGGGCGAAGCCTCGGAAACCGGCGACTCTCTCTACTACTACGGCGCTCACACGAGTCGCGGCTGCCCTCACAGATGCACCTTCTGTGTGAACGAGGCGCTCGGGCATCTTTATCATGAGCATCATCCCAAACACGTCCCCATTCGTCGACTGTCGAACGACCGGGTCATCCGCGAGCTCGAGTGGGTTCGCAGAGAGTTTCCCTTTGTGGGGAAAATCCTCTTCACCGACGACGATTTCACGGCCAGGCCCCTGGAGGAACTGCGCGATCTGTGCGACAAGTACCGCACCGCGATCGGTCTTCCGTTCGACTGTTACGTGTCCGCGCCCACAGTCTCCGGAGAGAAGATCGACGCGCTGATCCATGCCGGGATGCGGACCGTGAGCCTGGGCGTCCAGAGCGGCAGCGACCGAACCAACTTCGAGGTCTACAATCGGAGGATCTCTCGCAGGCGCAACAACACGGCAATCGCAACTATCTCGAAACGCCTTCGCCTCCTGGATCCCAAGATTCCGTTCAAGGTCCACTACATCGTCAAGAACCCGTGGGAGTCGCGAAAGGACGTTGCGAGAACCGCTAGGATGATCTGCGGTCTTCCCCGACGCGCTTACGTCATTCTGTTCAGCCTGAACTACTTCCCAGGAACAAGGATCTTCGACAGGGCATTGACCGAGGGCGTAGTCGAAAACGTGGATGACGACGTGGAAGACTACGATGGGTGGACGGGTAAACACCTCACGCTGGACCGGAAAACAGGACGCCCTTCGCCCCCGGCTCTCTTGCCGCTCCTGGCCGTGCAGCACATCCGCTTTCTTCCGATCGGACTGCGCGGGATCGTCTTACTCCTCCTGAGCAATCCCATCGGTTTCCGCCTCCTGGGTACGTGGCGGTTCTCGGGGAAGATCCGCCGGATCGTCGAATTCCTCTCCAGGTCCTATGCCGCCTTCCGAGCGCTCTTTCGCAGGCGCGGCGACAGCGCCTATTCCGAACGCCATTTATCCTGAGGCTCTCCGCTTCCGCTCCCAACCGCGGCAACACGCTTCCTTCCGGCTCTTTCGGGGGAGATTCGGGGAGAACAGAGGTGCTTCTCACACGCTGTTTTCGGATTCGAGACCGCCTCTTTCGACTCGCACGTGATGGGGATTGCGCCAACACAGGGGGTCGGAGGCGAGGAAGTCGCCCGTGACGTGATAGGCCATCCCGCGGCAGCCGTAGCATCGCTCCGCGGTCTCGCAATCGGCGCACGCTCCCTTGACGTTCTCGCGCACGTGGCGCAAGGCGCGAATCACCGGGCTCTCGGCCAGAATGTTCTTGAGCGAATCGTGCCGGACGTTGCCGACGCGGATGTCGATCCCCGTACAGGGCTGGACGAAACCGTTCGAGGTCAAAGTGCACGCGTATTCGTGATGTCGACAGATCAGCGCGGCGATCGGAGGATGCGGATCCCACGCCAGGCCGTAATGCACGCGATCGATCTCGGCCAGGCGCTCGAACAACCGGCGTAGAGCGTCGACCGACACGTTGAGCTCGCGCCGCGCCGCCGCGCCGCCGAGAAAGGCGACCGTCTCGACGTACGGAACGATCTCGCGATCCCGCGCCCAGCGCCAGAGGTCGGGGATTTCGTCGTAGTTGCTCGAGCAGACGATCGTTTCGATCCCGAGTTCGTGACTCGGGTCGGGATATCCGGCGCGGCGCAGGTTCTCGATCCCCGCGCGGATTCGCGCGAAGGCGCCCGCAGTCCCGGCCAGGCGATCCTGCACCTCGGCCCGCAGACTGTTGAGTTTGACCACGGGCTCGACGTCGTTGTCGTGAAGAAGGCGGGCCGTTTCCGGATCCACCAGGACGCCGTTGGTGAAAAAGCCGATCGCCAAATCCTGCTCGTGAATGAACGCCAGAAGGTCCAGGATGCCCGGATGCATGAGGGGTTCGCCGCCGCCCAGGACGTCGATTCTCTGCGCGCCGAGATCGCGCGCCTGGAAAATGACGTCGCACGTTTCCTCGAACGAGAGATCGTTGTGCGGTCGCCGATCGGACTTGGTGGGACAGTAGACGCAGTCCAGATTGCAGACCGGACCGGTCTGGAAATCCATCGCCAGGAGCCGCCCGGCGAGGCGCGCGCGACGAATCTCTTCCTCCGAGAAGTGTCGCCCCACGCGTCTCTTATGCGGATCGATCACGTCGGCGATTTCCGATTCGAAGAAAGATGCCAGATCCCGTCCCGTTCTCCCTTATAGCCTAGCGCGGCTCCGGCCGCAACCGGAACAGGCCTCAAAAGCTGGAGGCCGTAGACCGAAAGCTGTCGATTCGGAGACGACTCGGCCTTCTCTGCCGTCTGTCGCCCGGCCGCGAGAGGGGAGGAAGGGATTTTGAAAAGCGCCTGCCGGAAATGTTGAAAAGACGTCCCGACTGTGGGAAACAGGCAACAAGGCTTGGCCGTCACGTGAATGGAAACTCCAAAGTGAAGCGATCCCCCAAAGATCTCGAACGCTTGGCCCGCTTCGACGCCGAGTTTTTCGGCCGCCCGGGGATCGGCCGCATCGCCGGGATCGACGAGGCGGGACGGGGCGCCCTGGCCGGGCCCGTGGTCGCGGCGGCCGTGGTCGCGGATCGTTCGTTCCGGGTCGAGGGCCTGAACGACTCGAAACAGCTCTCGCCCGCCCGACGCGAGACGTTGTTCGAGACGATTCACGACCGCGCGCTCGGGGTCGGAGTCGGCCTCGCCTCGGCCCGCGAGATCGACCGGATCAACATTCTCCAGGCAACGTTTTTGGCCGCGCGGCGTGCTCTCGAATCCCTGGCGCTACAGCCCGATCTCATCCTGACCGATGCGCTCAAGTTGACCGACCAGGACACAGAGGTGGTCCCCTTGGTCAAGGGCGACGCGCGGAGCCAGGTCATCGCCGCCGCGTCGGTCGTGGCGAAGGTGACGCGCGACCGACTGATGACCCAGCTCGACGCCGAGTTCCCCGACTACGGTTTCGCCGCCCACAAGGGCTACGGCGTCGAGTCGCACCTCGAAGCGCTCCGGCGCCACGGCTCCTCGACCCTGCATCGCCACACGTTCCGCGGGGTCGACTGGTTCGACCGGCCCGTCCGCCCGTCGCGGACCCTGGAGCGCCTTCTGTCCGAGCTCGGGGCCGACGGGCCGGGGGACCCCCTCGTCTCCTGGCGGACCGCGCGACCGGAACTTCCCGAATGCGAGTTGGAGATGCTGCGCGAGGCCGTCGCACAACGCCAATCGGGGGCCTAATCGCCCCTCAAGGCGGGCCCGTTCCCTTCCGAAAAGAGCTTACGGGGAGAAACGCGCTGCCCGCCGGATCTCGATGGATTGGGCCGAGGGCGGGAATATGCCTGTGGAGCCGGAAGACAACCTGCCTTTTCCCCCGTCGGACGACGAGCTCCAGGCCGAGCGGCGCACGAGCGCAATCGGGCGCCAAGGCGAGGAGCTGGCCTGCCGATTTCTCTGGCGGCGCGGCTTTCGCATTCTCACGCGCAACTACCGCGGCCCGCACGGAGAAATCGACGTCGTCGCCGAGAAGGACGGCCAACTGCGTTTCATCGAGGTCAAAACCCGCACATCCGATTCGCTCGGCGCGCCCGAGGAACGGGTGGACGCGGAGAAACGTAAGCGGATCCGCCAGACGGCGCAGATCTACCTCGGGCGGTTCCGCGAGGCGCCGCCCGCCGGCAGCCAGTTCGACGTGGTGGCCCAGATCGTGGATGGCCGCGGACGCGCCGTCGAGCAGAACCTGATCGAGAATGCTTTCTAGAGATCGTGTGGCGGCGGTGTTGAACGGCCCGGCCCGCCGGGCCGGAGACGAAAAGGAACCACACGGGAAGGAAGAACGCCATGCCAACCTTGGGTGTCACCCCGTCGGTCAAAATGGGCCAACAGGAATGCCCCTACGCCATGAGTCAGCTGCTCCGCTACATGGTGAACGAGGAAGCCTCGGATCTGCATTTGGTGGCGGGGCGGCCGCCCGTGATCCGGGTCCACGGCAGGCTCAAGAACGTCGAGGGCCCCATCCTCGTCGCGACGATGACCCAGCAGCTCGTCTATTCGATCCTCAACGACGCGCAGAAACAGAAGTTCGAGGAGACCAAGGAGCTCGATTTCTCCCTGGGCATCGCCAATCTCAGCCGCTTTCGAGGAAACGTCCACCTCCAGCGGGGCAGCGTCGCCGCGGCGTTCCGCGCCATTCCCACGACCATCCTCAGCTTCGAGGAACTCCGCCTTCCGCGGCCCGTTCTCGAAAAGCTCTGCCGCCGACCCCAAGGCTTCGTTCTCGTCACGGGCCCGACCGGCTCGGGCAAGTCCACCACGCTGGCCGCGATGATCGACTTCATCAATCGCGAGGCCGATCGCCACATCATCACGATCGAGGACCCGATCGAGTACTTGCACCACCACAAACTCAGCGTCATCGAGCAGCGCGAGGTGAACGAAGACACCGTGAGCTTCGGCAACGCCCTCAAGTACGCCCTGCGCCAGGACCCCGACATCCTGATGATCGGCGAGATGCGCGACATGGAAACGATCTCGGCCGCGCTCACCGCCGCCGAAACCGGCCACCTCGTGCTCAGCACCCTCCACACACCCGACGTCGCCCAGACGTGCGACCGCATCATCGACATCTTCCCGCCCTTCCAGCAAGAGCAGGTGCGCGTGCAGCTGGCGGGAGTCCTCGAAGCCATCCTCTGCCAGAAGCTGGTTCCCTCCGTGTTCGGAGGCCGCCAGATCGTCCTCGAAATCCTCCTGGCCACCGACGCCGTGCGCAACCAGATCCGCGAGCGCATGACGCCCCAGCTCTACACCACGATTCAGGCGAACCTCCGGATCGGCATGATCACGATGGATCGCTCCTTGATCAACCTCTACCAGGAGGGTAGAATCACTCGAGATGTCGCGCTGTTCAACGCCAAGAAACCCGAGGAGATGCTGCAGTATCTGTAGACGGTTCGAAGGCTCCAGGTTCGCGAGTTTCAGGTTATCAGGTTCAAAGGTTCGAGAATTCCTGGTCGGGAGGTTGCCGGTTCGGGTATCGCCGATTCGCAAATTCCAGGCTCGGAAGCCGATGCGGCAGATTTGAACTTTCGAACTTGGAACCATCGAACCTGGAACACGGGATGGACGTTATGCTCGTCGAAATGGAATTGCGCGAAATCCTCCGAGGCAGCGACCCCGGCATTCCGATCGTCCTGGTCGAGAAAGGGGGCCGGCACCGCCAGTTCCCCGTCGTCATCGGCCAATACGAAGCCATCGTTCTCGAAAACGCCGTCCACCACGAGGTCCTCGAACGCCCTCTGACCCACGATCTGATTCTCAACGTCGTCCACGGACTCGGGGGCAAGATTCGCCGCGTGATCGTGGACAAACTCGTCGAGTCCACCTTCAACGGCACCTTCCACGGCAAACTCGACATCGAGCAGGCCGACCACTCGAGCGTCTGGATCGACTCCCGCCCGAGCGACGCCATCATCCTCGCCACCAAGCTGGGCATCCCCATCTTCGTCGAGGAACAAGTGCTCCACCAAGTCCACGCCGAACCCACCGAAGAAGACGAAGACGTGGAATAGCCGCTCCGAATCACAGAGAAAAGGGCGGACATCTCTGTCCGCCCTTTTCTATCTCTTCTCCCTCATCACGGTGTGTTTCGTTCGCTCTAGGCTCTGTCCAATAATTACTCCGAAGGAGTAAAATGTGAATAGCCGCGGATAAGGCCGAGGGCCGAAACCCGCGGGAAACGGGCATTTCATGAATGACGACTCCGAAGGAGTCGAACAAGAAGAAGATCACCAGGCGATTATTGGACAGAGCCTAATCTTCTTCTTCCTCTTTTTTCTGGAAGTCGCGCGACCGGACGCCGGTCGTGATGCCGTCGGCCGCCAGGCGGAACTCGTCCGGGCTCGTGGCGTGCGACAAGGCCTCCTGCATCGTGATGTTCTTGTTCTGATAGAGATTCAGAAGCGACTGGTCGAACGTCATCATCCCGACGTGTCCGCCGTTGACGATGAAGTCGCGCAACTCGAGCGTGCGGCCGTCGAAGAGGACTTTCTTGATAACCGGGGTCACGATCATGATCTCGGTCGCCGGGATACGCCCCTTGCCCGTCGCCCTAGGCAACAGGCGCAGCGAAATGACCCCCTGGAGCGTGAGCGCCAGCTCCATGCGGATCTGCGACTGCAAGTGCGCGGGAAAGTAGTTGATGATGCGCTCGACCGTCTGGACGGCGTCGGTCGTGTGGAGGGTGCTGAGAACCAGGTGGCCGGTCTCGGCCGCCGCGATGGCGGTCTGAATCGTCTCCAAGTCGCGCATTTCGCCGATCAGAATCACGTCGGGACTCTCGCGCATCACGTGGCGCAACGCGTCGCTGAATGTGAGCGTGTCGATGCCGACCTCGCGCTGGGTGATGATCGAATTGTGGTCGGCGTGAAGAAACTCGATCGGGTCCTCGATCGTCACGATGTGGGTGCGGCGCGAGTCGTTGATGTAGTTGATCATCGCCGCCAGGGTGGTGGATTTGCCCGAACCGGTCGTCCCCGTGACCAGCACCAGGCCGCGGCGCCGCTCGGCCAGGGTCCGCACCGCCGGAGGCAGGTTCAAGTCCTCGAAATCGAACTCGGGAAACGGGATGTGGCGCAGGACCATGCCGATCGTGCCGCGCTGACGGAAGATGTTGACGCGGAATCGTCCCAGGCCGGGGATCCCGGCGGCCAGGTCCATCTCGGGGCTTTTCTGGAAGGCGGCCGCTTGTTCCTTCGTCATCAGCTCGTGCGCGATGTTGCGCAGCTCGTCCGACGTCAGGGGAGGATGGTTCAAGTTGCTGACCACGCCGTCGATGCGCAGGCTGGGCGGGACGCCGCATTTCAGGAACAAGTCCGATGCCTCGCGATCGCACATCTCCTGCAACAGTTTCTGAATGATCAGCATGGGGGTATCTCCTCACTCGTCGACTTGCGTCCCGGCGCGCGGGACGGCTTCCGCTATGTAAGACCCGGCGGACGAACCATCACCCTGTATAAATCGGACGGATTCGAGGACAACTTAACGCGCGAAACTTGACATGGACTTTCGGGGCGAAAAGTCCAAGAATGGCCCTCGCCGAGCGGCGTGGGCCGCATTGCGCCGTTTGCATCTCTTGGGACGAAGCGATCTCACCGCCATGAATTCTTACTGGTGGCAGCCGTTCTCGCGCGATGTCTTCGCCTGGTGGGCGGCGCTCGTCCTTGTCGGCTGGCTCGTCTTCCCGCTTGTCCACCGCAGCTTCTTCTTCCTGCCCGATCGAGGGCTTCTCCTCGCCAAACTCATCGGCATCGTCCTCCTCGGTTTCGGACGCGCCTGGCTTACTGTGGCTTCCCGGTGGTTTCCGTTTCTCGAAGGGCGCGAAGGAGTCGCCACCCTCGACATTCTCATCGCGCTCAACATCGTCCTGGCCCTGCTTCATTTCGACACTCTCGTCGGATTTTTGCGGACGAACCTCGGGCGCCTCGTTCGGATCGAGGCCTCGTTTCTCGCGTTGTTTCTACTCTACTTGTGGTTCCGGTCCTATGTGCCCGACGCGACGTTCGACGCCCTTGGGTGGTTCGGCGCGGAAAAGTGGGGAAACCTCGCCATTCTCACCTCTATCTGGCGCAATCCCTCGATCCCACCCGTCGATCCCTGGCTCGCCGGGTATTCGCTCAACTACTACTACTTCAGCCACTGGATCTGGGCCACCCTGGCCCACCTGGCGCGCGTCGCGCCTCCCGTCGCGTTCAATCTCGCGCTCGCCACTCTCTTCGCTCTTCTCATCCAGGCCGCGTTCGCCGCGGGTCACGCGTTGAGCGAACGCGCGAGCGGGGGTTGGTGGGGGGTTTTTCTCGTGGCTCTGGCCGGGACACCCGCGACGTGGCTTCAAGCGCCGGAGTTCATCCGCGCATGGAGCACGGGCGGGATCGGCGCCGCCCTGCACGGGTTCGACTTCTGGTCGCCGTCCGACGTCCTGCCCCACACGCGCAACGAATTTCCCGCCTTCAACTGGCTTCTGGGGGACCTGCACGCCCACTCGCTCGGACTTCTCCTCCTCCTGGCCGCGATTTGCCTCGCCGCCCACCTGCAGCGGGTGCGCGAGAACGCGGCGGTCGGCTGGGCGCCCGCCGTGTGGGGCGAGATTCTGGCCGCCGGACTCCTCCTGGTCCTTCTCGCCTCGATGTGGGCCACCAACTCGTGGGATTTCGCGGTTGCCGCTCTGGTCGGGCTCATCTGGGTCGTAGCGGAATCGTGCCGCGACGCGGGCCTTCTCGCGCGCGCGGGCGACGGGGCCAAGCTGGTTCGACAATCCCTCCAGGGCGTTCTCGTCTGGCTCCTCGCGCTTCTTCTCGCGCTGGGGATCCCGAGCGGCTTTTACACCGCCTACGCCCGTCTGCCCCTCGACACGATCCACAACGCCACGTTGGCACGCCTGCCCGGGATTCTGGGCGCCTTGGGTTCGGTCGGGCTGGTTGTCGAACAGACCACCCCGCTTCAATGGTTCGGATTCTGGGGGTTCTTCGCTCTGGCCTTCGCCCTGATCTTCGTGCGCGGCGCGGCGCCGAAAGGACGGCACGATTCGCCTCGCGTCGCGGCGCTGGCGGTCGGCGCGGCGATTCTCGCTCTGACGTACCACTCGACCCACGATCTCGCCGCGGTGGGATTCACGTTGATCTGGTTTCTCGTCGCCGCCATCGCGACGGTCATTGTGGACATCTCGCGGTGGCGTCTCGAAACCTCGTCGCTTTGGGCGTTCGTCCTCCTCGCCGCGGCGCTCGTTTGTCAGATCGTACCCGAGTTCTTCTATCTCGACGATCCGATCGGAGCGCCGAACGAACGCTACAACACGGTGTTCAAGCTCTACTACCCGGCCTGGGCGCTGATGGGGCTCGCTCTGGCGATCCTGCTCGCCACCTACCTGAGGCGACGCGACGAACACAAACGACTCGCCGTCCCCGTCTTCCTCATGGCTTTGCTCGTCCTCGTCTCGGGACTCTACCCTGTCCTCGGCGTCGCCGGACGCCTCGCGCGGGGCCGGGCGCGCGAGGCGCAGTGGATCGACCGCGGACTCGACCCCGACCGCGCGAGGCGCGACTGCCGTACGCTCGACGCACTGGCATTCATGGATCTGCCGTCCTACGCGCCCGACGATCTGCGCCTCGGTCTCTGGATGCGCGAGAACCTGGCGCCGGAGAGGGCGGATCGCATCGCCGAAGCGCCGGGCGAATCCTATTCGATGACCGCGCGCCTCGCCGTCGTCTCGGGGATCCCCTCGTTTCTCGGTTGGATCGGCCACGAAGCCCAATGGCGCGGCGCCGCGTTCAACGATCCCTACATCGAACGTTTCCACGCGCTCGAAATCCTTTACTCGACGCGCGACCCCGGCCGCGCGCTCGAGATCTGTCGCGCCAACGGCCTGCGATGGGTCGCCGTCGGCGAACTCGAACGCGAGCGTTACGCGGCCGACGCCCTGGCGAAGTTCGACGGCCTGGGCCGCGTCGCCGCCCGTTTCGGCGACTCCACGCTCTACGAGATTCCTGTTCAAACAGACACGTTGAAAGAGTGACGCTCTTTACGGTTCTTCAGGCTTTGGCGCGTTCTCGACCCCGATCGCTTCAAGTTGCGCGATCAATGCGGGCAGGCGATCTATGCATATCGCCCAGATCTTCTCATAGAGAATCTCGCCCACTCTTGTCCAAAACAGAAAGGCGCGATCTTCGTCTCGATATTGAAAACAAAGGACAAAAATGTCGTGAGCAAATGGGGTCA